>JANYFB010000101.1 GCA_025362955.1 Akkermansiaceae bacterium
AATTTGAAGCCACCGAGGAATGCAAACCCTGCTACTGGATGGACCAAGCCGCCTGCCCCGGTGCGGAAGAGTTCCTCAAGGAAAATTTCCGCGGCGGCCTGCGAGCGAGGATTCTATCAGACGGCATTCTCCGCAAATCTGGCTACCTTACGGAACAACTCCCATGCCAGTGACTTTGATTTCGAAGGGATTTTCATTCGCGTCGTTGCTGGTGATGTGGATGGTCGCGTTGCGGGTGCCTGCGATGGTGGGCTTGAATGACACCTTAAAAGTTGTGACTTCATCTATGACAAGGGAAGTCTTGCTTAGGACAGAAATGTCGAAATCAGCCGCATCAGGCCCATCCTTGAAAACTGTGAGGCCGGTCAGATCTGCATTTCCACTATTCCCGATGGTGAAGGTTTTTGTGACACCTGTTTTGCCAAAGGCCACAGTACCGAAGCTTTTTTTCGAAATACCACTTTTGAGTTGGGTTCTCACGGGTTGTTGGACATCGATTTCAGGGCCTTCGGGAACGCCAAGCGATTGATAGGTTTGCCATATCGGAAAGCTGAACCCCGATTTGGACGAGACGTAAAATACGGTGAAATTCACCGAAGTGTTATCAAAGACCGACGTGCCCATCATAGGCGCATTTCCAAGAAATTTCGCTCTGGTAAGGCCTGCTTCGAAAAATGCATAGTTTCCGAGATTGTTGACGGCAGAGGGGAGAGTCACGCTAGTTAGACCCGCGCAATATCCGAAGGCAACATCGCCGATGCTAGTGACAGTTGAAGGAAAGGTCACACTATTCAATCCGCCGCAGTGATCAAAGGCATAAGCCCCTACGTCTGTGACGCTCGCTGGTATTAAATAATTTCCATTTCTACCGGCTGGATATTCTAAGATCACAGTCTCCAATTTGTTGAACAGAACTCCATTCAAACTGGAGTAATTCAAGTTACCCACATCCACGTTGATGTTAGCCAGTTGCGTGCAATCAGTGAACGGGGAATTCCCGATGCTGGTAACGCTGGCAGGGATGGATACGCTTATCAGGTTGCATCCGTAGAACGCGAATCCACCGATGTTAGTGACGTTTGACGGGATGGCTACCTCGGTCAGTGTGCTGCAAGAGTCGAATGCATAATCGCCAATGGTCGTGACACCAACTGGGATCGTTACTCTGGACAGGTGGCAACCTTCAAACGCATTTTCACCGATGACTGTGACTGGCTTCCCCGCAATGTTCGACGGGATATTCACGTGCCCACCGAAACCTTTATGATCGTAATGGTTGATGGTGATCGAGTTCCCTTCATCCGTGTATGTAAAATATCCGGAGGTGTCAGCGTTTAGCCGATTCGAAGTGGAGCAGAGTGCTAGAGAAAGAACGAAGAAAGTGGGAGTGAGTCTTTTGGAGTGCATGTCAGTAAGAACTAATTGCCAGAGTGAGGTGATTGCGCCTTATGAAAAGCAGAAAATGAGGACGAGTGCGTGGCAAATCCCTCAAAGGTCTTGGACTGCGTGCAGCCTGCTGCCGCTTTCGTGTGACAGCCCTGCTGTCCATGCCGACGCGCAGCAGGCTGTAGCAGTCCAAGAAGCTGAAGCTCATTACCCGCCACTAATCCACCTCCAAGATTTCCCGTCCAGAGCCTTTACCTCCCGTCTCACCCCGTTAGCCTTTCCGCAGCACTGGCACATGGCGGAAATTGAAAAACTCGACACCCTGCAAGCGGTGGAGCTGGCTGAGGGGATAGAAATCCGCCTGCGGATGGCCGGGCCGATGCTGCGTGCGGGGGCTTATGTGATTGATTTATTGATCCGCGCGGCGGTGCTCACCATCGGCGGGATCATCATGGGCTTCGCGGGAATCGCCATCGGAGGGAAGGTGGTGGGCGGGGTGATGATGCTGGCATGGTTCCTCATGGACTGGCTGTATCCGGTGATTTTCGAGGCGGGAAAACGCGGGGCCACGCCGGGCAAACGAGCGATGGGACTGCGGGTGGTGCAGGCCACCGGCTCGCCAATTACGCTGGGGCAGGCGGTGGTGCGGAATTTCTTGAGGTTCATCGACGGGATGCCGTTTTTTACCTACATCTTCGGAGTGACGAGTTGTTTGGCGACGCGACGGTTTCAACGTTTGGGCGATCTGGCGGCGGGACGGTGGTGATCTACGATCGCATCCCGCCGCTGCCGGTGATCACCGCGCCGCCGCCGATCAACGCATTGCCCTTGCCCGTGGGTCTAACGGCTAACGAAATGCGGGCGTTGGCCTTGTTCCGCGAACGCGCCGGATTGTGGTCGGACGGCAGGCGGGCGGAAATTGCGGACCAAGTGGAAATCCTGAGCGGCGCGACGGGCGCGGCGGGTGTGAGCCGTCTGATGGCGATGGCGCATTGGGTCCAGGAGAAAAGGAGGGAGCGGTGACCTCCGGGGATTTCGAGGATCGGAATAGGGTACGCTGGGCGGAATATGAGTCGCTGGTATCGCTGATAGAAAAGGGCAAGGCCGGCCCGGAAGCGGAGAAACTGCCACGCCTTTTCCGCGAGCTGAGTCTGGATCTATCACTTGCGGAGTCGCGGATGTATAGTGGGCGCATCACCGAGCGGCTGAATGAACTGGTGATCCGCGGCTATGAGTTAATCTATCAGACTCGGCGGGGGAGTTGGGAAAAAGTATTATCATTCGTGGCGGTCACCTTTCCTCAGACGGTGCGGAAGGAATGGCGCTTGTTCTGGCTCTGCAATGCAGTCTTCTGGCTGCCGTTTTTTGCGATGTTGCTCTCCGCAAACCACGATATCCGCTGGATTCAAGCGGTGTTAGGCGCGGACGGAATGGCGTCAATGGAACAGATGTATGGGGGAAAAGAAGAACAACTCAGTCACCTGCGCTCTGAGTATGGTTCGAATTTCATGATGTTCTGTTTCTATATTTATAACAATGTGGCAATCGACTTCCGAATCTTCGCAGGCGGGATGGGAGCGGGGCTGGGTACTTTGTTCTATCTGCTTTTCAACGGTTTCCAACTGGGCGCGGCGGCGGGTTATGTGGACCATGCGTGTAACCCGGAATCGTTCTGGTCGTTTGTCGCGGGGCATTCGTCATTTGAATTGTTAGGCATGGTCGTTTCTGGAATGGCGGGGATGCGGCTTGGTCTCGCGATCCTGCGGCCCGGTCGCTTGCCGCGTGTCCGAGCACTGGTGGAGGCGTCCAAACAAGCGCTGCCCTTGATTTATGGAGCAGCCATTATGACCTCAATGGCGGCGGTAGTGGAGGGCTTCTGGTCGGCACAGGCGATTCCTTCCAATTTGAAATACACCGTAGGGATCATCGGCTGGGCGTTGCATATCGCTTATTTCTCACTCGCGGGAAGGAGATCCGGCCATGCGTCTTGACACCGTGACGGCGGAGATCCGTCCGCGCAGCGATTGGGAGGCGGTGGACTTGGGCTTCGCGATGGTGCGGCGGAGTTTCTGGCGCTGCATTTCCGTTTGGTGGCTGGCGCTGGGTGTGCCCACGGCCATCGCGGCGGTGCTGTTATGGGAGCATCCGACGCTGTTATTACTTCTGTTCTGGTGGTGGAAACCGGTGGGTTCGCGGATGGTGTTGTTCGAGCTGAGTCGGCGGCTTTTCGGCGAAGAGCCGTCGTGGCGATCCGTATGGGCGGAAATTCCGCGGGCATGGTGGCGGCGATTTTTCTATCGATTTCTATGGGCGCGGTTTTCTCCATGGCTGCCTGTGACTCTAGCAGTCGAGGATCTTGAAGGCTTGCGGGGCAAGGCTTACAAGCAGCGTTGTGGGCAAGTTGTGCGTCGCGGCGAAGGCGTAGTGATGTGGATTTATTTCATCTCGGACGCGGCGGCGGTATGGATCGGCATGGGGATTCTCGGATTGGTTCTGATATTTATTCCGGAGGGACAAGACGCTGCTTGGCAACAGGCGAGAGAATCCTGGGATCCTAATTTCCCGAGAGAAATCCCGCTGCTGATTCTCAGGACGGTGACTGCCTGTGTGATGGTGGCCATGTCTCTAACCGACGTGTTCGTGGTCGGAGCGGGCTTCGGAGTTTACATCAACAACCGGACTTGGATCGAGGGCTGGGATGTGGAACTGGCATTCAAACGGCTGGCGCAGAGGCTGGCGAAAGTAGCGGTGGTGGTGATTTCGTTTTTCATGCTAGGTCTAACGGCCCAAGGCGCGGAATCGCGGACACCTGCCGAAGTCATCCGCGATGTGAAGGCGGACAAGGCATTCATCGTGCATACGGTGACGGATAAAATTCCCAAAAGCAGCTCGAAGCCATCCGGCAGTTTGCCCATTGGAATCATTGAATTGCTGGGAAAAGTCTTCGCCGTCTGCGCTGTAGTCTTGTTAGTTGGATTGATCGGCTGGATGGTTTGGAAATACCGCCACGTCTTCATCCTGCGCGGAGGGGGCGAGAAGGAAAAAAGGCTAGCTCCCACCGCACGGGTGGTCATGGGGATGGATATTTCACCAGACACCCTGCCAGCCGATGTCCCCATTGCGGCTTGGGTGTTGTGGCAACAAGGGCGGCACCAAGAAGCGCTCGGCCTTCTTTATCGGGGTTCAATTTCCCGGGTGATGGAGCCGGGCCGGGTGGAAATCCAGGAGTCCGATACGGAGGGCGACTGTGTGAGGCGCGTGGAGCTGGCGGGCGCGGCGGTACATCCAGATTATTTCCGCATGATCACCGGAATGTGGATCGGACTAGCGTATGCAGGTGTTAGACCGGCGGATGAGGAGGTGCTACGGCTCTGCGGGCAATGGCCATTCCGGGAAGGAGGGGCGCGGTGAAATGGTTCATCATGCTGCTCGCCGGTCTCACCCTAACATCCTGCGATTACACCGAGGTAAAGCGTGAGATCGGCTACAAAGGAAAGGCGCGGGTCAACCCGTGGCTCGCTGCCGAGCGCTTTGCCGCGCAATACGAAGGCAAAGTCCGGTCGCTCGCGACGTGGACCGCGCCGGAGTTTGGCGATGCCGTGTGGTTTGTCCCAGCGTCGATCCTCGGGAACGAAAGTTTCACCCGGCGGATCGAAGACTGGGTGAACAAGGGCGGACACCTCGTCCTGTTAGTTGAGCACGCGAATGCGGAAACTAACGACTGGTCAGGCGATCCGGGCAAACAGAAATTACAACCCGCGCTCATCCAAATGTTAGAGCGGGCGGAAATCGAGCTGAAAGACCCAGGATTTACGAAAAGCACCGTGACTGCAAAGGATATCGAGTTCGGCGGGGAAACCTACGAAATTGATGCTCAATCAGAAACCAGCGTGGCGGTCGATGGCGGGAAACCCGGAGTTTTCGCCTCGGTCGAATATGGTGAAGGAAGGATGACGGTGCTAACCGACGGTCGCTTGTTTCGGAATCGCTGGATTGGGGAGAAGGAAAACGCGGATCTATTAGATGCGTTGATCAGGGCGACTGGGTATGAGGGAAATATCGGCTTCCTGCGCGGCTCAGGGCTTTCGCTGTGGGGACTTTTGAGCGATCAACTTTGGCCAATTCTGATAGCGTTAGGGCTTCTTACTCTGCTCTGGTTGTGGAAAAATTTCACCCGTTTCGGCCCCATTGAAGCGGCGGCGGGCGCATCCGCTTTACGCGGCTACGAGCATCACCTAGAAGCGCTGGGCGATTTTCAATGGCGGCTGGACCGGGCGGCGGCTCTGCTGTCTCCCTTGCGCGGGCAGATCGTTGAGCGCGGCCAACGTCTGAGCGCGCGTGCCGGACGGCGCGATGATGATTTTTTCCAGTTCCTTGCCGACCGTGCCGGGCTACCACGCGAGCGGGTTTTTCGCGCCCTAGCAGAAGCCGCCCCGCCGGATGCCGCCATTCTCACCCGCACCACTGCGGATCTCCAACGCTTGCTTCAAGTCCTCCACTGATCCACCCATTTATGACTCCTGATCCCTACGCTCCCCCATCCCTAGCTAACAACAATCTAGCGGAACTGATCCAGCAAATGCGCGAGCAGGTCCGCCGTGTGATCCTCGGTCAGGACATCGTCATCGAGCAGGTTCTGGCTGCCTTGTTAGCTGGTGGCCATGTGCTGTTGGAAGGTAAGCCAGGTCTTGGAAAAACTCACCTCGTCACCACGCTTGCTAAGACCTTCGGCGGAGCTTCCGCGCGGATTCAGTTCACACCGGATCTCATGCCATCGGACGTCACGGGCTTCCGTTTGTTCGACATGAAAAGCCAGACTTTCCAGCTCCGCCAGGGGCCGGTTTTTACCAATCTGCTTCTAGCCGATGAAATCAACCGCGCCCCTGCTAAGACCCAGTCCGCTCTGTTGGAAGTCATGCAGGAACTCCAAGTCACCATCGACGGTGAAACCCTCAAGCTCACTCCGCCATTTATGACCCTAGCCACCCAGAATCCGGTGGAGCATGAGGGCACTTATCCCCTGCCCGAGGCCCAGCTCGACCGCTTCATCATGAAGGTTCTCATTGACTATCCGGTGCGTGAGGCAGAGTGCGAAATCGTCACTCGTGCCGCTGCGGAAACTCCCGGCGAGACGGACAGTGGAGTCTCAGTGATTTGCGGTCCGCAGGAAATCGTTGCAGCCCAACAAGCCACTGCGGCGGTGCTCGTGGTCCCGGAAGTCGTCGGCTATGCGGTGGCCCTTGCACAGGCCACGCGTGAGTCCCGCTCTGTTTCGTTAGGCGCGGGCACCCGTGGCGCGATCAGCCTTGTGAAAATCGGTAAGGCGTTCGCCGCCCTCGATGGCAGGAGCTTCGTCACCCCAGATGACATTAAGCGCGCCGCCCTGCCGGTTCTCCGTCACCGCGTGCAACTCACCCCCGAAATTGCCATTAGTGGGCAAGACGTGGATGATGTTTTACAAGCCATCGTCGATGGCGTCCCAGCGCCGAGGCAGTAGATTATGAGTCCAGAATCCGTCAATCTCCTCATTCCCGGCTTGATGCGAGGGTGTGAATGAAGATGATGCGCCGCATGTCACGGTTGTTTTTTGCCCGTCTGGTCGCTCTCGCATTTACGGGAGCGCTTGTCACTTCTTGCGGCGGGAAGCCCCCGCCACGTTTGCAACCTGGTATCGAGCAATCCTCGGGAAGTGGGCAAGCAGAAGAAGATGGTCAATCGGTCCGTGTCGCCGCGATCCCACCGACTGCACCGCCGCCCATCACCGGTGAAAGTGCCATTGTCGTCGATGTTGTGAGTGGTCGTGTGCTCTACGCGAAAAATGCTGATGCTCCCCGGGCCGTCGCCAGCACCCAGAAAATCATCACCGCCCTCTGCATTCTTGATGCCGGAGACATCGATAAACCCGTCACCATTCAGCCGATCGATGAAGCCTGCGAACCGACACGCCTCGATGTGAAGCCCGGCGATGCCTATCCCCGCCGCGAACTTCTCAAAGTCCTTATGGTAAAAAGCGCCAATGACATCGCCCGCGCCCTCGCCCGCGATGTCGGCGGCAGCATCGAAGGTTTCGCGGCTCTGATGAATCGCAAAGCCGCTTCCCTTGGCATGAGAAACTCAAATTTCATCAACCCTAACGGACTGCCGATGCCCGGCCAATATTCCACCGCCCGCGACATGGCCATCGCCGCCCGAGCGGCCTACCGCAGCCCGCTCATCCGCTCCTTCACCGCGACCAAGGCCTTTGAATTCCAATTCAATGACGGCCACACCCGGCTCATTGAAAATACTAACAAGCTTTTAAAAACTGTCCCCTATTGCGATGGCCTCAAGACTGGAACTACCAACGCTGCCGGGCGTTGCCTCGTTGCCAGTGGCTCCCTCAATGGACGCTCTGTCATCGTCGTGGTTCTGAAATCCACGACTCCGCACATCTGGACAGACTCCAGTAAACTTCTTGCCTGGGCACTGGAGCGTCCTGCGTCCGGACTCTAACATTTCCTCATGTCCAGCCCCGCCGAGTCCCTCCGCCAGCTCGCTGCCGAGGGATTGTTGCGCGGTCTGCGTCCGCTTGATTCGCCAACCGGAACCCAAGTGAGTCGCGAGGGCCGCACCCTCTGGAACTTCGCGTCTAACGACTACCTCGGCCTCGCCGGTCACCCGGAAATTAAGGCCGCGCTTATCGAAGGCGTGCAACGCTTCGGTGCCGGTTCCGCCGCCTCCCGCCTCGTTTGCGGGACGCTGCCGCCCCATCGGCTGCTAGAAGAAGCCCTCGCCGAAGCGAAACAAACTGAGGCTGCAATCACCTTTTCCTCCGGCTTCGCGACTGCCCTCGGCGTGATCCCCGCCGTCGTTGGGAAATCGGATTTTGTCATCCTCGATAAGCTCTCTCATGCCTGCCTCGTCGATGCCGCCCGTCTATCAGGTGCCACCCTCCGCGTTTTCCCCCACAATGATCTCGGGAAATTAGAGCGACTCTTGATTTCCATCCGCGCGAAACATTCTAACGCCCGCATCCTTGTCGCCACCGAGTCCATCTTCAGCATGGATGGCGACCTTTGCCCACTGCGCGAAATCGTCGAGCTAGCAGAAAACTACGAGGCACTTCTGCTACTGGACGAGGCCCACGCCTTCGGAGTCCTTGGCGGAAACGGGATGGGCCTCGCCGAGCAGGAAAATCTCCAACAGCGCGTCACCTTCCAAATGGGCACCCTTAGTAAAGCAGCAGGCCTCTCCGGCGGCTACCTCGCCGCCTCCCGCGACTGGATCGACCTTCTCACCAATCGCGCCCGCTCTTTCATCTACTCTACCGCCCCGCCGCCCGCACTCGCGCACGCTGCCATCGCCTCCATCGCCCTCATCCGCTCCGACGAGGGGAAAATCCTGCGGAAAACTCTCCAGCAAAATATCGCCAGACTTTCGACGAAACTTACGCCCATCATCCCAAAAGTGTTAGGATCTAACGAAGTTTCGCTCTTCGCCTCCACCGCTCTTGAGCAAGCTGGCTTCCTCGTTCCCGCCATCCGTTACCCAACGGTTCCGCGTGGCACAGCCAGGCTTCGTATCAGTCTTTCCGCAGCCCACTCGATGGAAACGATCGACTCGCTTGCAGTGTCGCTGGATAAACTATCAGACTAACAGCGACGGGTCTAGCAGCCGCTTGAAATGAGCGGCGAGGGAATCTCAATCACCTGCATCCCGGCCCGTTGGGCTGAAAGAATTCCGGCGGGCGCATCCTCCAGCGCCAGGCACTTCGAGGGACTCACACCGAGTAATTTCGCCGCTCTCAGGAAAATATCAGGGGCGGGCTTTCCCTCGGCCACATCATCTGCGGTCACCACTTCATCGAACCAATCAGAAATGCCAACGATCTTCAGGGTTTTTTCGATCACCATCCGCGAGCCGCCCGTCGCGATCGCCATTGGCACTTTGCCGCGGAGCCGTTCGGCAAAGGCGGCAACTTCCTCGATCAGGGTCACGCTGTCCAGGCGTCTGAGGAAGGCCTCGCGCTTCGCCAACGCCACAGCAGCCGGGTCCAGCTTCAGATTATATTCGTCATTCAGCTCGACGACGATGTCCATCGTGGGCCGCCCGCCCATGGCGAAAAATACATCTTCCTTGAAAACTCCGCTCGCGCCGTGGAGTGCAAGCGCTTCGCACCAAGCCTCAAAATGCGCAGGCATCGAGTCAACGAGCGTGCCGTCGCAATCAAAAATTACAGCGTCAAAACCAGTGGTCGGGAACGAGAAGGAACCGATATTTGCCATTTCGCCGCAGGGCTTATGCACAGTGATCCAGCTTGGCAAGAGCCGTCATCGAGAAAATTTCAAGATGTGTTCAGAAGCGCCGATTTGGTTATTTTCCGGCAATTGGCCTCATAATTCAGGGAACCTGCCGCTGATCCGTTGAATTTTGATCGACGTCATCGGGAAACAAAAACGTCACATTCCAACGATTGGAAAACGGCCCCGCACGGACTGTCATCTGCGAGTTCAACAGTAGATCGGCTTCCGAAGGGCCATGCGCTGTCTGACGAACATTCCGCCCACTACCAACATGATTCGAAAACAACTATTTCACTCCTGCCTCGCGTCGCTGTCGATGTTCGGCGCGCTCCATGCGGCTTCATTCACTGCGGGGAATATTGCTGTCTTCCAAGCAGCGGCCTCTACCACTAATACCACCGGCTCGATTGTCGAACTCAACACGACCACGGCAGGCCAGTCACCGTCCAACACGATTTTGATTGATGGAGTGACCCCACCGAATGGACTGCGCTTCAGCGGATCTGCCACCAGCACCGGTTATCTCTCGCGCAGTAACGATGGCTCCTTGCTGGCATTTGCCGGTCACAACTCGACCAATACCTCCGCAAACGCCAACACCCTGACCGCCCGTGGAGTCGGCACCTTGAATGCGGCCGGAACCTTCGCATTACCCGCCACCTATACCGGCGCGTCCAGCAACCAGGCCCGCTCGGCCACCAGCTTGAATAACACGAATTGGTTCATCGGCGACCAGGGAGGACTTTACACCAATTCCACAACCACGCCGAGTCCCACCGCCAATCTGCGGGGTGTAAAAAGCTTTGGCGGCACGGTTTATGGATTGCAGGCGTCGAGCACGGCGACGGTCATCGCCGTTTCCACGATTTCCGCCACGAGCGGTGGAACGGTCACCGGCCTGCCAGGATTGACGAATTTGTCCGCCTGCCAGGACTTCCAACTGATTTCCTCGGGAGATAATGGAACGACCTACGACATTCTCTACATTCTATCCGCCACCAGCAACACAGCGGGAACGATCAACAAATATTCGCTCGTCTCTGGTAATTGGACCGCAAACGGCAGCTACACCACGACTTTCGGCGGATTCGGCTTGGCGGCGGCGGACAATGCGAACGGCGCGCTCTTGTATGTCTCGACCGGATTGGGCGCTCTCACCGCCAATAGCGTTTTGAAAATCTCTGACACGGCCGGTTATAACGCGACTCTCGCCATCACCACGGCGAACAATGTTTCCCTCTATACCGCACCTACCGGCGCGGTTGTCAAAGGTGTCGCCTTCGCCCCGGTGAATCCTCTCCCAGATCTCACTGTGGGAGTCACCGCCCCGGCTAACGCGACCACCGGCACGAACTTCAGCTACACGCTCACGGCGACGAACGCCGGTAACACAACTTCCTCGGGCTTCCCGGTCCAGCTAACCCTTCCTGCAGGCCTTTCCTATGTATCCGCCACAGGGACCAATGGTTTCACCGGATCCGAATCATCAGGCGTGGTGACATTTTCCGGAGGAACCCTGAACGCGAACTCCAGTGCCACCCTGACCGTGACCGTCAGCGCCTCCTCGGCCAGTAATTACACCGCGCCGGTCGGTGCGGCGGTCATCGACCCTTCTAACACGGTGGCGGAGTCCAACGAGTCCAACAATTCCTCCCCCGCCGCAACGAGCACCGTCGTCGTAGTTCCGAATTCCCCGCCCACCTTCACGCTCCAGCCTGCGGCAAGCACGGCGGTCGCCTATGGA
The DNA here is from genome assembly GCA_025362955.1 of Akkermansiaceae bacterium. Taxonomy (GTDB): domain Bacteria; phylum Verrucomicrobiota; class Verrucomicrobiia; order Verrucomicrobiales; family Akkermansiaceae; genus Luteolibacter. The sequence continues at coordinate 11,413 of JANYFB010000101.1, forward strand.
GCCACCACCACCCTCACCACCACCGCCAGCGGAAATCCCGCGCCGACATTCCAGTGGTATTCGGGTAACAGCGGCAACACCTCCTCGCCCCTTGTGGGAGAAACTGCCGCCAGTTTCACCACGCCCGCCATCACCGCAAACACCAGCTACTGGGTCCGCGCGACGAACACCCAAGGCATCGCTGACAGCAACACCGCTGCGATTTCCGTGACGCTTTCCGCCAATGCGGATCTCTCAAGCCTGGCGCTTGGCAGCGGCTCGCTCTCCCCGGCATTTGCCTCGGGTAATTTCAGTTACACCGCCGCAGTCGCAAGTAATACCACGACCATGACGGTCACGCCGACAACCTCAAACGCCCAATCCTCCATCCAGGTCCGGGTAAATGGCGGTTCCTACAGCCCCGTCATCTCGGGCAATCCGGGCGGCCCGCTGGCACTCAACGTAGGTTCCAACACCATCGACGTCCTGGTCACCGCCCAAAACGGAATCGCCACTAACACTTACACGGTTACAGTCACACGGACCACGCCCAGCGTCCTCACCGCAGGAGATCTCATGTTCTCCGCCATCAATACGGATGAAGACGGATTCGCGATGGTGGCCTTGAGAGACATCCCGGCGAACAATACCGTCTATTTTACCGACAATGAATGGGACGGAACCGCGTTCAATACCGGCGAAAGCTACCTTCAATGGGTGTCAGGTGCTTCGACCATTCCCGCCGGCACCGTCATCCGTTTCCTCTCGACTGATCTCGCCACTCTGTCCTCCTCGGTAGGAACCTTGAGCCGGGCAACCGTCACGGGCAGCTCGAACTACGGCTTTTCCCAATCCGGGGAAACGGTCTATGCCTATGTCGCCGACAGCGTGACCTCCGCTCCGACCTTTCTATCTGCCATTGCCACCGTCTCCTTCGACGCCACAAACGGGCTGCTGACGAACACCGGACTTACCATCGGCGCAGGCGCCTTGCAAACCGGCCTGGCGACCGGCAGCGATTTCGCGGAATACACCGCGTCCCGCTCTAACCAAACCACCTTCGCTGCTTATCTTCCGCTCGTTTCTAACATCGCCAACTGGACGGACGGCGGGGACGGCTCCTACGCCACGACGGTTCCTAACACCACGGCCTTCACCCTCGGCAGCGCCGCCACGTCCACGCTCGCGATCAACGATGTCTCTATCACCGAAGGAAATAGCGGCACCGCTACGATGACATTCACCGTCACCCGCAACAACAGCGCCACCGCCTTGTCGGTGGACTACGCCACCGCCGACGGTACCGCCACCCAGCCCGGAGACTACACAAGCACCTTGGGCACCCTGACCTTTACCGCAGGCGGAGTTTTGAGCCAGCCGGTATCCGTCACCATCCAGGGCGATACCATTTCCGAACCGGATGAAACCTTGTTCGTCAATCTCTCCAACGTGGTCAACTCCGTGGGCACCACCACGATTTCCGACGCGCAAGGCATCGGCACCATCCTCAACGACGAGCCGGTCGTCACCAATCCGCTCGCCTCTACCAGCCGCGACGTGCTCGTCCCTAACACCGACACCTGGCCCGCCGCCGGAGTTACCGTGAACGGCACGAAGTTCGTCAATCTCGGACTTCAAGGGGTCGGTCGTATCCCTGCAAATGCCATCGACGAAATTGCAAGCGGTCCCGGCACCCATACCGGTGAGTCCCTTGGCTCGATTTCCGATATGCAAATCACTGGCTTCACGAATAACAACAACGGCACCTGGAGCGGCACCTTCCATTTCCTGCCGGACCGTGGATATAACAGCGGTTCCATTTACTCAAACTACGCCGCCCGCATTAACGACTATACTTTCACTTTCACCCCTTATACCTCGGCCACCCCCACGACGAATCAAAATCAGGTTGCGATGACCTTCACCGGCTCGACTCGCTTCACCTACGATCATGATGGAAACGCGGCTACCGCTCCAGTTTACACCACCGGGATGCTATCAGACAAAGTCGGCAGCCTCTTCGCCACCTCCGTCCCGGTCGTCAACGGCGTCACGGTCCAGAGCGACGGCAGTGTCACAGATCGCCTCACAGTGGATGCGGAAGGACTCGTCCTCGACACCCGTAGCGGCAAGTCCGGCTCCGGCTGGGTGAGCGATGAATACGGCCCGTACATCTATCACTTCAATGCCTCCAAACAGCTAGACGGCCAGCTCCAACTGCCCGACGCCCTGCTGCCGCGCACCTCTAACGCCATCAACTTCGCGGGCACCCCGACGACCGGACGCCGCGACAACCAAGGCATGGAAGGCCTCGCCCAAAGTCCTAACGGCTCCAAGCTTTTCGGCCTCATGCAAAGCGCTACGATCCAGGATTCCGGCTCGGGAAATCAAGGTCGCTCCAATACCCGCCTGCTCGTTTACAACCTCTCAAACAGCGACACGCCGAACGATCCTGCCGAGCAATATGTGATCCAGCTTCCGCGCGTCAACAGCACCGGCAACGGCGGCCCGGTGGATCGCAACGGAGCCCAAAGCTCGATCCTCGCACTGAACGATCACCAAATCCTCATTCTTTCCCGCGATGGCAATGGCCGCGGCGCATCCGGCGCACCGGTCTTCAAGTCGATCCTGCTCGCCGATATTTCCAATGCATCGAACATCGACGGCAGCTTCGACTCCGCCACCAGCGCTGTCGCCCCTGGCGGTGTGCTCAATGCCAGTGTGACTCCCATTTCTTGGACCGAGGCGCTCAACCTCATCGGCAAGCTGGATCTGAACATCGCGGAAATCGCAAAATTCGGCCTCAACCTGAATACCGCCCCCGGTGACATTAACACTCTCTGCGAAAAATGGGAGGCGCTCAGCCTGGTTTCCGCGCATGACCCAGCCGCACCTAACGACTACTTCCTCTTCGTCGGAAACGACAACGACTTCCTCACGGCCACCGGCAAATATCTCAATGCTTCGGGCACTTTGCAGAGCTACAACGCCGGCCTCGAAAATGACACCTTGATTCTCGCCTACCGTGTCCGCTTCGTCCAGCCGCTCGACGCTTGGCGCATCGCCAACTTCGGCAGCAACGCCCCGAACTCCGGCCTCACTGCCGACAATGCGGACTTCGACGCAGACGGAATTTCCAACATCGTCGAATACGCTCTCGGCACCAATCCTACGCTCGCAACAGGCTCCAATGGACCCGCCGCACTTCCCCATGGAATTCTCGGTGATGCGAATTCCTTGCTCACCGACCGCTTGACCCTCGGCTTCACCCTTCCAAACCCGTCGCCCTCTGACATTTCCTTCACGGTGCAGGCGACGCCAGATCTTACCACTTGGGCAGACCTCGCCCGTAAGTCTGGAACAGTCGGCTGGTCTTGGATCGACGGGGGAACTTCACGCGTCGTTACCTCCAATAGCGGCGGCATCAGCAATGTGAAAGTCGGCGACAAACTCCCAATGACCGGCAACCCGCGCCGCATGATGCGCCTCAACGTTTCAAAATACTAACCGCCACCGCAGAATCCCGCCGCTTCAGCGGCGCGGAATTTCCCGTCCAGCGAATCGGGTGGCGATCGTGGATTTCCCTCCAGCGCATCCATGACGGTAACGTCACTGAAATTTCCTGACCTTGGCGGTGCGCCACCGCTTCACTGGTCCCTGTCTGCCACCGTGGCCCCATCCATCTTCATCCGTATGAAATTGAAATTCTCCATTCTCGCCCTTGCCGCCGCATCCCTAACAAGCGCACAGGCGGCAAATAAATATTGGGACACGACCGCAGGCAGCGGCAACGGCGTAGGGGGAACCGGAACATGGACGGCTTCAGGTACGACGATTTTCAGCAACGCTGCGACAGGAGACGCGGCATTGTCCGCAGCGGCGACTACGGACACCGATATCTTCCAAGGAACCGCAGGAACGGTCACCCTAAGTGCGAACATGACCGCAGCCGCTTTCACCTTCAACACGACGAATTATAAAATCACGGGGAACAGCTCTACCACCCGCACTCTCACCGGCTCCATTTCGCTTGCGGGCAACACCAATCTGACTATCGGAAATGGCGAAACCACGGATATCGCGATTGGTATGGGAAGCGTCTCGGGAACGACCGGATCGACTCTAACGATCAACGGCGCGGCAAGCAGCGGTGCCCTGACCCGGCTCAATCTATCAACTGGAACCACGCCAACCCTCAGCGTGCCGGTTACCGTCACGGGAACCGGCTTCGCTGGCATTTCCGGCGGAGCGTCCGGCGCCCAAGTCACCGGGACGGTAACGGGAAACGGCTCGCGCCTGAACCTCGGCGCGACAAGTGGGAACTCCATCGCGTTTACCCAGAAAATTGACAACGGCACGGCGACCGTTAGAATTGCGGCGGGTTCTAGCGGTGGTGCCGGCGTTGTCACTTTAAGCGGAACCGGAAATGCGTGGGGCATTACCGAGATGAACAACGCGGCAAGTGGAATCCTACGAATGGGTGCCATCAACGCGTTGCCAACAGCGACCACTTTGACCTACGGGGTCACCTCGGGAAATGGCGATTCCATTATCGAACTTGCGGGCAAGGACACGGCCATCGGCCAACTCACCAACGGCATACAATCGGGCGGAATCCTGCGGAATACCTCCGCCACGGCGGCCACACTTACGCTGAGCGGCTCGGATACCTTAGCCGCAGCCTTCAGCGGATCCATCCAAGACGGAACGGGCGGCGGTGCCTTGGCTCTCGTCCGCAGTGGCACAGGCACCACTACGCTGGGTGCGGCGAATTCCTACACCGGCGGAACCACGATTTCCGGCGGAACACTGGTGCTGGGTACCGCAGCGGACACTCTGGCCAATACATCGACGGTCACGGTTAGTGGAGGCATCCTGAGCCTCGGGTCCAACAACGACACCGTCGGTGCCGTCACCCTCTCAAGCGGCAGCATCACAGGGACCGGCACACTCACCGGAAGCAGTTATTCGCTGACAGACGGTGGGACGATTTCCGCCAAACTGGGCGGCGCGGCTGCCTTGTCAAAATCTGGAAACGGCACGGCAACCTTGAGCGCCACGAACGCCTACACCGGCACCACCTCGATCACGGCCGGCAAATTGATCGTGAATGGAAATATCTCCACCAGCACCCTTACCACCGTCAGCGGCACCGGCACCCTTGGCGGATCGGGAATGATCGGAGCTTTGACCGTCTCGTCCGGCGGCACGCTTGCTCCGGGCAACAGCCCGGGCATACTTTTCGCAGGAAACACCTCTCTTCAAGCGACCTCCACCTTGGGCATCGAGATCAACGGCTCTACAATTAACACCGAATACGACCAATTCAACGTCACGGGGACCGTCTCCCTCGCCGGCCTGCTTGCCGTCTCGATGACCGGTTACACCCCCGCCGATAACTCTTTGTTCTTCATCCTGGCCAATGACAGCAACGATGCGATCAGCGGCACTTTCAGCAACGCCCCGACCAACGGCGCGGTTTACAACTATGACGGGCAGGATTTCCAAATCAGTTATTTCGGAAACTATGCCGGCGCGGGTGCCGGGACCTTCACCGGTGGCAATGATGTAGTCCTGATGGCCATCCCCGAGCCAACCTCCGCCTTGCTCGGCGGACTCGGCATGGTGGCCCTGCTCCGCCGCCGCAGGTGTTGATCTTCAGGGAAAAAGGTGTGGCTCACAAACGGCAGATCGCCATTCTGTCTCCACCGGACCGCGAAATTTATTTCCGCATGATCCGCAAAAATGCGGCAGCCCGCGAGGGACTGCCGCCTAAACCTAAAGAGGAAAATAGAACCGCAGATAAATGCGGATCAACTCAGATAATCAGAGAGTTATGAATACTTGGCATTTCACCCACTGGGTGAGAGTTAAATTCTTCATAAGTTTCTTAAAATCAATGTCCATCTGCGTTTATCTGCGGTTCATTTCTCTTTCTCGGATAA
>JANYFB010000126.1 GCA_025362955.1 Akkermansiaceae bacterium
ACCACATGGCCGTCGCCGCCGAAGCCGACTGGATCCTCGATCTCGGTCCGGAAGCCGGAGATGGGGGCGGAAAAATCATCGCCCAAGGCCCGCCGGAAAAAATCGCCAAGTCCAAGACCTCCCGGACTGCGCCGTTTCTCAGGATAGCCCTCGGGAGTTGACGTTTTGTCTCCATTCACTGCTGTTGATCAGGCTAAAATATGGTAATTTATATTTTAAGTTCGATTTCAAACTTGAAATATAAAGATTCATATTTCAAGTTTCCCGCTTGGACATTGAGGCATTTAAAGGGGGCCGCCTGACCAAACAGTCCAAGTATTCCAGCTTTCAGCCAGCGACCATCAATCGCCAATGGACATGGCAGGACCCTGAGGTGAACGGACTGCTTTCGAAAGCGAATCGCTGGCTTGGCGAACTTAACGCATTTGGAAAAATCCCCCCGGACGTGGATACCTACATCCGGATTCTAACGGAGCTTACCGGTTATCGACGCAACCGCATTTTCCATTTCCACGCCTATTTCAAACTTTTCCAATCCTGATTTGAGGACATGGCAGGTCATCGCCCAAGGCCCGCCGGAGAAGATCGCCAAGCCCAAGACCTCTCGCACAGCACCGTTTTTGAGGATCGCGCTGGGAAAGTGACGAAGCTGGGGTGGACTTTTCCGGTGGGGAATGAATTAACCGAATGGATGAAATCCCTTGGTGCCTGCGCATCCAGCGGTTTCAGGGCAGTAAGATGTTAGGAAAACCCGCTGCAAGGTTCTATCCATTTTCGTTTGGAGGGATTAGATACTTAGGGCGAGTCCGTTCTGGAAACCTTGGTTTTTCAACTTTCTCCGGGCATTCGGACGTTTCTTCGCTCGCTGGCACGGAAATCGCATCCAATTTGTCGATTTTGGGCGGGACAAAACCGCCTCCGCAATTGTTGAATCACCACGCACACCAATTTTCCCCACATCCCAATTCTCATGGCCACCATCACCAAACGCGAACTCGTCATCAAGATCACCGATCAGCTAGGGACAAAGGGGATTGAAATCACCCAGCAGGACGTGCTGGAAGTCGTCCAGACGCTCATTGATGAAATCACCGATTCCTTGGCTCATGGCGATACGGTCGTGATGCGGAATTTCGGCGCGTTTCAAGTTCGTGAAATGAAAGCGAAGATCGGTCGCAATCCAAAAGATCCCGGCAAGGACGTGCCGATCCCTGCCCGCGCCGCCGTGAAATTTAAGCCTGGCAAGGAGATGAAGGAAAAAGTCGCCACCACCCTCCAAGTCATCCGCGAGCGTAAATCGTGATTTCAAGCTGGCTGAAAAACCCACAGCTCCGCCTCGCCGCCATTTGCAGCCTGGCGGTTTTCGCATTTACCTCCTGCTTCTCACGGCCGGAGGGTTATAAAGGCTATCAGACCCGCGCCTATTCCGCCCGTGGCCAACACTATCAGCCGATGGGCGTCGATGAGGCGCTCGATTTTGAAGAGACTGGCGGATGTTCCTGGTATAACGAGTCTTCCTTTTTCGGATTCAAGCGCGGCACCACTTCACTCGGGGAAAAAGTCATGCCATGGCATCTCACCGGTGCCCACAAAACTCTGCCGATCCCGTGTGTGGTCAAGGTCACCAACTTGAAAAACGGCAAGTCCTTGAACGTCCGAATCAACGACCGCGGACCCTTCATCCCAGGGCGAATCCTCGACGTCACCCCGCGTGCCGCCAAGAAACTCGACTTTTACCAAAACGGCGTCACGACGGTCCACATCAAGGTGATCTCCGTGGGCGACGGCTCGTACAAACACAAAAAACGCGGGTGGTTTTTCTAGCCGATTCGCAAATCGATTTCACCCGAACTCCTCCAATCCATGAAACCCATCCTCATCCTCGCCGCAGCCCTCTCGTTTGTTTCCTGCGCCACGATTGCCCCGCCCGCCACCTCGGGTTCCGTAGATCACGTTGTTTTCATCTGGCTCAAGCGCCCAGGAAACATCGCCGACCGCCACGCCATTCGTGCTGCCTGCGACGACCTCCGCGTCATTCCCGGTATCAAGTCTCTCGATTCCGGCACTGCCCTTGCCAGCGACCGGCCGATTGTCGATGACTCCTTCGACGTTGGACTTACCGTGCGTTTCGATTCGGTCAAATCGCTTCGTGCCTACGAGACAAACCCGCTGCATGTGAAGAAAAAGACCGACGTGTTAATCCCGCTCAGTAAAAAAATCTTGGTTTACGACATCGTTCGTTGAGACCGCGAAAGGTCGGGCGGCAGAGCGGATTGAACCAGCGGATTGCGCCTGCGTTTCGCTCTCCGGCTTGACCCGGCGGCTGTGGCGTGCATCTTCCGCGCCCGATGATTTCCGTTCAGTCCCTTCGCGTTGAGTTTGGCGCCCGCGTCCTTTTCAACGACCTTGCATTTTCCGTCCAGCCACGCGAGCGCATCGCCTTCGCCGGCCACAATGGCGCGGGCAAGTCCACGCTCATGAAATGTGTGGCCGGACTCATCAGGCCCACATCGGGACAAATCCATGCGCCCAAGGGCACGCGCATCGGCTACTTGCCGCAGGAAGGGATTCACGTAAAAGGCCGGACGCTGTGGCAGGAAACGGAATCCGCATTTGGCGAAACGATGGCACTCAGCGAGAAGATCGACCGGCTGTCCCACGAGTTGACCAAGCTCGATCCGCGCTCGTCGCCTTACGGAGATTTGTTAGAGGAAATCGGCGAGCTGGAGTTGCTGCTAGACGCGACCGACCCCACGCGGATGAAGCCGCGCATCGAGTCGGTGCTCAAAGGGCTGGGCTTCCAACAGAAGGATTTCACCCGCGATTGCTCCGAGTTCTCCGGTGGCTGGCAAATGCGGATCGCGATGGCCAAGCTCTTCCTCCAGGAGCCGGAAGTGCTCCTGCTCGACGAGCCGACGAACCACTTGGACATCGGCACCCAGATTTGGGTAGAGCAATACCTGATCAACTACCCCGGCGCGATCCTGCTCATTTCCCATGACCGGGCATTGTTAGACACGCTCTGCACCCGGACCATCGCCTTCTCCCATGGCCGGGCGGAAGAGTATGCGGGAAATTTTTCTTACTTCGAGCGCGAGTCGGTCCTCCGCAAGGAAATCCGCCTCAAGCAATACACCGCCCAGCAGCGGGAAATCGCCGAAACCCAGCGCTTCATCGACCGCTTCCGCGCATCGGCGAACAAGGCGACGCTCGTCCAGTCCCGCATCAAACTGCTCGCCAAGGTCGAGCGCATCCCCGCGCCCGAACAGGACGACGCGGTGATGAATTTCAAATTCCCACCGCCACCAAACTCTGGTCATACGGTCGCGAAGCTCGAAGGCGTGGCCAAAAGCTACGGCGCGCTCAACATCTTCAGCGGCTTCGATTTCGAGATCAACAAAGGGGAAAAATTCGCCATCGTCGGACCTAACGGCGCGGGCAAATCGACCTTCTGTCGCCTCATCACCGCGCAGGAGGAACCGGATGCGGGAACTCACAACTTCGGCCACAAGGTCGCCACTTCCTTTTTCTCTCAGAACCACGCCGACGAATTGGACCCGAATCTATCGGTTCTGGAAACCGTCGAGGCAGCCGCCTCCCGCGAGTCCATGCCGCACGCGCGGAATTTGTTAGGCTGCTTCCTTTTCCGGGGCGATGATGTTTTTAAGAAAATCGGCGTTCTATCCGGTGGTGAGCGGTCCCGCGTCGCGCTGGTCTGCATGTTGCTGCGGCCCGCGAATTTCCTCATCCTCGACGAGCCGACGAACCACCTCGACATGCAATCGCAGGACGTGCTCCAACGCGCACTCATTGACTACCCCGGCAGCGTGATGATCGTTTCCCACAACCGGAATTTCCTCGATGCGCTGGTCAGCAAGACCCTCGAGTTCCGCCCCGGCGAGCAGCCGGTCCTCTACGCCGGAAACATCACCTATTATCTGGAAAAATCCGCAGAGGATGAGGCCGCAAAAAAAGGCATCGTCCCGCGCCTCGCCACCTTGGGAGCGGTGCCTGTTAGCGGTTCCTCCCGTCCTTCCATCCCCGGTGTGAATCGCAAGGAACAACGTCGGATCGAAGCCGAGCAACGCGAAATCCGCTCCAAAGTCCTCAAGCCGCTGGAAACCGAATTCACCGCGCTCGAAGCCAAAATCGCCGAGTTGGAAGCCGCGCAATCCACGCTCACCGGACAACTCTCCAGCGAAGACGTGACTAACAACCCAGGCAGACTCCGCGAAGTTACAAATGCCGTGGACAAGCTCGCGAAGTCGTTAGAAATCAGCTATTCCCGCTGGGGCGCACTGTCCGAAGAAATCGAGCGTCTCCGGACCAAGCACGGGATCGAGTCCTGAGAAAATGTGTCCCGGCTGTCTCAGCCGTGCGAAAAACCAGCTCTGCCCGGTTAAGGCGCGGGGAGGTCTCGTCCCTCCGCATGGACGAGACGTCCATGCCCCCTATCTAAAAGCGCTGATAGATGTATCTCCAAGTCCGGTCGCGTCCCAGCCCATGGGAAAACCGCATCCACCTGATCCGGCCTACACGTTTCATCTAACGAATCCAGCCGAGCCAGCACCGCAACAAGCACTTTGGGAAACAGTTCCGTATTTCGCCCGAGGCAGAAATCCATGACCTGCGGCGGTCGGCCCGCGAGTCCCATCCGCAGCCGCATCCCATGGCTGTAAGGACTTAGCCCGAGTTCCCAGCGACCGCCTCCGCTCAGCAAACGCAGTGCGCGGAAGTTTCTGTTAGGAGCAATGCGTTGGAAGGTCATTCTCCCTTGCGATCCGGGTGGCCCCACCAACTGTTTTTGCGTTTGCCGTCGTAGTGTTTTTCGAAGGCTTGCACCGCGTCTTCCATGGTCCCGTCGGGTGGTGCCCAGTCCGCGATGTCGGGGAAATCAATGGAGGCGTTGCGGTTTTTTGCCTCATCAAGAAATTGAATCGGGCACCAGAAGGACTCGATGTTCCGCAGCATTTCGCTGCCCAGCGCCCACAGGCCGGTCATCCAGTCGCAATACCAGCACCAGAGAAGATCGTAGCCGATCAGGCCGTCGTATTTGTGGCGGGAGAGATTCACCCATTCCCCGTGGCGGTAGGTCGGCAGTTTCCCGAGCCATGCGATCAAGGGGTAGAGGAAAATTTGGGTGAACCGGATTCCCACGAACGCGAACACCGCCGGAGTCTGGACTAACAGGCATAGTTGATTGCGAATCGGCCCGAGGATTTTTCCTTGGGCGTCGGTCAGGGTGCGGCCTTTTTTCCCCCGGCGCTTCCGATGTATCAGACAGAAAAAATGCAGTGCGAGGACTTGGGCGACTACCGCCGCGAGTATGCCGAATCCTGAGGAGAGCTGATAGCCGACAACCCACGGAATCCAAGTGAAAAGACTGATAAAGCCGTCTAACATCGGAGCCTTGGCGATTCGATCTGAAATCGCGAATGCCACTCGCGTGAACAAACCGGCAACGACCAAGCCGCCGAACACAAACGCGAGAGTCATGAGAAAAGGCTGCATAAGTGTCAGCGTCTGCGCCGCAGCCGTTTGCCTGTTAGCCGGGTGGCAATGAGATTCGGGCAGCGGCCTTTGAGGCGGAGTTGCTCGCAGTTTGCCTCGATCTTGATCGTCTGCCGGACGGGTTTGAAACCGAGCCGCCGCGTCACGCAATCGTTAAGTAAATCAAGATGCGAATCCTCGAATTCCACCACGCGCCCGCAGTCGATGCAGACGAGATGGTTGTGCGAGGGTTTCTCAAGAAAGTTGGGATCGTAGGTGGTTTGGTTGTCGCCGAGGTCGATTTCGCGCAGTAAATCCGCCTCCACTAACAGGCTGAGAGTGCGGTAAACCGTGGCTCGCGAGGTTTCGGAATCGAGTTTCCGGGCGCGCTCAAAAAGCTCCTCGGCCGTGAAATGCTCGTCTTTGGAAAAGGCCGCCTTCGCGATGATGTCGCGCTGAGTCGTCCGACGGAGACCTTTGCGCCGGATGAATTCATTGAGTCGTTCCTGGATACCAATGTCCACAAGGCATTCCTAGCCCGCCGAATCCGCCACGGAAAGCCGAAACGGAAATTTGAAAAAGCCGGGTCTTGAGGCCCGCCAGCCGCCATCCTCGAAGGGGCAAACAGAGAAGCATCTCCAGCTAGGGATGCCGGGTGCTTTCAGCCACCTGGGGGGAAAATCAGGGGAATCACTTCACGGCGGTTACGGCGATAAACGCGAAAATCCCCATCTACCGTGATGACCGGGAGTTGGGGATTGAGTTCGCTCATCCGGATCAGGCACAGGTCCGCTAGATCGGGTTGCCTGTCGGCGTAGCGTTTTGCCAGTGCAGCCAGTTCGAGGCGGTGCTGGTCGATTTCAAATGCGAGCCGGACCAGTCCGGTTTCCAACATGCGTAAGACCAGTTGGCTGTTTTTGAGGTGGTATGCAGTCTCCGCTAAGACGGCTTCACAGTTGAGAAGTGGCTCGTGGATATGTTCTGCAAGCGCGAAGGCCCATGGGAAGTGAGCGTCCCGCCGATTCGCGAAAGCGACCAGAAATCCGGTGTCGGCGATGCCAGTCACGCTTCGAATCCCTTTTTGCGGCTGAGATCGGGTGAGCTATCGACACTGCCCGCCAGATCGAGAAATGGCTGCCTTGTCTTCCTGGTGCGTAATTGCTCGAGTTGCTCGCGGACGATGCGTCCTTTGGGCAGGCCGGTCGTGCGGGATTCCTCGTCCAGCCATTGTAGGAGATCGTCCGGCAGCCGCAGGGTGATTGTGTTACTCATCGCCAGGATTGTAAGACGCTCCGCCCTGCGGGACAACAAGATTCATTCCAACGGATAGAAAACTGCGGCATTTTTGTGCGAAGCGCCGTAGGGCCATTGCTGCCAACCTTTCCGCAGTTTTTGGTAGGCACCTTGGCCATATGGCGGAGGGCATCAGGAATTCTCCGAGTGGCCAATTCCAAGCGGCAAGGATGGTTCGCAATTTTGAGGATACGTATCGCCAAACGGAAAGGGTGGTTCCCAATTTTAAGAATGGGTATTGCCGAGCGGCGAGAGGCATTCGGAGTTTACGAAAACGCATTTTCCGGGTGGAGAGATGGGTTCGGAGCTTTCGGAGTGCCCATTGCGAGTAGAAAACGCCGCACTTGCGGTTCCCATAAAAACGGAATGACCGCGGGACCGGCTTTTTGCCACAGACTTCGTGCAATTTTTCCGAGAAAAGAACGCATTTTTGGCAAAGCTGAATCTCATTCACTCTTCCAGCCATCTACCCAGAGCTTCCTCCAGTTCATCGTCTCGCTTGACTGAATATGACTCGCCTGCCGCGACGGTTACTCTACGGCCTGCGCTGTTTTGGAAATGAAGCAGGACCGGGGTGGGGCCGGGATGGTTGGCGAGGGCGAGCTTGATTTCGATGAGGTCGCGCTCGCTGTGGCGGGTGGTCCAGAGCATGAGTTCGAGCGGGCCGTTGTGGTTGGCCGCGATGCGTTTGGGTTTGAGTTCGGAAAGCTCATAGCCTGTTAGACGACGACCGCCGCTGCGTTCATCGACTTGGACATTGCCTTTCAGCCGGATGATTTTCCCCGGTTCTAACAATCCAGCGTCGCGGGCGGGGACGAAAGTTTCGCCCCACAGCATGATTTCGCAGCTCCCGGTGAAATCTTCCAGCACCAGCACGCCGAAGGGTTTGCCGGTCTTGGTGGTTTTCGCATCTAGCGAGCGGACCATCCCGGCGAAGGGGAAACGCTCGCGCGGATTGGACAAATCCAGATCATCGACGAGGCCGAGTCTACGATACTTATTAGAGTCGATCACGCTGCGGAACTTGTCGAGCGGATGGCCGGTGACGTAAAATCCTAACAATTCCTTCTCATGGGCGAGGCGTTCGTCCTTGCTCCATTCCTCGACATTGGTTTCCGTGCGTTGGAATTTCGTTTTCGCGGCAGGTGCGGAAAATTCCATGGAGTCGAACATGGAGACCTGGCCGGACGCGCGGTCCCGCTGGGAGGACGAGGCGGAGGCCACGACATGTTCGAGCCGGGTGAACATCCCGGCCCGCGATTCTCCGGTCCAGTCGAGCGCACCGGCCTTGGCGAGGTTTTCGAGAATGCGTTTGTTGACGACCTTGGAATCGAGGCGCGATGCGAAGTCGTCGAGCGAGAGGAATGTGCCGTTTTTCCCCCGATCCAGAATGGCGATGGCCATGGCTCCTTCTCCACAGTTCTTGATCGCAGCGAGTCCGTAGCGCACGCCTTTCGAGCCGTTAGGGGTGGTCTCCGGGGAAAAGCGGAGCTGCGAGACATTGAGATTGGGCGGCAAAATTTCCAAGCCCATGCGGTGGCACTCGGAAACGAAAACGCCGATCTTGTCGGTGTTATGGATTTCGTTAGAGAGCAAGGCGGCCATGAACTCGACCGGGTGGTTCGCCTTCAAATAGGCGGTCCAGTAGGAAATATGGCCGTAGCAAGCGGAGTGGGATTTATTAAATCCATAACCGGCGAACATGGCGATCTTGTCGAAAATCTGGTTGGCCAGTTTTTCA
>JANYFB010000173.1 GCA_025362955.1 Akkermansiaceae bacterium
CACTGACATGGATTTACGCCCCAGCGACGAATTTGCGGGCGGCGTGATTTTCATCTCAAAATCCGCGCCGACTTTTTCAGGAAGCCCTAAATAGCCAATCAACATTGAATCGGCAAGATTCGAGTTTTTTCAATTGACGAGGATCGCCCCCAAAGAAAAACCCCGCCATTACTGGCGGGGTTGATTGACCGGAACGGGGATGGCGGAGCGGACGGGACTCGAACCCGCGACCTCCAACGTGACAGGCTGGCGCTCTAACCAACTGAGCTACCGCTCCATGTCCCGCTCGGGTGCGGGAAGCTATGGACCTCCCCCGACCAGCGCAATCTCTTTTTTAAGGGAATTTAAATTTTCCCCACACCCGATTTCGCAGTCAGGAAAGGGCTTCCACCGCCGCATCCAGCGAGGCGAAATCTTCGACAGAATAGACCGTGGTTTCCTTGTCGATCTTGGAAATGAGGCCAGCGATCACCTTGCCGGGGCCGAGTTCGAGGAAGCTGCGATGGCCCATGGCGATGAGAGCCTGGATGGATTCCGTCCAGCGCACGGACCCGGTGACTTGCTTTTCCAACATGCTGCGGATCTCGGCTGGTTCGGAAACCGGACTGGCACCGAAATTACAAATGACGGGCAGGGCGGGGGACTTGATGTAAACCGTGGCAAGCTCGGCGGCCAATTGATCTTGGGCGCTTTGCATCAAGCGGGAATGATAGGCCCCCGCGACGTTCAGCTTGATCGCCCGGCGGATGCCGAAATCTTTCGCTTGGGCGATGGCGGAATCGATTCCTACTACCGTTCCGGAAAGCACGATTTGCCCTGGCGCGTTGAGATTTGCGACATCCACATCCGCCGCAGCAGCGAGTGCGCGGACTTGGGATTCCTCCCCGCCGATGAGTGCGGCCATGGCTCCGTCACTCGCCAAGCAAGCCGCCTCCATGAATTCCCCCCGCCGGGCGACGAGACTCAGGCCGTCCTCGAATGAAAAACTCCCGGCAGCCGCATGGGCGGTGAATTCGCCGAGCGACAATCCTGCAGCCGCGACCGGCACCAGGTCCGGCAACCGCTCGCGGATCAGGGCAAGGGCCATCAGGCCATGAAGGTAGAGCGCGGGTTGGCACCTCGAGGTTTTCGTCAATTCCTCATCCGGACCCTCGAACATAATATCCGAGAGGGAAAAACCGAGGGTCTTGTCAGCCAGCATGGCCATCTTGCGGGCGGTGGCTGAACTTTCCACCCACTCCTTACCCATGCCTACTTTTTGGGCACCCTGTCCGGAAAATAAAAGAACGATCTTGCTCATGTCCGGCGAGATTTAGGGAAATCGTACGAAGGTGGAAAGTGGAAATAACCGCTCCTACTCGAAGAGGGTTGGACCGTGAATCACACACCTGAAAACCAACAATTTCTTATTCGCGTGAATCGGAGTCCATTTGGGGCTAAAAATTTCTTCGCAAGCCATGCCACGATTTACCGTTCTGTTTCTCGCGCTGTTAGCGACCTTACTCCCGTCCTGCCAGACCTGTCGGTTCTACGGCCAGGCAATCAGCGGACAATGGGAAATCCTCCGCAAAAGTCGTCCTAACACCGATGTCGTCGCCGATCCCGCGACTCCGCCGCTCTTGCGCCGCCAGCTTACAGCGGTGGAAGGGATTCGTCGCTTTGCCAGCGAATCAATCTCACTCCCTGGCGATGAAGCTTACGGAAAATACGCCGATCTTGGGCGGGAACACGTCGTCTGGGTCCTCTACGCCGCCCCGGAATTTTCCCTAAAGCCGAAAACTTGGTATTACCCCGCCGTCGGTGAGATGGATTACCGGGGCTACTTCCGCGAGCAGGAAACCACTTCTCTAGCAGCCCAGCTCAAGGCCCAAACCTACGATGTTTTCGTCGGGGGCGTGGATGCCTACTCGACGCTCGGCTGGTTCTATGACCCCGTCCTTAACACCTTTGTGAATTACCCGGACATCGACCTGGCAGAAACGATTTTCCACGAACTCACCCACCACAAACTTTTCCGCAGGGGCGAGACCGTCTTCAATGAATCGCTTGCCAATACCGTCGCTGAAGAAGGCGTGAAACGTTGGCTCCGACACGAAGGACGCCTCGCGGATCTCATGAAATATCAGGGCCGCCTCGTCAGGCGGCGCGAGTTTTACCATGAAATCGACCGCTCCCGCTCAAATCTCGAAACCCTCTATGCATCCGACCAACCCGCTCCCGTCATGCGAAGGAAAAAAGCGGCGATTCTTGCAAAACTGCGCGATCAGTTCCGCGAGCTTCACCGCCGCTGGGGTGGCCGCGGCCTTGAATCCTGGCTCCACGAAGACATCAACAACGGCCACATCGTCTCCCTCAACATCTACGCCGACAAGATGCCCGCGTTCCAAAAACTGCTAGCAGAATGTGGCGGAAATCTCGATTTATTCTTCAAAAAAGCGGCTCGCCTGAAACTTCACGACTCTTACCAAATAGGCGCTGACAATCACCGTGCTGACTAGCAGAGCAAAGCAACGATGGGTGAAATTGCCCTTTGCCAGGGCTTATGTCGGCAGGGTAGGCTGGAGTCAGTAGCACTACTCCAGAAAACGCAAAATTCTCACCCAAATCAATTTTAAGATTTCGAAAATCAAACCGTTGGTCCAAATGAAAAGATTGCTTCTTTTGAGTTATGTTATTTTTCATCAATTTGTCTCTTTCGCGTTTTCTTATACCGAAACGACATCTGCAATGCAGATGTGCAGAACAATCGAGATTGCCCTTTATGACGATTTTATTCTTCCTGGGAAACCGCTTCCGTGGTCCTTCGAAAATATGCCATTTCTTCGTGAGTGTGCCGAACATCAATGGGCGGAGAGCCCGCATGAGTTTGAATTACTAAATGATTTGGTGATCGTCCCTAGTGCTCCCACAATTAAAAAAGAGCAAGGAATATCACTCAATCGTGCGGGTTCGAGATTATTTGCGATCAGTCGAACATGGAACTTTGATCATTCAAAAAATGGATTTGATAGATCTAATCCAAGGGACGGTGGACGATTCGTCATTTTAATATCTGAGAATCCGTTGTCTGTTGCACCAAGCTGGATTTCCGAGCAGGAAGCGCGTATTACGCTGAATCAAATCGTAGGCTTCGATCCAGCTAAACAACCGCGCTCTTTTGATGATTTTGAAAAGAATGCGCGCACTAAGGTGACTGAAAAAGAAGCTCGTGTAGAAAACACGCGAAAAATGGGGAGAAATTCTACGCGTCCCAACCTTCGCACAAGGAATTCGTCCTCGACGATCTTCGGAAATCACGGGGAATTATGGATCATTGCTGCTTTTATGGTATTGGTTTTATTGATCCTACTCGCAATCCGCCAAAGACGAAGGTTGCAAACAGGCCGTAAATGGAGTTCTGAAGGTTAACTGATGTCAGCAGGGCTAGCTAATGATGTTCAATCCACCAAAAGCAATTTGGCGTTTCAGGAAAAGCGACCGTTGGAGCAAATGAAACGCAATCTAATAATTATCATCTGTTTTTTAATCACAAGTCATTCGCTTCCTGGTCGAAGTGAAGTGACGCAAGCTAGATATGCTTGTAATATTGTGGAACTTGCTATCTGGGATGAATTTCTCAGTGAGGGTAAAGATTTGCCCTCATCATGGGACGATATTCCAAGCTTTCGCGACATGAAAAAGAACATTACCGCTCAAAATCTAAATACCCTTCAGCATATTAACGCCTTGGCACTCGTTCCCAATTCGCCATTAATTCAAACCGAACTCGGAATTTCTTCAACTCACTCGAATTGGAGGTTATTCGCAATTAGTCGAACGGCTGAATTTCATTTTCCAGAATCCAAATTAGACAATGGATCTCCAGATGAAGGACGTTATGCTATCCTGGTTGCAGGAGATGGCACTAAGACCGAGCCTAGCTGGATACCAGAGACTGAAGCTCAGCTCATCCTAAAACAGATCAAAGGCTTTGATCCCGCAAAACAACCGTTCGCATTTAAAGACCTTGATCAACTCGAACGGGACAAAAAAGCCAAGCATGACCGATTCGCCGCCGGTCTAAGGATAAATTATAGAGACCATGATAATTCTAAAATAACCAACGCTCCAAATTCTGGAATGGTCTCCAGTAGCAATCCCCAAGCTCACTGGTGGCTTTGGATCAGGTGCATAGCCATGTTGAGCGCATTTTTGGCTTGGATTTTCATACGCAAACATCAATCGGGAAATTAATCGGCAGAAAATCGGGTCTTTCCGAATAACCCTAAAAAGGAAAATGGGCGTGTTCGTGGGGCACCTTTGAGCAAGGCGTTTGATGGCGGGTCCGGATGTTGGCAAGGGGTGTGGTTTTCACCCGCTGAGCAGGAGTGCGGCCTCGTCTGGCAGGCCGGGAAGCCATTTCCCACCTAGCCACCGACGCAGCAAACGCGTCAGCAGCAGCGTCCGGCGTTGGTCCACGCTCCATCGCTCCGTGATGCCACGGATCTGATGCAACTCTTTGCTGATCTGCGTGACAGCTTGGGCGATGAGGTCTCCCTTTTCATGCAGCACGCTGACTTTCACGGTGCGCTGCCCGCCGCTTTGGACCTGACGACCGACTCCAGCCATGAGCATCGGGCGGCTGCGGATGGCT
>JANYFB010000194.1 GCA_025362955.1 Akkermansiaceae bacterium
GATACGAGCGGTCGCCGAGCGTCACTTGCCGCTCTTGCATCGCCTCTAGCAAGGCGGACTGGACTTTGGCGGGGGCGCGGTTGATTTCATCGGCGAGGATGAGGTTGTTGAAAATCGGCCCCAGTTTCGGCTCGAATTTCATTTCCTGCGGGTGATAAATCATCGTTCCCACGAGGTCGGCAGGCAGCAGATCCGGTGTAAATTGAAAGCGTGCGAAGGAGGCGTGAAGCGAGCCGGAAAGCGCCTTGACCGCCAGCGTTTTCGCCAATCCGGGCACGCCTTCTAGCAGAATGTGGCCATTGCAGAGCAGCCCGATCAACAAGCGATCCACCAAGCGTTCCTGGCCCACGAGGACCCGGCCCATTTCCTCCTTCACCGCTTGGATCCAGCCACTTGTTTCCGCGATCCGTTCTTGCAAGGTTTCCGTTGTCATTCGATTTCTTGGCCGACTTTGCCACGCCAACGAATCTGTGCAATCGGCAAAGCGCCGAAAATCTCTGGAAATCGCGGTCAGGTCCCATCCGAGATTTCCCCACAAATGGTATGCAAGATGCACTGTAACTTTCGTCAGACCAATGACCTATCCGACGCGCAACCTCGTTTACGGCCTCAGCTTCATGGTCGTGATCATGGTGATCGGGGTCGTCGGCTACATGCTTGCAGGCTGGGATTGGTCAGACGCCGTTTACATGGTGGTCATCACGATTTTCACCGTGGGCTACGGGGAAGTCAGACCGATCCAGCAAGAAGGCCTGCGGGGATTCACCATGGGGCTGATTGTCCTCGGGTGTATCAGTGTGATTTTCGTAAGCGGCGCATTGGTCCAATACCTTCTGGAGGGACAAATCCGCCGCGCATTGGGAGACAGACGTATGAGCGCCGAACTGAAAAAACTAAATAATCACACCATCATCTGCGGCTATGGCAGGATCGGGCGGATGGTCGCCGCAGATCTGAAAGCCGGGCAACGCCCCTTCGTCATCGTGGACAAAGACACACGGCGATTGGAAGCCGCCCGCGAGGCTGGCTACCTGACGCTGGAGGGCGAGGCGACTGAAGAATCCGTTTTGCTAGAGGCGGGGGTGACCCGTGCCTCCTGTCTAGCGACTGTCCTGCCGTCGGATGCGAGCAATGTTTTCATCACCCTGAGCGCAAGGGACCTGCACCCGGACCTTATTATCATTGCACGCGGCGAAGATCCCTCCACGGAGCGCAAACTTATTCAAGCCGGCGCGAATCGTGTAGTCCTGCCCGCCCACATCGGAGCCGAGAGGATCACCCACCTCATTTTATTTCCCGAGGCTACCGAACTCATCGACGATGCGGATAAATCCCACCATCTCAAGGAGGAACTAGGCGACCTGGGCTTGGCGTTAGAAGAAGCGGTGTTGGCGAAATACTCATCATTCGTCGGAAAAACCGTCGGCGAGCTCGAAAGCATCCACGCCGGAAATGTCATCGTCGTCGCCCTTCACCGGAGAAGCGGAGGCACGGAATTACGACCCACGCGAGAAACCCTGCTTCACGCAGGCGACGGCGTGGTCGCTGTCAGCCGGGGTTCCAATCTAGCAAAACTGCTGGATATGAGTGCCGGGTGAATACCCTCATCAAGGTTCTCCGGTTAGAGCGGGCGGCAAGGAATCGGTTAGGGGCAATTCCCCGCGCAGAAGTTTCCCACCCAGGCCGGTGAGGCGCAGATAGTAGTCGCTTGGCAATCCGTCGTAGCTGAGGAATTTTACGCCATCGCCGACCGGGACGTTGTTCGTGCATTTGAAAATCGCCGTGCCTTCATCCACTTCATCAAACATCGCCACATAGATCATTCCGGCACCTGCCCGCTTCGCCGCGACGAATTGTGACCATAGAAACGCACCCTTCATTCGCGGGATGTCATCAAATTTCGCTCCATACATGTTAGACCAACTGAAGCCCGGGAAAACCACCGGCAGGAAGTCGATCTTGTGTTCCGCGCACCACACGACATCTGGCTGCAAAATCGCTTCGCCATGACGCTTGGCCTCTGCTGGACTGCGATACCGGCCCACCGTCCACGGGCTCACGACATCGGCCAATTGGATGACTTCATGCAGCGCTTTTTCTTTCATAGAATCGCGATCCAGCTCCCGCCAGCCGCTAGGGATTCCTAGCATCACCGAGCATCCATCATTTTTCAAAAACTCCACCAGCTTCCGACAATCTTCTAACGTATAGCTCCGCCCGTCATTGAATCCCACTCCCCACACTGCGACGAGCGGACGTCCGCGATGCCGTAGTAGGCGGAATCCTCTGTGACGCGCATCTCGGTTCGTAGAGTCCGCCAGTCGTCCATGACTTTTTCAACACTGTTAGCCCCCAGGCCGCTCAAGTCATACATCACCGCGTAAACGCGACCAGTTCGCTTCGCTCCTTCTCGGCAATTTTCCAACACAGTATTGCAATGTTTAAGCGCCGCCGGATCGCGCAAGTCGGTGATGAAACGCTGCACAAATGCCCCGTCGATTCCGTAGTCGCGCATCCATTGGAAATGCCGGAGCACCGTCGCTTGTTTGAACGAACTGAAAACCTCGGCGGTCCGTCCATCCGCCAACTTGAAGCCGGTGGGAAACCGCTCGGCAGCCCCCAACTCGGAAACATCAGGCCAAAGGTCGAACTTCGCGTTCCCGGGTGCAAGGGAATCGCGCTGTTTGGCCCAATGCACGAATCCTCGCCCCGCTCCATCCCCCTCCGCGTTGAACCAGCCCTGATAGCCGCACATCACCTTGCCAGTTAGAGTCGTTGAACTGATTGTATCGACCTCTGGCGGAGAGGCATGAAGCATTGCAAACAAAACGATAACTAACAGCCATACGGTCTCCGCTTTGAAAATGTACTGAATAGCACTCATATTCCGGGTCGATCCCATACTGTATGATCTAACTCGCCGACTGTTTGACGGGAAAATGCTTCCGCGCGCAAGGGTCACAGATCCCATGACTGAACCTTGCCTCACTATGCCCCTGAATATAACTTTCCAATTGATGCCACTGTCCATCCTCATCCCGGATGTCCTTGCAATAAGCGCAGGTGGGAAGGATTCCCCGCAAGGTTTTCACTTCCTGAAGGGCCTTCTGAAGCGAGCCGATCAGTTGCTCCTTTTCGTGCTCCAATTGCTTGCGCCGTTCGATCTCCTGCTGGGCGAGGCTCAGTTCAAGCCGCACCTCAGAAAACTCTTTCAATATTGCAAGCACGGGTCGATTTTCGATTTCCATGCCATATTTCCGGTTTTGCCATGAGATGTAGAAATATAGGAATGGAAAGGCAAACAAGCTGATCGCAAGGCGGCTCACGAAAGTGCCCGTCATGATACTCAGGTAATCCGGTGTCCCGAAAAAAGCCCCTGTCGCGAACAATATCACGTCAAGCCACATTACACCTAACAAGGTCAGAAACGCCCTGATCCACAATTTAACATGAAACTGCGGTTTCCCGAGAAACTCCCACGCCATCGCTAGAAAAATCAGATCTGCGAAGGCCGCAAAAATCGACGCGGTATAAATCCTCAAGCTCTGGGGCGGGAAATAGGCGGCCTGGCCCGGACCCGCGAGCCGGATTTGCAAGTGCAGAATCATCGTCACCACCGGCACCATGACCGATACGCCGATCACCGTCGATATCGCGATCCTCGTCGCCCTCGGGCCGTCAAAAACATAAACTACGAACACCCCTAACAGTAGTGCGGTGTAAAATACTGTTGAACCCACCATCAACGACATGCCCGCCAGATTCACCCTCACTCCCGCATCCGTCGTCCACACCATCACGGCGGTCAAGCTGCCGATCAATGCATAGAAATGCGCGAGCCCAAGACGGTTGCGTAACGAATGCGCGAACAATACTAAAAAGTATGCTGCAACTGCCTCGCAAATAAGAATCAACAGTTCACTGCTCATGGGTCCTATACATCAGGCAAAGTTGTGGACTATATCAATCACAACTGAGCGAAAGATAGCGTTCGTCGCGCAATGATGAAAAATCGCGGGATTTATGTGTCCCGCGTCAGTTTTCATTTCTTCGGCTCTGGAAAGGGAGGATTGGTCATCGCTTCCGGTGCCACGGCCTTGAGGTTCGGCGGGATGGCTGCGTCCACATCCCGCGTCGTCCAACGAATGGCTCCGACTAGTATGTTTTGGAAAACCGGGTTGGTCCAGATGTCATCCCGGTGGCCCATTGCGGTGTAGAAAACGCGGCCTTTTCCTTCCTGCCGCACCCAACTGGTCGGATAGGCAGGACGCTGATAGGGATTTCCTTTCATGCCCGGAGCATCGATCACTGTCAGAACGTGGATATCTGAAGTAAAATCTTTCAGAGAATACCACTCTTCGTTGAAAGCGAAACTCTCGCCCGCATCCGCAAAGCCGGGGAAGGCCTTGTCGATTACCTTGTTCGTCGCTACTTGTTGGGAGCCGTGGATGATAAACTCGCCACCGATAAATTGCACGTATGAGTCGGCATCCTTGCCATGATTGGCATAACGATCCTCGCCCTTTTTAGCCTCATTTGCGGTGTGGAAAGTATCAGTTGCCGAATGGAGGCCGATGAAACCCTTGCCGCTCTTCACATAGTCAAAGAGTGCCTGCTTGCCCTCTGGAGTCATCGCAGGCTGGCCGTCGGTTCCTGCCGATGTCAGGTCGCCGGTGGTGTAGAAAATCACCGCGTCGAAACCTGCTAGATAGGCTGGGGAAAATTTCGAGCCGTCCTTGGAAAACTCGAAAGTCCACGGATGCTTGGTGCCAAGCTCGTTAAAGATTTTTTCAGCAAAGCTCGGTTGGCCGGTCTTCCACGAGATCACGCTATGCTCGAAACCGCTCGATTTCGTGAAGAACAACAACTTGTGCGCCGGCTCCGCATGGAGCGACAAGGAGGCGGCGAGACCTAGGGCCAGAAGAACTGCATTGGGTTTAAACATGAGACAGCCTAGGAAACCCCCACCGATACGCAATGGAATAATGGGGACTAACGCTGGGATTGTAACGTCAAACAACTCGTATCTGTTAGTGTGAGGGGGGGATTTTGCCATCGCGCTCCAATTTCGCTCAATGCCTGAAATGCCGGTGTCCGGTGAAAATCATTGCCATTCCTGCGGCATCGGCAGCCGCAATGACTTCCTCGTCCCGGATCGAACCACCAGGCTGGATGCAGGCCGTCGCTCCGGCATCGATGGCGGATTGCAGTCCGTCGGCGAAGGGGAACATCGCGTCCGAGGCGATGATGCTGCCCTTGAGGTCCAGCCCGGCTTCATTGGCCTTCCAAATCGCGATCCGCGAGGAATCCACGCGGCTCATCTGACCGGCACCAATTCCCAGCGTCCGGTCCGCACTTGAATACACAATTGCGTTAGATTTCACATGTTTCACGATCCGCCAGCCGAAGCGCATGGCACGCATTTCCTGTTCGCTGGGTGGGCGTTTGGTGACGACTTTGGTCTCGAGATTCTCGAGGCCGAGCGCCGTGTGGTCGCGGTCCATCACCATGATTCCACCTGGGCATGAGCGGATCACAGGCGATTTTTTCTCTGCTAGATAGCTTGGATTCATCACCATCAGGCGCAGGTTTTTCTTTTTCTGAAGGAGAGCTCGGGCGTCGCTCTCAAATTCAGGAGCGATGATTACATCGGTGAAAATTTCCGAAATCACGCGCGCAAGTTCTAGTGTGAGAGGCCGATTACAAACAATCACACCGCCGAAGGGAGCTTGCCGGTCTGTCTCGAAGGCCTTTTGCCACGCCACCCGGAGATCCTCGTCATCCTGACCGACGCCGCAAGGGTTCGTGTGCTTTAAAATCGCCACCGTAGGACGGACGAAATCGAGAATCAGATCCGACGCTGCCTCGATGTCCAAAATATTAGTATAACTCAGTTCCTTGCCTTGGATTTGCGTGAAAAATTCGCGGAAATTTCCATATAGCGAGCATTTCTGGTGCGGATTGTCGCCATAGCGGAGTTCTTGTTCCAGCGGCAGACTGAGTGTGAAATTACAGCCGGTGCCAGTTCGACATTGGCCGAGGTAATCCGTGATCGCGGCGTCGTATTGCGAAGTCCGCATGAATACTTTCACCGCCAATTGCTCACGAAAACCCTTGGTAGTGTTGCCCTTGTTTTCCTTCATTTCCTCAATCACCCGTGGGTAATCCGCCGGATCGACGATGACAGTCACACTCGCATGGTTTTTCGCCGCGCTCCGCAACATCGACGGGCCACCGATATCGATTTTTTCGATAGCCTCTTCCAGAGTCACGTCCTGCCTCGCAACGGTTTCCTCGAATGGATAGAGATTTACTACGACCAGATCGATCGGGGGAATATCGTTCGCCTTTGCCTGTGCCACATGCTTTTCATCGTCCCGGCGCTGCAAGAGTCCGCCATGGACTTTGGGATGGAGGGTTTTCAATCGACCGTCGAAAAGCTCGGGTGCGCCGGTGAATGCCGAAACGTCGATGACTGGCAAACCCGCCTCGCGGAGTGCTGCTGAAGTGCCACCGGTGGAAAGCAGTTCCACTCCCATGTCATGGAGTTCTTGGGCGAAGGCAGCGAGACCGGTTTTGTCAGAAACGGAGAGAAGAGCGCGGGTGATAGGCATAAATCGAGTCTTACACGTAATAAAAACGTGCCCGACCAATTGCCGGACAGCGCCCACCCCGTATCCAACCCGCTGACTCCGAGCA
This sequence comes from Akkermansiaceae bacterium, assembly GCA_025362955.1. Classification (GTDB taxonomy): domain Bacteria; phylum Verrucomicrobiota; class Verrucomicrobiia; order Verrucomicrobiales; family Akkermansiaceae; genus Luteolibacter. The sequence continues at coordinate 6,700 of JANYFB010000194.1, forward strand.
AGCGGAATAGACGGGGGCTAGGGGTGAGGAAATCCTCAAGACAAGGACTCGCAGAACTCCCGAAATGCCCGGACTTCCTCGTCACTACCGACTCCAGCCACAATATGGCCAGCGAGGCTGCGGACGATCTGGGATTGATGAGGAGGTAGGTCGAGCTTTCGGATTACCAAAGTAATAATCGAGCTGAAGGTGTTCCCGTTGTAGAGGCAGAATGGGGCCATGCGGTGACAACGGCGGCAAAGATCAACCGCCTCATCCAAGTTCATCGGTAAAAGATGCTGGCCGTCCCAAAGTTTCATGGTCATGTCGTGGCCGTCCGACGTTGGCTTATGTAAGGCGATCTTCGCAGAGCAAAGGATGGCGTTTGGTGCGGTTACCATTGCCCAAGTAAATGGAGCAAGCCAAGGCTGAACCCGGTTCACGGCTTATTTTGAAGAACGTTTAATTTCAGCTTTGATCCGCTGTAATTCCTCCACTCCCTCACTTTTCAAATAGCCTTTTCCAGTTTTGGCGTAAACCGGCTCCGCAGCGAAACGATGTTGAATTCGCAAGCCTTCAGCCACCAACTCTTGAAACAACGGGTCTTCAAGTAGCTTCAGATCACTGTCCAAGTTCGACTCCGGTTTCATCTTCCATAGGATACACCGGACCTCCCTGCAGTGCAATCCTGGTTTTCACTCCCATTCCAAGATTACCAGAGACACTCCTTGGCGAGGCAGAGGGAAATTCAGGGTGGCGGTGTGATCGGCGATTGAGGTGTTAGTCGCGGGGCCGAGGGTGGCGAGCTTGCCGGCTTGTTCGAGATCCGCGTATTGGGCGGTGGTGGGTTTTTGCGGTTCACCGAGGGCTTTCCAGAGCGTATAGGCGTTGCTGTGGGTCTCGTCGATGCGGTAGTGGCTCACTTTCGCGGTGCCGCTGGCGGGCGGCAGGCCGGGGATTTTCAAGGTGATGGCGGCATCGGGGCCGATCACATCGTCATCGTGGTAATGCCAGACGAGCATGGCGAGTTTCTTGCCGTCCAGGCTGGCCAGGGCGGATACGTCCGGCTGATTGCGGACGCCGTTTTTCACGATGTCATCCAGCGGGATTGCCCCGTCGCTAGTTACTGTTAGCCGTTGGCCGGACATCTTGCTGAACATGCGGAAAGTATTGAGGACGGGGTGGTCGATGCCGTTGCTGGCAAGCACGCGGAACCCGGCGAAGTAAGGTTGATCTTCAAACTCGAAGGCCCATGTTAGAGCACCTTCTAAATTCACTCCATGCTTGGCTGCTAGATCATGTTTCCGGGCGAAACTCGCAGCGGTGTAGCTGGAATACATCGTGCCATTTCGGTAGCCATTCTGCGGTCCTTGGCAGGCAGCGCAGCCTTCGGGATCGGACTCGCCGATGACAATAGGTAGGTTTTTCAGCTCGGGAAATTTCGCGATGGCACCGAAGGCATCGTTGATGTTCTGGAGCTGGCTGGAAATCCCCATGCGGACGTGGCCATCGACGAATTTCGGCTGCCCTTTCGCATGGAAGGAAATGAGGTCAATGGGCGTACCCTTTTTACCGGTGACGGCGTTGGTTCCATTGACGCAGTGATCCAGGAATTTTGGAAGCGAACCGCCACCGGAGCCCCCTGCCGTTTCGGGGCCGCCGATTCGAGCGGTCGGCAGGGCGCGGCGGACGCCTTCGACCGAGTAGTCGTAAAGTTTGTAAAATTCCTCCTTCGTGCCGTGCCAGTAACCGATGTTAGGTTCGTTCCAAAGCTCCCACCACCAGGTCTCCACCTCGGCCTTGCCGTATTTTTCCACACAATGCTTGGTCCACTGATAACAGAGCTCGCCCCACTTGGCATAGTCCTTGGGCGGGGTAGTCCAGCCGAGGTAGATCGAATCGTATTTCGCCTCCGGAGTCCAGTGGTGCCGATAGGGTTCGGGCTTGATCGAGAGGGCTTGGGGCATGAAACCAAGCTGCACGTAAGGCCGGACGCCCCGTTCGAGATAAGTGTCGAAAATCCGGTCGGTGATGGTCCAGTCGTAAACGGGATTTCCCTGGGTGTCCTCGGTGTAGGCGTTGGTGCTGCCCCATTTGAGGTCGGGCATACCGTCGCCGGTAGTGAGCAAATTATGGGCGCGGAAATAGACCTGCTTCGGAGCCATTTCACCAAGCTCGCCGATGAGTTTTTTTCCGTCTTTCATATAGGCATAGTTCGGCTCATCTGCCCCGAAATAGCGCCAGATCGGTCGCAGCGGCCCGAGCGGTTTCGAGGCATCGACCACGATTTTGACAGGAAACGCCGGAGTGTCTTGGGCGGGAGAAACGTGAACCGACGTAAGAAAAACGGCGGACATCGCGGAATTTAACAGCGAGGGCATGGAGGGTTGTAGGGTTTAGAGATTAATTGTCACGCAGCTTCAGTCGGAAAAATTTACGCGGTTCAATCACTGGACCTTGCAATGAAGCTGCTCCGCCAAGCTGGGGAAGATCCTGATTGCCGGGCACATCCCATAATGTCCAGTCTAGCAAATTGGTCGAGGTCTCCACCTGGATCGACTGATTGGGGGCCGCTTGGAATTCGATATGAACCTCCCCGTCCCCAGGGCAGGTCAGCACGGGGGCGAGGGCATCGGAGGCTGCATACCCACTGGTCCCCGTTTGTGTATGGGTTTGCAAAGGCCTGCTAACAGGCAACGACTGGTTGATCCATTCTCTGAGCAAACTAATGTTAGTTTGATCCTTTTCTAACGTGGCAAGCGGCGGCATCCGAGTGAAGCCGTTCTTCACGGCCACCCGGTTGTAAACGATAGAATGCGTTAGATCTCCAGGCACAACGAGTTTGTTCGAATTACTACCACCGTTGTTGGTAGCATGACCGTTAATCAGCCCGGTCTCGTCGAGGGTGAGTTCGGGGCGTCCGTCCCATTCGGCGGGTGCGGCGGTGCCTCCGGCTTGATGGCAATAGGAGCAATTCACCGCGAGATAAGAACGGACCCGAGCTTCCACGGGAAAACCTGTGTCGTCCGGCGCGAGATAGCGGGACAACACGTTCGGAGACTCAGGAGTGTTAGAAAAATAGCGGCCATTTTTCAACAAGTTGATTTGGTTGCCCGAGAAACCATTGATTGGGTTTGATAGATTGAGTTGACGGGTGTTCATGGAAAGCGAGTGACCCGCTTGAGGGGTATGGCAAATGGAGCACTCCGCCCGGCTCGGGATGTGCCAGCGCTGGGTGTATGGAACACCGTCTCGTGTCACATGGAGGTCGAAATCCGCGCCTTCATCGGGCACGAGCGTCGCCTCGGTGCCCGCGTCGTTCCAACGATAGCTGACGCCATAAGAACCCGTGGCGGTTTTCACGATGAGGCGGGTTTCGACGCGTTTGGAAGGTTTCGCAGCATCGTCAGGCTGCGGTGAATTGCTGCGGACTAGGGGCATGTCAAAATGCTTCACCCAGATCTGCCCCTTCGGATAGGTCCATGCGCCGTCGCGGGACCAGGTCATTTTATCAGCCAACTTCGGGATAACGAACCATCTGCGCTTGACCGCGTAATCACTCCAAAATGGTAGATTAACCTTGTAGGGCAGCACGCCTGGCGCGGGTGATAGATCGGATAGATCGGCGAAAAGGTTGGTAGCGCTGAGGGTTTGCGGGAAATTGTTAGTTTCCGTTTGGGAGGTGACCCGTAGGATGCGATTGCCGTTGTGATCCGCCAT
>JANYFB010000265.1 GCA_025362955.1 Akkermansiaceae bacterium
CGGGCTTCCGTGCCCGGCCTCACCTCGCGCGGGGCGTCGAGCAGGAACGCCAGTTTCTTCTTCGCTGCAATCACCCGCACCGGGGCGGCGGCATAGCTCAACGGACTATGGAAAACCTCGGGAGCCGAAGTGCCGCGTACGAAGGCGGCGTTGATGTAGTAGGTGCCCTCGGCGTCAGCGGGGATTTTCAGGCGCACGCTGGTGCCTTTGGTTTCTGTCTTGAACCACTGGGCCGTGATGACTTTTTCGCGCTCGATGGTCACCAACCCGGCTCCCGAATACGGAGCGGTTAGAAAAACCTCGATTTCATCACCAGGCAGGACTTCGCTTTTCGAAAGCTGGAGCTGCAGCTCGGCTTCGCGTTCGAGGGTGGAGCTTTCATCGCCCTTGCCGACGATTTCGAACGGCACCGCGCAATGGACCACGCTGTCGGAATCGATGATTTCCATGCGGAAGCGCCCCGCCTTGTCGGTGGGGATTTTATATTCGCCGGCACCGGCTGATAGAGCGAGCGACTCTTCGGAAATTTGTCGTTCCTTCGCGGTAGAAACGTAGGCATAGTTGCCGTTGTCGAGCTTGGTAAGGACGGATAACTGGCGGATTTCGATGATGCGGCGGCGCAGGTTTTCAAGAGCCACCGGTTTCAGATCACGACCGACGGCAAGAATCGTTAGAGCACGCCCGCTGTCTTTCGCGATAGTCTCCAGATCTCCGTCCGCTTTCCATCCGATCACCGATTCGTAAGGAGAAACGAGACAGGTCATGGCATGGCGCACACTGCGCCCGCCGTCGCGCTCGAAGGCTTCCGTTAGGATTGCGAGGCGGAACGACGCTTCTTTCAAAGTATCCAGCGGCAGCTTGAAGGTGGCAATGCCTTTTTCATCGGTCTTCATGTCCCCGAGATTAATCGAGCGCCCGGCCAGCGAGGTGGACTCTGCGGCGTTCCGGTCATAGAACGAATAGCCGGGCCACTCGGGGAATCCGAAGTCCGCAGGCGACAGCTCTAACTGCATCGTCACCCGTCGGTCCGGCGCGGGCTCGCCGAAGAGCGACTGCACCGATACTTCAGCATTGGTCGCCTTGCAATCCAGCCAGCCGGCCGGTGGCGCGGGTTCGATATGCGTGGCGACCTTCATCCGGTCCGGGGTAAATTCCTCGACGCGCACGGCTGCGCGACCAAGCCGGAAAAGCCCGTGGCCCTCCGCATCGAGCACGTTCACCGTGATCTCATGCACGCCCAGACCCGCAGCTTCTGATAGAGGGAAATCGCAGGTGAAAAATCCGTCGAAGGGAAGACGGGCCGATTGTTTCCCCACCTCGCGGCCTTGCGAATCCCGGAAGGAAATCGACAACGGAAGGCCCTCTAACACCGGTTGCCAATCCCGGCGGCGGGTGATGAATCCGGCATGAACGGTGTCGCCGGGCCGATAGACCCCGCGCTCTGTGAAGACGAAGGCTTCGATGGCCTTGATGCGCGAAGCAAGGACGCCGTCGATGTCGAAACGCGAGTAATCCATCGCCGGGAGCTGCCGTTCGTTGAAGGGTAAGAACGAGGTGTCGTCATTCTTGGATGCCAGCACGGCGACAGGCAGCCGCTCACCAGTTAGACCTGCGAATGATGGCAGGCGGGCATGGCCGTTCGCATCGGTTTTCACGGTTTCCAGAAAACTGCCATTACGGGCGAGCGCCTGGATCGCCACGTCAGGCACGGGTTGCCCCGCCCCAAGGGACATGACGAACACATCCCGTGAGCCATCGGCCGCAGCTTTCACTAACAGACCAAGATCGGTGGCCATGATGAAACGTTTTGAAATCGTTCCTCCCGCGCGTTCCCAACCGTCGTCGGGCTGGGGGTCTTCGTTTTCATACCAATTCCCGTGGCGGCGATCCTCTTCACCGGATTCGCTGGCGTCCTCGATCCGCGAATAGATGTCTTCATCGGCGGGTGATTCCTTTTTTTCCACGGGTTCCACCGTGACGAAAAACACGCCGCGTCCGCCGGGGAGCTGATCCGGCGCGGCAAGCGGCGGCGCTTTTGAGAGATCGATGACCGATTGCGTGGCCTGCCAATCGTTTTCATGAGGCACCTCCACGATCCTGCTCCAGCGCTGGACCACGTTGTTTTCGGAAAAATCACCCGAAAACTGCGGCGCATCGAAGGAGCCATCCGAGAGGGAAACGAGATGCTGGAACTGCGAGACCGGCACGCGGCCCAGGGTGATGCGGAGGTGATCGATGGCGCGGGATTGGACGATGAGCTTCCGTTCGCCGTCGAGCGCGAGGATGTTGCCCTTGCCTAACAAACGGGTTTCTTTCGGGAACGGCGGCACCTGGAGGGTCTTTTCAAAGCGCGTATTCGTCTCGAATCCATCGGGCGATTTCACTCCTCCGTCGATGCGGAGGCACAGGCCGCCATTCGTCCGCGGCTCGACAAAACGGAACGTGTGAACGCCGCCCAGCGCAGCCTCGCCTTCGACCGGAACGAGCCCGACCTTGGTGGCGCTGGAAGCCCGCTCGTTGAAAATCAGATTCCCATTCCGGTCATACCAGCCGTCCTTGTGCCACCACATACCGATGCGGCTGGCGATCTCCGCGCTGTCGATGTCGAGATTGGTGGTGATGAAAACGAACTGCTGCGGATCGCCCTCGTCGGTGCGGATGATTTTGGTTTCCGCGTTCTTGATGCTCAGGCCGCTGTATTTGTCTGGAATGCGGGTCTTTGCTTCCTGGTCTTTTTCAAGCGCGGCACCTGATAGAGCGGAGGAAATCCCGGCGGGCACGACCAGTTTCACGAAATCCTCTTTCATCGGCACGACGATCTGGCGGCTGCGGATGAAAAACCGCCGCGCTGACAAGGGGTCCGCCGCCACTGTGAACAACGGCGTGCCCGGCGTGAAAACGGGCGTGCCGCCAATAACCTCCAGCCGGATTTTTTCCTGAAGCAATTCCAGCGCTACCGGATGACTGAGCCTCAGCTCCGCGACGACCTGATAGACCGAGGCATCCTTCGGGCTGTTATAGAACGAGAAGTCCCGGAGATCCGCGACCAGCGGCGGGGTGGTCGTGACGAGCGATTCCGTGTCGAGGTGGAGATCTTTCGCCAAGGCCGTGGGCTTCACCCGCACGGTCAGCTTCGTACCCGGCGGCCAGTGGTTTTCCGGTTGGAATTTCAGGGTCGAGCCGTCCAACCACGTCCATTTCCCGGGCAATGCCGGATCGAGCGTGACCGCCTCGCCAGCGTCCTTGCCGATTTTTTCTAGCGGTGCGACCGGCGCGCCGGAAAAAGCAATACACATCGCCGACGGCAGGAGATCCTTATCCGGTGCGCCCGGAGCGATGGCCGCCGGTGCCTGCGACACGCTCACGGCGACCTGCCGCACGGGATTGTAGGCGAAAGTGCGGGGCTTGTGCGACTCCCGCCAAACCCAATATTGCCAGCTTCCGATCGCCAGCGCCACCATCACGAATACCGTAATGCCGGTCGCCCGCGGACGGGCCTTGAGAAAGGCTAAAAACGCCAGCACGCGCCGGAAACACCACGCCAGCCAAGGCGGAGCAGACCATGACATGCGGCCAAATAAAAAGCCGACCAGACGGCCGACTGTCGCGAATAAAACCCTAACGAAGGATTGGTATGTTTTCACTGTGGTGCTTCTATGCGAAGTCCCCTACGCATGATCTCCCCCGGCAATCTTGCAAGATTGTAAAATATATTTAACAAATATTTTACAGCAGAGAGTCTGGAGAACTATCCAAGCTTACTCCCATTGATTTTCGCTCGGTTATCAGGAATCTCTCCGCGAAGCAACCCAACCCATAGAATCACCATTCGAAGATAGAATAACCACCCGCCCTACTTCGCTTCTTGGGCAAATGGATCTTTCTCCGGCGGGGCGAATGGATCGGGGGATGGCTCGGCGAATGGGTCAGGTCGTGTGGCGAACTGTTTTGAAAAATTCTCCCTCGCTTGAGGATCGGTGAAAAGTTTAGCCAATCGGTCGTACGTCATCCGGTCATTTTCATCGAATTCCTCAAAAGTCCTTTCTCGAAGCGCCCAAGGTGCGGCCTCAGTGGCCAGCGCCTCTCGGGCCGGTCCCGCTGGCAAGGCGCATATTTGAGGCATCAGTCCATCGCGGTCATACGTTCCCCATGCGTTGATGATGGCCTTAGTAATGGGCTGCCATGATCCGTCTGCGGGAAAGCGGGAGATCCAGTCCGCGAGTTCCACACCACGGTTGGCAGCAGATTCTTCGTCGAACAGGCGGCCTGCGCCAGTAGCTGCGGCTTCGACAAATCCCTGCGCCGCGAATTTTTCGATCCACCGTTTACGCGCCTCGCGGACCTCGGGGATTTCCGTCGCGTCGCTATTCCATTGACCCATGAGCATCTGGGCAACCTGCTGACGATACTCCTCTGGAAGCCGTAATAGGTTAGCCAAGACTTCATCATCCTGTTTTTCGCAGATCAACGCCTCGCCAAACTCCCTGGCCAGTTCGTTCATTTCCTTGGGATCCCCCACTTCGCTAAAAATGTTGATAAACTCATCGACCTTGCCTTCTTTTAGCACGGTTTCTGCCACGCCTCTACGATACGCTGGGCTGGGTTCCTTGATTGCTAACCCAAGCCTGCCGAGTGCTCGGTCGCTCTCCTGCATGGCCTCCATCACAGCGGCTCCCCTTTGCTCAACAGGAAGTGTCGCGAGCAATCGAGCCACTGTGGACGGGTCAACATGATTCAGGTTCTGCAGCATATCGCTAATGCCGTTGCGGAGCGCGAAGTCTAACATGGCCTCAGGATGATCGGATAGACCGAAATCATGAGTATACCTGCAACTCTCCGGCCAGACTCGTTTCTTCTCAAGAAAAGTCAGCAGATTAAGGGGATCGGTTGCGCTCCATTGCTTCCACAGTTCTGCCATGCAGTTGCTGCGTTCGCTGCTCGTCATCGACCGCCTTACCAAATCGGAGTAGGCCGCGCGAAATACGGCGGGCGATGACAAGCGCATGTCGGCTGCGCTGCGTTCCCTCCGATGAAGTCGCTGTGGTTCCAACGCGGGGTGGGAAGTAGCAGGCGTCGAAAGGTCTGGCATGAATAGCATGGCACCCCTAGCCCGATGCAAAAAATGAGCCCGTGGATGATGAGGGATTTCGCAGGGGGGCGCGATATCATTAGCTTCCCTTTCTTCGACGTTCGAGTTCCTCTTCTTCGCGAATCGCGCCATACAGCGACTCGGATTTTGGCAATCCATCCCGCCATGTTTCTGCTGCAGGCGGAGAAACAGCCTGCCAGCGGGTCCACTCCCATGCCGCATGACCCAAAACAAGCCCTCGTGATCTATCATCTTTCATCGCTTGGGAAACGAGACGATAGCGCTCGAGGCGGAGGGGAATCCGTGGATCTCCATAGATGCCGCCGGAGCTAAATGTTTGCTCTATGAGTTCATCCATGTCCCCACGCTTGGACAATTCCGCAGCCCATTGCGCGACTTCTCGTGGGTCGGCGGCCCACGCAGTCCTTTGCCATGCGTCCCGCTCCAAGGCATCGGGATGTGCATTTGACTCTGGGATTTTTCGGTGCAGTTCGGCGAGCAACTCTTCTCGCGTCATTTGCCCTTCACCGAATAACTCAATCAGATCGGGTCCGTCTTCGAGCGCGTGGTTCATTTTGATGCTGATCGCTTGCTCCACGGCGTCTTTCTGGGACGTTTTCTCTTTCATGCAATCCTGCACGATCTCATCGAATGTCATCAGTTGCCTCGCTTGCCAACGTTTCATTGATTCCTCGTCGTCACTCATCCTCGCCACTCCACACATACCAAAGGACGCTTGACCGGAGTAGGTGAATTCTCCCAACCCCAAGCGGGGATACAATTCCTTCAACCAGATCACTTCACCGGATTCCGGCCCAAAATTTTCATACACATATCGTTTAACGAGCCTGTCCCGCAACTCCTTGGGCGCCTCATTCATCAGAATTCTTGCTACCGATTCAGGCTCGTCCCGCGGCCATATAGATGAGAATTCCGAAGTCATCCGGCTCCTTAATTCCGGGTCAGCAATCGAGTGGTAGTATTTGAGCAAGTCCTCCAGCCCTGCTTCGTACGCCGTTTGCCGTCCCAATTCAGCTGCCAGACTCGTGCGAAGGCGATAAGGTGTTTCTTCATTCGCGATCATCACCATGATCCCGGCGATTCCGAATTTTCGTTCGAGCAATGCAGGAAGATAATCATTTTCCAGTAATGGCCAGTTCCGCCCGATTTCAGCCAGCGCGGCGTCAGTATCCGTCCCTAACCAATACTGCACGACGACCCACTGCTCGTCGGTGTCGTTTTCGTCTCGCTGTGCGGCGTGAAGTGCTGCGATCGGATCAGCGATGCCGCGTATGGCATTGGCCCTCGCGACGATTTGATCGAGCTGGTTGTTCTTTTCCCGCCGATATTTCTCCGATTCCTGGCGACGATCCTTAAGGAATTTTTCCTTCGTGAGAGGGCGGGCGTTTTCCGCTTCCGCCGCATTTTTCTGCGAGCGCATCTTGGCCAGAGAAGCATCGATCCATGCCGTGGCCTGAGTGGTGGGGTCACTGGAGTGGAGTTGCTGGGCGACCTCGGACGGCTCTGCGAAGACGGGTGCCCGCTCACGATCTGAAACATACCACACCACCACGCCGAGCAGAAGCGCGACTCCGTGGGTCGCTTGCGAAACACAGCCGTCACGGGATCGGGAACTGCCGGATGGAAATGGGGATAAGAATCGCATTTCTTCAGTTTCTCATGCCTCAGATTGGGTCTAGTTTGTGCCGCAGGTTTACGTCCGTGATATTGCACAGAAATTTGAATCTATCAATAAGAACCGGCAAGGGTGTCGGCCACTGAGCAACAGTGGAATTAATTGTCCGAGCAAAAGTGCGGTGGGTGTTTTTCCTTAGCCGCAGCGTCGCCGGTGTTACTGACCACTCCCGTGTGCTGATCCCGGACGGGGAAAGCACGCATTCTCCCCTTGAAACCCGGGCTGTCCCGCAAGAGACTCCCGCCGTCCATGGCCACCGCAACTCCACCCGTTCCCACGCTTCCCGACGCCACCGGCCACTTCGGCCAGTTCGGCGGGATGTTCGTCCCGGAAACCCTGATGGCTCCACTTCAGGAACTCGCGACCGCCTATGCCGCTGCCAAGGCGGACCCGGCATTTCAAGCGGAACTCGATGATCTGCTCACCAACTATGTGGGCCGTCCGACGCCGCTTTATTTCGCGGAGCGTTGGACGGAATTGTTAGGCGGCGCGAAAATCTATCTGAAGCGCGAGGATCTGCTCCACACCGGTGCCCACAAGATCAACAACGCCATCGGCCAGATCCTGCTGGCAAAACGGCTCGGAAAAAAACGCATCATCGCGGAAACGGGTGCCGGCCAGCACGGCGTCGCAACGGCCACCGTCTGCGCCCGTTTCGGGATGGAGTGCGTGGTTTACATGGGCGCGGTGGATATGGAGCGGCAGGCGCTCAACGTCGCCCGCATGAGACTGATGGGTGCCGAGGTCCGCGCTGTCACCGCCGGTCAGGCGACGCTCAAGGAAGCGGTGAACGAAGCGATGCGCGATTGGGTCGCCACCGTGGATCACACGCATTATATCCTCGGCTCCGCGCTCGGTTCG
>JANYFB010000284.1 GCA_025362955.1 Akkermansiaceae bacterium
TTGGCGCGATACATGCAGATTGATACGCTGCAGGTGCACGGAATTTTGCGACAGACATGCGGAATCCGCGCACTATTTCTAACATGTTTTCCGCCACCATGCTGCGGAAGCAGGAGTTTCCGAATAAATCAGGAAGCCCTAATTCCTCAAACCTCTTGACCCTCGGAGCCTTGAGCGACGGGGGGGTGGCCCGCACCATCACCAAGGCGGGCACTGGAACCCTAACGCTCGGCACGGCGGCCACTGGATTGGTGGACGGCACGAACTTCAATCTCACTTCCGGCACCTTGAACTCCAACAACGTGACGGCGCTCGGTGGCTTGTCCTTAGTGAACGTGGCGGACAATACCACACTCGGCATCGGCGCGAGTCAAACCTTCGGAGCCCTTACCAATACCGGCACCGTGCTGAATAACGGCATAGTTAATATCGGGGCAAACACCCTGACCCTCGGTAGCACAAACAATCTGAACTCCTCCTTCACGGGCACCATCAACGGTGGCATCCTCGGAATTCTAACCAAAGCTGGCTCCGGCACCATGACACTCGGCGGCAGCGTTTCGCTGGGAAGACTCAATGTAAATAGCACGGGCATCATCAATATCGGCGCAGGAAATATCATCCTCAATAACAACAATACCGGCGGCGCGACGATCCAATCGACGACCGGTGGCACGATTAACGCCACGGGCGGCGGCACTTTAACTGTGGTCCAAGCAAATGCTGGCAACGGTGGTGATGTAGGCACCGCCAATGGGACGACTCTAACCATCAATGCTAAAATAACCGGTAGCAATGCAGTCGATTTTTTCTACGTCGCGAACGGCACGGGCGTTGTCGTCCTAGCCGGGGCGAATGATTATAGTGGGAGAACCATCGTCCAAACCGGCGTCCTTAGCGTCTCAAATTTTGGCAATACCGGATCGACGACCAGCAATCTAGGACAAGACGCAGTATCTCTCGGTTTTGCTAACTTTTCGAGCGCCACCCTTCGATATACCGGACTTGGGGAGACATCCAACCGCGTCATCGACCTACTCAACACGACGTCTGCCGCAACCATCGAGCAAGCGGGAGTCAGTGGCAACCTGCTCTTGACCAGCGATTTTCTAGCGAACGGAGCAGGGGCGAAAACGCTTACCTTGCAAAGCGTCGCAGGCGGAGGCACTGGGGAAATTTCCGGCAAGCTCGTTAACGGCGGAGCTAACGCAACTGCCCTTGCTAAAACCGGCACCGGCACATGGACTCTTTCAAATATCGCTAACACCTTCAGCGGAGGCATCACCGTCGCGATCAACGGGGGCAGCCTGGTCTCGACGACCGCCGGTGGACTGGGAACTGGCATCGTGAAGCTCAACAACGACAATACCGGCACCAGCGGGACCGTAAAATTAAATCTCTCCGGCGGAACTTTAGGATCACCTAACATAATCACCAACACATTCAACTTCGCGAGCCAGAATCTACTGGCTGCTGCGGGCGCGGCGAGTATTCAAAACGTTTCCGGGTTTAACAGAATCACAGGAACCCTACAAATCACCAATACCGGCGGCACCGGCACAAACATCGTCTCTGACACAGGGAATCTGGAATTGGCCGGTCCGGTAAACGTCGGGACGGTCCCGACCGGAGTCCGGGTCTTCGATCTCGGGGGTGCCGGGAACGGTTCTATCTCAGGCGTGATTTCCAATGGAGCTGTTACTGCCACACTGGCTGTCCAGAAAGATGGTGCGGGCACTTGGACCCTTTCTAACTTCGCGAACACTTACACAGGAAGCACCACGGTCAACGCGGGCACTCTGCGGGTGGATGGCGTGATCACCAGCGCAGTCACTGTTGCCAATTTGGCAACCCTCGGAGGTGGCACCACCGCCACCCCAGGTGCGACAGGAGCGGTGACGGTCAATCCCGGCGGCACAATCAACCCTGGTGCCGCAGCGGCAATCGGAACCTTGAATACAGGAGTAACCTCGATCTCCGGTACCTATATCTGCGACCTTGATGCCACCTCTTCCGATCTCGTCGCTTCCACCGGTGCTCTCACGCTCACTAACGCCACGCTCGAGTTTAACCAACTCGCCATGCCGACCGCTCAGAGTTACACCATCGCCACCTACCCCGGTATCATCGCCCCGGCCTTCACGACGATCACGGGACTGCCCACGGGCTACTTGTTAGATTACACGATTGGCGGCCAAATTAAATTGATGAAAATTGCCGGTTACGGTAACTGGGCATTGTCCAAAGGCCTCGACAATTCCAACAACGGTGTCCTGCAAGACCCGGACAATGACTCCATTTCAAACCTAGCGGAATATGTCCTCAACGGCAACCCGCTGGCTTCCTCGCAGTCCATCCTGCCCACCCAAGACAGCTCGGGAGCCAACTTGGTCTTCACCTTCACCCGCCGCACCGAGTCGAAGGATGACACCACCCAGACATTCCAATATGGCAGTAATCTCGTCGGTTGGACGAACCTTCCCATCCCCGCCGCCTCCGCCGTCGATCCTGTCACCATCACACCTGGCACACCGACTGAACTGGTAGTGATCACGATTCCTAAAGGCGCAAATACGACACTCTTTGGCCGCTTGCAGATCGTCAAATAACAGCGCAACACCGTCTTGCCTGTCACTGCAAACGTCTCCGGTTCGAGGTAAAGACGATTGACTGAATGACGACACCGCCCGTCCCACGACGCGAATCTGCATCCCTGCGACGTATTTTCACCCCTATGAATTCCTTGAAATATAGATCTTAGTCCTCTCTCCCGATTCATCCGGCGGCCTTTTTGACAAATCCCATGGGCCATGGATTGAAGTTCGAATCCGAAGCGCCGTCCCTCCCATGAATCTGAAAAAAAATTCATTGGAGTCCGGTGCTCCCATCGAAAGTGTCCTGCTTCCCTATCTCAGGCCTTATCGCGGCATCGCTCAACGGACCATCGCACCCAGATCGAAATTATTCGCCAAGGACATTCAATCCTCAAAACAAATTCCAATCCATGAAAACCCACAAGAGCACTTTCATTTTTCTATCAGCATGTATCAGCAGCGTTATTTCCCCCAGTTTGATGAAGGCTGCGGATACAAGTTCCGCTGTGGAGCCCTTGGTTAAAGCGTCGCCTTACGCGGACAAATCGGTATGGTCCTACCATGGCAAGGACCCGATCCCGTGGGCAACCTTCAAACCGCTCGATTACGGCTCGTCCAAGATTGATTTTAACGGCGAGGGAGTGCGGGCAGTAGGCCAAGTGCCTGCGGCGGGAATCCATCCGCGCATCTTTTTTTCCCCTGAGGATCTACCCGCCATCCGCAAACGCCTGAAGGAAGATCGCGGCGGCCAAGAGGCATGGAAAAACATCCTGTCGTTCTCCCACGCCATCAAGTTAAGCTATGACGAAAAGGCCGACTACGCGAAACCGGATTGGGCCAATGGCGACTGGCATATCCATGGCCGGACGGTGGAACTCCACCGCATCGGCAGTTATGGCAAGGACCGCGAGGATTATTTCGGTCTGCTGGCCGCCGGAAAAAATCCGGAAAAAACCTTCGGGAAAGACCCGTCAGGATTTTTCTATCCGGCAGCCATTGAAGCGTTCCGATGCCTGATAGATGATGATGCCGAGGGTGCGAAGGCGTTGGCCAAGGCCGTGGAGACATCTGTTAAATTAGAACAGGCACGCCGCGCCAAGGATGACAAGCCGGTGCAGCCGGGCCAGCCGCCCAAGCCCTCCACCCCGCGCTATGCCGCCTGCAATCTGGGCCTGGTCTATGATTTCATCTATAACTGGATGGACCCCGAACAGAAGAAACTGATGCACGACGAGTTGGTCTTGCTTTCCTCGTGGGCCGACAACTACGGCACCTTCAACAACGCGGAAGCCAGCCGCAGCAACTGGGCGACCTTCACCTACTGGGCATGGGATCTAATGGCCATCCAGGGCGAACCCGGCTTTAATGACTTGAAATTTTTAGGCCTCTACCGTGGTTGGCGGAATTTTTTCACCTACTCATTCTTCGACAGCGGGGCGGCCTACGAGGCAGAGGGAAAACTGTTATTTGGGATGGATGCGGTGGTGGCATTCGACCGCGTCGCCGCCAAATATGGGCTTGAGCTTCTCTCTCAGCACCCGCTGATCCGGGCGCACTACGCGAAATTCACCGCCCTTTCCGTGCTGCCTACGCAGGACACATACGCAATTTTTGACATCCTCGGAAAAATGGGCGGAGGACTCTGCACTCCCCAAGACATAGTTGTGGCACACTATCTGTACCCTAACGACGCAACGATTGATTTCGTCTATCGGACCACGGTGGGCGACGACTACCGCAACCTTCCCATGCCGGGTCACAGCTGGAACAACCTCATCACCTGCGGAATTTTCGCCACCAGCCATCATCCCGAAATCACGCCTGCCAAGCTGAAGTTGCCGCTTACGTTTTTCGGCGGCGAGCGCGCGATGCTCATGACGCGTTCCTCCTGGGACAGGGACGCCACCATGCTGACCATGCATGTGCGAGGCGCCAGTGGCGGGCATCCTTATCCCGACCGAAATGGCATCATGCTCGCAGGACAAGGGCGCACCTGGGTCACAGTTCCAAGCAAGGACATCGGCGGCTGGGCGATGAGCACCGTTCTGTTTGATGAAGCTGAGCAAAACACGACAACGCCCGGCCGAGTGGTGGACTTCGTGGATCAACCTAACGCCACCTTCATGACAGGCGACTCCAAATACTGCTGGGATTGGGTCTGGGGGGTTGCCGAAAAGAACAAACAGGGAAACCCTTGCAGCAAGGAGGATGTGCTCAACAACAACGTGGACACTGGCCTATCGTGGAAATTGGTGGAACAATGTTTTAATGATTTCGCCTACACCAAAAGTGATCGCGAAATTTACAAGAGGCCCCTTAAACTCAGCCCGCACTGGATCGCTCCGGACGGTATCCTATCACCTTACATGCGGCAGGTGAATACCCCCGTGTTGAAATCGTTTCGCACTGCTGGCCTTGTGCGCGGACCCCGGCCCTATGTGTTAGTGGTCGATGACGCGCAACGCGATGCCATGCCCGCACGTTACGACTGGAACCTGTCTCTTGCCGAAGATGTCGTGGAGGTCAAGGGGGCAAGGGGCATGGCAGCCGATGGCGACGTGATCCTCGCCGGCAAGGCCAGCCTCGCGGCAGATGGTTCGCTCAAGGCGGGCGAGCCGGCATTCCTCGTCCGCGTCTTATCATGCGAAGGAAAACGCCAACCCGTCGTAATCGGGCAGCGCGAAAAATGGAATCTGCTGTCCCTCCGCACAATCGCGTCTTCGCCGGATTTCAAAGTGATTTTATACGCTTTCAGGGCAGGGGACCCCTTGCCGAAAACGGTCTGGGACGCCAAGCGCACGGCTGTTAGCGTGAGTTTTCCCGAGCAAAAGGATGTGATTAATTTCACTCCATCTTCCGCCGGAAAAACCGACATCGTGCTGCGGCGCGGCGCGGATATTCTAGCGCAAGTCAACAAACCTGTAGCCCCCCTCGCAGATGCCGAGTCAGATGCTCTAACCGCTCGTGTGAGGCAGATTCCCGCGCGGCTCGCTGCCCTGCGCACGCAGGCATACGATCCCACCAAGCAGCCGGGATTTCTAGCAGGATGGAATTTCAACAAGGCCGTGAACGGATTATTTTCCCCGCTTCCCGGCAGCAATCCCGCCGCTGCCCCGGTTCCGCTAGGTCATGCCAAACTGGTCGATGGAATGAGCGGACAACAGGCGGTGGCCATCGGTCCCGAGCCGTTGCAGTCAGGCTTGGATTTCGGCAAGGACATGAAGGGAAGCCCCTTCACCGTGTCCTGCTGGCTGAAATCCAAGGCCGGGCCGGATATGGGCGGATACATCAACGTGGAAGGTCTTATGGGGACGGAGTTCGTTCAGGGCAAACTGCGCTTCAATGTGGGGCGCGTGCTGAACGACACCTGGCCTGCGTCCATGCTGTCGAGTTGGACCCATGTCGTCGTCACATTCGATGGAACCCAACTCCGCGCCTATCGCAACGGGGCGCTGATCTCATCCACCCCATTTCCTGCCAGCGGAAAGATCAACTGGGGCAAAAAGTTCTCTTTGGGAGGGAAAAACGGTTATGGTGACGCCGAGATTTCCGCGCAGAGTCTCTATTTTTACAACACGGCCTTCACCCCGGAAGCGGTGGAAAGCCTTTATGTCTGGGGCAAATACGGAGCGTCGCAGCCCGCCACCATTCCCTTGGACAAATCGAGGGTGAATCCGGGCAAATGAAAAAAACATGCGTTCTCCTGCCGATCCCACTGACGCTGCTACTCACCCTGTTGCCCGCCGTCGGCATGCCCTAGACAATCACCTTCTCTCAACCCATGGCTAAGGCCGGTCAACATTTTGAGAATCTCGTCTTCATCATCGTGGTGCTTCATTGTTATACCCTAACAAAAATAGTCGCGGCTCCCGTGGATGGCGATGAGCACTACGATCCCGCCGCGCAGATGGTAACGCAGTCATGGCACGGACCGGGGTATCACACCAAAATCAGGGACGGAACGCTCGTTCATGGCACCACGAACTCGATGAACTACGCGCTGTCGTTGCTCTCTACATCCGACCCGGCTCGTCATGAGCGGGCGTCGGCCATCATCCGCAAGGTGCTCACACTCCAAGATACAAATCCCGTTAGCAAAAACTACGGTACTTGGCCGTGGATGTTAGAAGAACCCCTCGATCAAATGGCGGTGCCTGATCAAAATTGGACAGCATTCATCGGCGCGTTACTCGTCACCGCGCTGATAGACGACTCACCCAAGTTCCCCTCGGAAACCACGCGTGCCATTCGTGTCAGTTTAGGACACGTATCCAAGGCGATTGTTAGGCGGAATATCGGATCCGGTTATACCAACATCGCAGCGTTGAGCTCCGCGGTCGCTTGTGCCTCGGGCGAAGCGCTCGGCGATCAAACCACACTCGATTGGGGACGGTCAAAGCTCCGGGATTTTTTAAACTACACCCGCGAGCACGGTGGTTTCACTGAATATAACAGCCCAAACTACACGATGGTTGTCATGCATGAAATGGAGCGGTTGCTACATCTTGTGAAAGACCCGCAAGCGCGCCACGACGCAGAGGCCGTGCGGAAATTGGTATGGGAATGCGTCGCCCAACATTTTCATCCCGGCACGGGCCAATGGGCCGGACCCCATAGCCGGCTCTATCAGGATTTGTTGGATGCTGGCACTGCGGAATATCTTGCAAATGCGACCGGTATCGCTATCGGAAACAGGAAACCGGGCCCACCGCAGGAGCCTTGGTATCTACCATGCCCGCCGGATTTTGTACCGCGATTCCGCAAACTTCCTGCTGATCCGCTAGTTGTGGATTCAATGTTTTTTCACGGGAAGGATGAGGCGACCACCCTTCACGGCACTACATGGCTAACAGGTGATGGCTGTCTTGGCAGCATCAATCGTGATTCACTCTGGACGCAGCGCCGCCCCTTGATTGCTTATTGGCGCGTCGGCGATGGTAAGACCCCGGCAGTTCTTAGGCTCCGCTTTTTAAAGGATGGTCGAGATTTCGCCTCCGCCGCCGTAATCAGCACCCAATCGGGACCGCGTGTCCTCAGCACAATCCGCCTGATTGCTGGCTCCGGCGATTGGCATATCTCGATGGATCGCCCGCCCAAAGGACAATTCAGCGCAGCTGACTTGCGCGTGCGCTATGAGCTATCAGCCATTGGCGCGACGGCCTGCGCTCTCGCTCCAGGAACCTTCGAGCTAACTGCGGGGAAATGGCATGCCGTCATCCATGTCGCCCCGGAAAGCTGCGGTGAGGAGGGCCAGTTCATGCAGTGGGAAACCGGCTCGGATAGTAAGTCCGCTTGGATTGACGGGATCTATCGTCACGGTGACAACGCCAACTTGGACTTATCCAAAACCAGGCCACCGTTCGCAGCGGTGGGCTTGGAGTTACTCAACCGTAACGCACAACCTACTCCATCAACCGTCACCCTCGCCCACGATGGAGGCCAAGCTCGCTGGAACGCTGACGGGGCCATGGTTACCGCAATCCCATGAAAACTCGAACTAACATATCCACTCACTCTAACCTCCAACTTTGCGGCGGATGCGTTCTTGCAAGCCTCGCCTTTCAAATTTCTAACGCATCTGCAGCTCCATTGGCGGATTTTTTGGGAAACTCCCCGCCACCGCAGGAACGGGTTTACAAAACAGTGGCGGATCAAAATCTAAAACTCTACTTTTTCACGCCGCCGGAGAAATCTGAACTCAAGCGCCCGGCCCTTATTTGGATTCACGGCGGCGCATGGCTGGCCGGAGACGCTGCCGTTTTTTTCCCCCACGCCCGCTACAGCGCATCGCGGGGTGCCGTGGGATTCAGCATCGACTATCGCCTCACGACACTCGGGGGTTCCCAGGTTTCCGATTGTCTAGCAGATTGTAAATCGGCGGTCCGCTACATTCGCGCCCACGCGGAAGAATTCGGAGTCGATCCCGCTCACATCGCCGTGTTGGGTGATTCCGCAGGCGGTCATCTCGCCGCCGCATTGGGAACCATCGGCGGCTTCGACGACCCGCATGACGATCTAACGGTAAGTGCTGTTCCCGATGCGATGGTGCTTTTCAATCCCATCGTGGACATGACCGGTGAAAGCTGGATCTATCACGCCTCCCTGGGAGCAAATCCCAAGAAAGACAAACCTCCGGTCACCGAGGCGATGACCACCACTGCCCGCGCCCTCTCGCCGCTGTTCCACATCCAGGGCAAGCAGCCTCCGACGCTCGTGATGCACGGACTGGACGATAACGTGGTAAAGCCAGAGCAGGCCCGCCTCTTCTCAGCCGCCATGATTGCCGCCGGGAATCGCTGCGAACTCCTTCTGTTGGAAAAGACGCGCCACGCTTTTGTGGTTACCCAATACACGGCACCAGAAATCACTGTCGTCAGGGCTATCCGAGCGGCCGATGTTTTTTTAGCTTCCCTCGGGTTTCTCCAAGGAGCACCCACGCTGGAAGCAGGCGACGAGGCGCTAAAAAAATAACTGATAGAGAGAAATTTCCACTATGCTATCGAAAATACCCAAATTGTCACTCTGACTTCAACGTCCGTTATTTCCCTGAGAGAAGCGGGCCTTTCGCCTTTATGTGGTCTAACAGGTTACGTCGGCGATTCCACTTCGTTGCAATTTTCCGCTATGGCAGAATCGCGCACCTTTGCTAGGTTCCTTTGCCTGAACCCGCCTCTATACTCATGACCTTTTCCGAAACACGCATCGCCACCCTCGCCCAATCCATGGCCGTGGAGGCTGATGAGCTCGCCGCCATCATCGCCCAAGGGGAATCCCGCTCTTTTCCTGCCGGCACCTACCTGTTCCACGAATCCATGCCGCGATTGTGGATGGGCATTGTCGAGGAAGGCGAAGTCGAAATTGTTAGGGGAAATCACGGCCACACCACCCGTCTTGCGACCCTCACCCGCGGCACTGCATTCAGCGAGGGAGTTGTGTTAGATGACCTGCCGCACTCCGCATCCGCCGTTGCCCTAACGGATGTTCGGGTCCGTATCGTCCCACTCGCAGTTTTCGAAAAAATCCGCGGGGAAAAGCCCGAGCTGTTCTATCGGATGGTGGGCCACATCGCCCGTCGCCTGAGTGCGCGCCTCCGAGCTGCCAACGAGCACCTCGTTTCCGGGCTTTCCCCGGTCGTCGGGACCTGGCGCAAAGAACACGATTCGCTAGGCGAGCGCGAGCTTCCTGACAACGCCTACTACGGTGTGCAGACGCTGCGCGGCATGGAAAATTTTTCCATTTCTGGAATCCCGCTGCACCACTTCGGTCACTTCGTCCGCAGCCTAGCGTATGTGAAGAAAGCCGCCGCCCTCGCCAATCAACAGCTCACTGTTCTCGATCCGCTCAAGGCCGGAGCCATCATCGCCGCTTGTGACGAGATCATCGCCGGGAAATGGCACCAGCATTTCACCATCGACATGATCCAAGGCGGCGCCGGCACCTCGACGAATATGAATGCCAACGAGGTCATCGCCAACCGCGCGCTCGAAATCCTCGGTCACCGCAAGGGTCAATATCAATTTCTCCACCCGAACGACGACGTCAATCGCTCCCAATCCACCAACGACGCCTACCCCACCGCCATCAAACTCGGCGTCATTCTAACAATGCGTGACGCCACCTCCGCTCTCCGTGAACTGAAGGCCGCCCTTAAATCCAAGGCCAACGATTTCGCCGATGTCCTGAAAATGGGCCGTACGGAAAACCAGGACGCCGTGCCGATGACCCTAGGCCAAGAATTCAGCGCCTACGCCTCCACCATCAAGGACGGCATCCGCTACATTGAGCAAGCGGCGGAGGAATTCCTCGACATCAACATGGGGGCCACCGCCGTCGGCACCGGGATCAATAGTCCACCCGGCTATGCCGAGCTATGCACCATGCACCTCAGCGATGTAAGCGGCCTGCCTGTTAGGATTGCGGAAAACCTCGTGCAATCCACCCATGACAGCGGTCCATTTTCCCTGATGAGTGGCGCGATGAAAACCGCCGCCGTCCAACTTTCAAAAATCTGCAATGACCTCCGCTGGCTGTCGTCCGGCCCCCGCTGCGGCCTCTACGAAATCCGCCTGCCCGCCATGCAGCCTGGGTCATCCATCATGCCCGGCAAGGTGAATCCCGTCATCCCGGAAATGGTCAGTCAGGTATGCTATCAGATCATCGGCGCGGATGTCACCATCTCCATGGCCTGCGAGGCGAGCGAATTGGAGCTCAACATGGCCGAGCCCATCATCGCCTTTAATTTGTTTTTCGGCCTAACATTATTGAGAAATGCCGCCATCGCCCTGCACACCCGCTGCATCTCCGGCATCGAGCCCAACCGCGAGCGCTGCCTTGAATACGTTAGAAATTCCATCGGCCTTGTCACCGCCCTCAATCCGGTTCTCGGGTACGAACGTAGCGCCGCCATCGCCAAGGAAGCCCTCGCCACCGGGGCCAGCGTTTACAGTCTCGTGTTAGAAAAAGGGTGGCTGGATAAAACCCAGTTAGATGACCTTCTCACGCCGGAAAAAATGACCAGTCCACGCTAGTCTCCCGGCACCATTTGTCGCGAGGGTTAGACAAAATTGCCATTACCGCTTTCCAAACGCCGCCGTCAAGGATGCCAGATCCGCCGGAGCGGCACGGTCTGCGGTTAGAATCGCGGCTTTCTGCATGGAGATGATTTCCGATATCCCCTTGCGCGAGAGGTCGAGCATGGCGGTCATTTCCTCGCCGGAAAACACGGCTTCCTCGCCGCTGCCTTGGATTTCCACGAAGTCGAGAGTCTCGGTCATAACCACGTTGAAATCAACGGATGCATCCTTGTCCTCCGGGTAGTTCAAATCAAGGACCGGCACGCCCTGATAGACACCGGCGGACACGGCGGCGACAAGTTTCTTGATCGGGAAATGCTTGAGCTTCCCCTCAGCCATGAGCTTGTTGAAGGCGATGGCCATGGCCACGCAGCCGCCGGTGATCGAGGCGGTGCGGGTTCCGCCGTCGGCTTGAAGCACGTCGCAGTCGATCCAAATCGTGCGTTGGCCGACTTTTTTTAAGTCCACACAGGCCCGCAGCGCGCGACCGATGAGCCGCTGGATTTCCGATGAACGTCCGTCAAGTTTCCCACGGGAAATGTCGCGGGGTTTGCGTTCAAGAGTCGAGTAGGGCAACATCGAATACTCGGCAGTGAGCCAACCGCCCTCCACTCGCTGGGCACGCATCCAGCGAGGCACGTCCTCCTCAATGGTGGCGGAGCAAATGACGCGGGTATCACCGAAGGAAACAAGCAC
Organism: Akkermansiaceae bacterium; assembly: GCA_025362955.1. Classification (GTDB taxonomy): domain Bacteria; phylum Verrucomicrobiota; class Verrucomicrobiia; order Verrucomicrobiales; family Akkermansiaceae; genus Luteolibacter. Next base: position 11,864 of record JANYFB010000284.1, read on the forward strand.
CGAGCCAGTGGCATGGGCGGCCACGTTTGGGACGAAAGAAATCGGGCGAAGCTGGTCGTTCTGGCGGCCGTCGGGGCGAGTCATGAATGCATTCAAATCCACTGCCACGCGGTCGGCAAGCATGGAGCGATCCACGGGGACGATGTTTCGTGCAGCAGTGCAGCGACTGCCTGACTTTCGCCGAGCCATCTCATGCTCGTCCCGCTACATTTCCTCTCGACGAACCGTGAGCAACGCGGTTGAGTTAGGAAAATCCCATGATCTTCCGCATTTTCACCGTCCTCCTTTTCGCTTTACCCATCACCATGGCTGCCAGCCTTCCGCAAGAACCCATCATCCTCTGGCCTAACGGCGCACCCGGCGCGAAAGGCTCCCAGCCTGAGGACATCCCCACCCTTACGCCCTACCTCCCCGCACCGTCCGGGGCTAACAGAGCCGCCATCATCATTTGTCCGGGCGGCGGTTATGGACATCTAGCAGCCCACGAGGGCGATGGTTACGCTCGCTGGCTGAACGAGCACGGCGTCATCGCCTTTGTCCTGAAGTACCGCCTCGGTGCCCGCGGCTACCGCCACCCTGCCATGCTGGACGACGCGTCGATTGCCACGCGCCTTGTCCGCGCCAAAGCCGCCGATTGGAAGGTCGATCCCAAACGCATCGGCATCATGGGCTCCTCCGCAGGCGGCCACCTCGCCTCCACCCTGCTGACTCATTTCGATGCCGGGCAGCCCGACTCGTCCGATCCTATCGCCCGCCAAAGTAGCCGACCCGACTTTGGGATTCTTTGCTACCCCGTCATCACTTTGGGGCCGTTCACGCATCAAGGTTCTAAAAACAATCTCCTCGGACCGGACCCCGCGCCTGAGTTGGTCGAATTGCTTTCTAACGAAAAACAAGTCCGTGCCGATACGCCACCCTGCTTCATCTGGCAGACTTGGGAGGATTCCGCCGTGCCCGTGGAAAACAGCCTTCTTTTTGCCGAAGCCCTGCGGGCCAAAAAGGTTCCCTTCGACCTGCACCTCTATCACCACGGCGCGCATGGCATCGGACTGGGTAAAAGCTCTGCCGATCCCAAACGCCTCCACCCTTGGACCGATGACTTGCTCTATTGGCTCGGCGAGCAGGGTATGCTTGAAAAATGAGCCCTTTTCCCGGTCAGATAGTTCCCTCTCGATTCTCGCTCTCTCGATCCCGCACAGCTTCCGTTGCCATGAGTATCATAGGCAGCAATACCGCCACCCAGTGCGCGATGAATTCACAATTTCCGCTGAGTCCGATGACCGTGCTCCGCTCAAATAACAGCCCTCCCACCGCCGTCGCAAAGAGGACCGCGGGCCAGCGCCGACCACCCCTCGCCAACCCCAGCGCCGCCGATGCCGCACTGACAATGACTAGCAGATGCCCGGCCAACCCCACCACGCCGCCGCCTCTGAGGGTCGCCATAAAAACCGAATGCTCGTGCTCTAACTGACCCACCGGCCTGCCCGTCGCCCACAAGCCAAGGCCGCAGAGACGCGCGCCATCGAGTTCATCCCAGATCATTGGGTAAACATTTAGGCGCCCCGCGCTGCCACGTTCCATCAACTCACTGCCGTGGGTCGCCATCACCACAACGGACTCTGCGGTCGGTGGATACACTGCCAGCTTCACTTTCAGACAGGCGAACCCGAGCAAAATGGCGAGCGCGAACATGGCCAGCGCCTTGAGTGGGAACCTCGGACCGCGCCCTATCATAACCACCGTCACCCCGATCGCGAGCATCAACCAGCCATTGCGCGATGCTGTTAAAAAGACAGCACCCCCGAGCAAGGTTCCCAGCCACCACCAAACGCGCCCCTTTCCGCCGCCGCCCAAATATTCCATGATCAGGGCCAGAGCCAACGCGAAATAATACGCCGCGTAGTTGGTGTGCTCCCACGCGATCTGCCCGAGTCGCGACGTGAGCAACCGCGTCGGCCAGATCAATGCCATGCGCATTTGACCGAATTGAAACGTGTATTTCCCCAAGCTCGTGAAGCGTTCGATGCCCAGGAAAAATCCCACATACGAGCCAGCCAGCAACAGGCCTAACACGCCCAGCGCGGTCCATTTCGCAAACCGCCGCCAGCGCTGTTCTAGCAGAACCACCAAATACACCGCCAGCCCAAGCACTCCGAGCAAGCCCGCCCCTCCGCGCTCGGTGGCCATGGCGACGCTTTCCCCATGCCCCACTCCTCCCAGCCACGACGCCCCATGGACGAGGAACAAGCCACCGATGAAAATCCAGCCGCGACGTCCCATCCCGCTCAATAGGGGACCTAACAGCCTCCTCGCATAAAACGCCGCCACAATGCACGCGGCCAACAAATGCCTTTCCCGATACTCCGGCGAAGACCAGAGCAGGGCGGAACCCACCACTAACGCCGCCCCCACGCTGATCAGCACCCTCTCGCACCGGGGCCGGCGCGATTGACAAGAGGGCAGAGGCGTAAGATCGTTCATTCGGCAGACGCGGCATCACTATATTCCTTCACGGCGGCTAGCGAGCCGAGAATGTCTAACGCCCAGCTTTCGAGCTTCTATCGATTAAAGAGTTGGTAAAAATCAAACCATCGGCGCTTTCCAAATCAGGCGTACCGCATCCAACCTCACTCGGGCATTTCCAATCACCGCAGCCAACTCGACCTCGCGTTGTTCAAGCGCGGTGATTTCCTCCGACTTGATATGATCGTTCACCTCCGCGAGATCGCGCAGCCTCGCGATTTCCGCAGCCATTTCGCCGCGCATCCGGATCGTGGCCTCGGCGATGATCGCTTGGCTTTTCCCGGAGCCGAGCGCCCGCGCCGATTCTAACATGGCAGGGAGAAATGTCCGCTTCACTTTTTCGTTACGCATCAATCCCGCGGCATCGCCCTTACGCAGGGGAGCATTCGCGAATGCGGGGTCGTCCGTGTGATCGCCGCCCATGTGATCGACCATGATCCGCAACGGCGTTTGAGGTAAAAATCGCTCGACGTGCAGGCGGGCCGGGGCCACGCACTCCACGACGAGCCATGTCTCTAGCAGAATGATTTTCTCCCCGGCGCAGTCCCAGACCCCGAAGGTCGCGTTTCCGGCTTCGGAGCCGAGCATGAGATCCAGAGCGCCGCGCACCATCGGGTGATCCCAAGTGAGAAACGCCTCTTGCTCCCGCTCCAACGCACGCTGCCGATCCAAGGTCACGGTCATTCCCTCGGATGGAAGTGACGGAAACGCGTCTGATTTCAAATTCCCCGGCAGCAGGAAATAACGACGACTTCCGAGTTCTTCAATGTGCAGGCCGGAGAACTCGAACAAACGTAACAAGAAATTCTCAAATCCGGCATCATGATCCCACTCACGAATCTTCTCCACCAACCATGCCGATCTGACAGGGCGATGCGAACTCCGCTCTAGCAGCCGATCCTGCCCCCGTGCCAAGCGCTCGGAAATCCGCCTCCGACAGGCGATGGTTTTTTCTATCAATTCTTCGATTCCCTCCCGTTCGCCGATGGCCTCTTCCAGATCGAATCGCAATTCCCGCTGGATCTCCGCCGCACCGGGCGGGCTGGCGCGAAAGGCATCCAATCCTTTTTCTAACCACCTCATGCGGATTTCCTCACCAGTGCCGGGGCAATAGGGCACATGCACCTGGATCGTCCCTTTCTGCCCGATCCGGTCCAAGCGCCCAATCCGCTGCTCTAGCAGATCCACGTCCTCAGGCAGATCGTAAAGCACGAGATGCCGGGCGAACTGGAAATTCCGGCCCTCGCTGCCGATCTCCGAGCAGATGAGTATCCGCGCGCCATCCGCTTCCGAGAAAAACGCCGCATTCCGGTCCCGCTGGAGCAATGTTAGATCTTCGTGGAACAACACGCCTTTTATCCCCGTCGCGGTATGGAGATCATCCAGGACTTCCTCCGCAAGCTCACGCGACCGGGTGATCACCAGGATTTTTTCCTCGCCCAGTTCTTCGAGTAAAGCGGTCAGCCATTTCACTTTATCAGCGGTCGGTGCAATCCGGGGCTCGCGCTGAGGGAAGCCGCCAAGCTTGGCCCGCGTATTGCGGAACATCACGCGCCCAATACCGAAGCCGTCTAACAAATCCGCAATGAGGCGTTCGCGCGCACCGGGCTTTTCCGCGACCCAATCCGCCACTCGTCCCTCCAACCTCTGCCGGCCCAAGACGATTTTTTCCAAACGTGATCGAGGAATTGCTGCCGATTCTTCCCCCGTCAAGCACTCCACCACATCCGCCACTTCCTCGTAGTGTAACGTCTCTTCCCGGTATTGTTCAAGGTCGGCATAGCGATCCGGGTCTAGCAGTTGCAGCCGCGCGAAATGGCCCTCCGGCCCAAGCTGCTGCGGCGTGGCGGTGAGGAGTAGCAGTCCTTCCGTGGTTTCCGCCAGGCCACGCACCATTTCATAAGCCGGTCCCCCGCCGTCTGGCGACCATTCCAAGTGATGCGCCTCATCCACCACTAACACATCCCAACCTGCCTCCCGCGCCTGCGAGGCGCGATGTTCGCTGCCTGCTAGAAAATCGACCGCAGTCAGCACCCATTGACTGTCGAGAAATGGATTGCACTCCGCATCGCCATATTCGATTGCCTCGCAACGCGCCTCGTCAAACAGGCTGAAGGAAAGCTGAAACCGCCGCAGCAGTTCTACAAACCATTGATGCATCAACGGCTCCGGCACCAAAATGAGCACTCGTTCCGCCCGTCCCGTTAGAATAAGCCGATGTAAAATTAAACACGCTTCAATGGTTTTTCCCAATCCCACCTGATCCGCTAACAAAACCCGTGGCTTCGCCCGGTTCGCCACCTCATCCGCGATAAATAGCTGGTGCGGGATTAAATCCATCCGCGCACCTGCCAAGCCACGCACTGGCGAGCGACGCATGTCCGCCCGCCGGCGGAGTGCTTCGCCGCGCAGATCGAAATCCGCAAACTCATCGAGCTTTCCACCGAATAGGCGCTCCTCGGGTTTGCTGAAACTGATAGAATCCGATAGATCCGTCTCACTCATGTCGCCATGGATCGTTTCATAAATCCGCAATCCAGCTTCCTCGCGCACCTTATCCACCGTCACCTCCGCTCCAGCTCGATTCCTGATACGATCGCCCGGCAAAAACCTCACCCGCCGCAACGGCGCGGTGTCCGTGGCATAAATCCGCGTCTCACCCGCCGCCGGAAACGCGATTTCCACCCGACCGTCGCCGTTCTTGCGGACAATTCCGAGGCCGAGTTCCGGCTCGCCATCGCTCACCCAGCGCTGCCCACATGTCCATGTATTTTCCGTCCTGCCTTGCTCGACCATTTTACCAAACGAACTTATTTCCGGGGAAAAAGGAAAGTGTAAAGGCGCAGCCATGCTTGAGAAGGGCCAGCACTTTCTGTTTCGTCAGGATAAACCTAAAAAGAGAAATCGAACCGCAGATGACATCTTGAGAGAAGTCTGCATAATCACCTGATGAATAAAAATGCAGTATCAGCCTGGGGCATGGGTGCTTTGATAGGATTGGCTCTTCAGCTTGCGGGAGCCGCCGAGTCCACCGTCGAGGCAAAGGGTGGCGATATTTTTTTCCACTCTCAGGGCGGCGAAACAAAGCATCTGACTACTGTCGGCCGCGATTCCGCACCCGTTCTTTCGCCGGATGGTCGCTGGATTGTTTTCCTTCGTGCGGTCGTGGGAAAAAAGATCAGCACCGGCAGTGGCGACACGGATGCCGAAGAACTTTGGCAGATCAGCACCAGTGGTAAGGAACCCACCCGGCTTATCGCACCTCATGAATCCGCAAATATGCAGAGTGTCATCGCCACCTTTGAAGACGTGCAATTTTCCTCGGATGGCCGGTATGTTTTCTTCGTCACCCCGGCCTACGTAACTTCGGGCGCGGTTCATGTCCTCGATACCACGAACGGAAAAGAGCACTTTCTAATGGCCGGGAGCGGACTCGAAGTCATTCATTCCGGCGAATACCGCGATTGCCTGCTGGTCGGACAGCATCGCTATTTTTTAGGAGGCGGTTCTTACGATTGGATCTGGCTCTTTCGACCGGACGGGAAGGAAATCGGAGCGGTGGGGGAGGATGCCACAAATTTCAAAGATCTTTACTCTCCCGATGAGAAAAAGCCAAAGAAGGAAGGTTAAGCCTTCTCCTAACACAATTCATCCAACGCCTCACTCTTTATTTACATTTAATGGGTGGTAAACCCGGAGGGACTCGAACCACCAACCTTCTAAACGCCAGCATCCCATGCCACCTTCCGCACAATTCTATGGCAGCGCACTTCGGGAGCCTTGATTGTCAGAATCATGCGTAACATCCCCCGAAAAAAATGGTATAGAGAGGCGGATGCCAGCAAATAAACCAACCCTGTTCCTTACGACCCGCTGGACACTGGTGGGTAAGGCGGTTGCGTCCGGTGACACCGAGGCTCGAAGAGCGCTGGACGACCTGTTCCGCATCTACTGGAAGCCTCTTTACCGCTACGTCCGGCGCACGGGGAAGAGCGCGGAGGATGCTGAGGATCTGGTGCAGGGGTTCTTCGGGTCGCTGGTGGAAGGCGATGGTCTGCGGCTGGCAGACCAAGAACGCGGCCGCTTTCGGGCCTTTCTGCTAGCGGCAGTGAAGAACTTCATGGCCAGCGAGTGGAGGCGGGAACACCGCCAGAAGCGGGGT
>JANYFB010000317.1 GCA_025362955.1 Akkermansiaceae bacterium
AGGGAACCGCCCACTCTACATCCTCGGGCCGGAGTGGCGGCACGGGCGCTTGATTATTGCAGTAGCCCTTGCGCCCATGGAAAAACCGGGTTCATAATAAGACCATGAGAATCATCTTCGGTATCTGGTTAGTAGTCGCGACATGGGTCCATGCGGCGGGTTTGGAGTTTTCCGAGCCCGTCAAGGAAGTCAACGCAGGGGCGGAGGCCACCACGGCCACCGCCGATTTCAACTTCACGAACAAGAGCGACAAACCCGTCACCATCAGCAAGGCAGATCCCACCTGTTCCTGCCTGAAAGTACAGATTTCAGGCGGCAAGCTCAAATACGAACCGGGCGAATCCGGGGTCATCCGCACCACTTTCGACATGGGGAATTTCTCCGGAACCGTGGATAAGGCCCTAGCCATTTACCTCGACAAGGACCCGCCTGAAAAGCCGTCGATCCAGCTCATTATGCGCGTCCATATTCCCGTGCTCGTAAACCTGGAGCCGAAAACCGTGAAGTGGGATATCGACGGGAAGTCCGATCCCCAAACGATCCAGATTCGCGTGGCCGAGGGAAAAACAATCCATGTCACCAATGTTAGATCTTCTTCTTCCACCTTTACCTACGAGCTGAAAACCTTGGAGGACGGGAAAAAATATGATCTCATCGTCACACCGCAGGTCATGAATGCGCCGGGCATCGGCGTCCTCAGAATCGAAACGGATTGTGAAATTTCCAAGCACCGGATTCAGCAGGCATTTGCAGTGATCCGCAAGCCCACGGCGGGCGAAACAGCGGCCAAGCCATGAAAGCGCTAGGCCAGTTGGCTGCGATTTCGTTCATTTCCCTAGCCGCGGCCGGTGGGACTTATTGGATCAAGGGTCCACCCTCCCGCACCTTTGTCTGCGATCCTGCCACGTTAAAGCCGGACGAGGTTTGTCTCCAACAAATTCCGCCTGACGCCAAGGTGCTGTGGGTGGACGCCCGCCTGCGGAAGGACTGGGAAAAAACGGGAGTTCCGGCGGCTGTGCTTTGGAACCTAGATCCCGCAGAAGACATGCAGGCATTCGAGGCGGAAATTGCCCTGCACATTCTGGAAACCCCGCGAGTGATTGTCTATTGCGGGGATGAAAACTGCGGGACGAGCCGCCAAATCGCGGAGCGAATCCGCAGCCTACAACTCGGTGCGGACGTTTCAGTGCTACGTGGTGGATGGCGTGCCTTGAGTGAGGCCGGGCGGACGAAAAAGCCTATTAAGGATTCCAATCCAAGCTCTTAAGATCGATCGCCTCCAAGTAGGGCATGTCGGGCTTATCTTCCGTATTCCAGCGCAACATGACCGTACATGCCTTCGCCTTGCCGTAGCTAAGACTGTAAGTGCCGTCTTCCAGCATGAGGCCGATTTTCGATTGCCTGCCAAAATAAGCGAGGGCGATTTCCTTCGCGTTATCCCGTGGTAGCAGCTTGAGAGTCAGCTTTTTCTCATGATTGGGGACGCGGACATCATAGCAAGACGCCACCGCGGAAATAGTGACTTCAAAAATTCCTGCCTTCTCAGACGGTGTTTTGGCATAGAGCGCTAACCGCCCCCCGTAGGAATCAAGAAACGGATCGACCACAATTTTCAAATCAGCAGACCCGCGCTTCCGGACAAGAATCGTATGGGGATTCGTTCGATTGTTACCCGCGTCAAAATCCACGTTATGATAGAAATCCACCACTTGTTCAATGGCATTCGACTCTTGGGCGTAGATCTCGATCTTGCTAGTGGGCAGCGGACCGGCGAGACAGGACTTGGCGAGTTCCGCTTCCGGCGTATGGGTTTCCATCATGGGCAGGCGTTCTGCCAGGGTCTTCGCCGCTAGAAATTTCTCTAACATTTCCGTTGCGGATTGGCTTGGAAACTTCGGCTCGATCCCATCGGGAAGCAGCGGCGGCGGCTCAACGATCAGCGGTTGCTCCGGGATAGAAACCGGCATCGATTGCGTGCCTCCCTTTTGCGTCTTCTCCGTGGCCCTGGAAGGAATCGTTTCTTCTGGTAGAATTTTTCCGTACGACGCATTCGCAGGCTTTTTGCCTGAACGGTCCTTACCTTGATTTTTCAGAAAAGTGGCAACTCCGAATCCGATCGCCACGGATGCAATGACAAAGAGCAAGGGGATTACCAGACGGATAAAGCGATTTTTCCGATGCGGGTGCCGGGGCAGAGCGTTAGAGTTCTTGGAGCTTTTCCCGGCCCCGTTTGGCTCCGGCATTTGCTTGGCGACGGGGTCTCCGTTGCTGGCACGCACCGGCAATTGCCGGGGTTCAGGCCGCAGCACTGCCGGGGATGATCCGGCCACCGACTCGGGTGGCTGTGGCGGTGCTTGGTAAACCGCCGGCTGGGGAGGCTGAGGCTGGTAGGCAGGCGCTGCGACGACGGGCGCATAGGCAGCAGGATTGTACGCCGGAGGCTGATAGGCTGGCGCTTGATAGACCGGTTGCTGGGGCGCAGGTGCTTGATAGGGCACCTGCTGATGGGCGGGTGCTTGATAAATCGGCCCCGCTAGAGGCGGATAGGCCACAGGTAAACTCGCCGGAGCCGGATAAACGGGTGCGGGAGGTGGAGCGGGGTAAGGTGCCTGGATCAATGTCCGGCAGGACGGGCAAGGTCCCGTCACCCCTGCCAGAGTTCCGGGAATAGTCAGCTTGACGCTACAAGCAGGACACAAAAAGGTAATGGGTTCATTTGCCATTCGGATTGGCGCGAAACCTACGAAAATCCCTGAGCCTCGTCAATACTTCAGAAAAGTTAAGTATCGATAGTGTATTAAAACACCACTAGCTTGAATCAAGCAGGTGCTCCTAACGCCCCAGGAATCGGGCCGGAACCTTCGGGGCGGTCTTCTTCGGTTGCCTTGACGGCAGGCTTCTTCTTCAGCTCGTCGGGGACCGGAGGTGGTTTAGGGGCGGTGGGCGGATTTTTCATTTCGCCGAAGTCGATGATGTCCTTGAGGTGGTTAGCATCAAGGGTTTCAAACTCCAGCAGAGCCTTGGCAATGAGTTCCACCTTGTCGCGGCCTTCATTCAGGATGCGGGTGGCGATTTCGTAAGCTTCGTCAATGAAACGTTTGATTTCCTCGTCAATGACGCGGGCAGTGCTTTCGCTGTAGTTGGTGCGTCGGCCTCCCATATCGCCCCGACCGAGAAATACGGGTCCGTCGCCTTCGCCGTATTCGACCATGCCGAGCTTGTCGCTCATGCCCCATTCGCAGACCATGTGGCGGGCAAGTCCGGTGGCCTGGCGGATGTCGCCGGACGCGCCGTTAGATACGTCATCGCTATGGAAACCTTCGGCGATGCGACCGCCCATGGTGACGATTAAATTGGCGAGAGCTTCCTTTTTCTGAGTCGAGTATTTGTCGCCGTCTGGGAGATACATCGTCGCCCCGAGGTAGGGGCCGCGCGGGATGATGGTGACCTTGTGGAGCGGGCTGGTATCGGGAATCACCATGTTGAGGTAGGCATGGCCAGCCTCGTGCCACGCGGTGCCAGTTTTTTCCTTGTCGGACATGGCGAGGCTGCGGCGTTCGCGGCCCCAGCGGACCTTGTCGCGAGCCTCTTCCATCTCGTCCAGAGTGACGGCGGAAAGGCCGCGACGGGCTGCCAACAAGGCGGATTCGTTAATGAGATTTGCAAGCTCCGCACCCGAAAAACCGGGAGTGCCGCGGGCAATTTTTGATAGATCCACACCGCCCGCCAGTTTGATTTTCTTGACGTGGACGCGCAGGATTTCCTCGCGGCCGTTGACGTCGGGAAGGGAAATGGTGACTTGCCGGTCGAAGCGACCCGGACGGAGCAGCGCGGGATCGAGCACGTCTGGCCGGTTCGTGGCGGCGATGATAATGACCCCTTCTTGGGTATCAAAGCCGTCCATTTCGACGAGGAGTTGGTTGAGCGTTTGCTCGCGCTCGTCGTGACCGCCACCCATGCCGTGGCCACGGTGACGTCCGACAGCGTCAATTTCGTCGATGAAAATGAGGCAAGGTGCGTGCTTGCGGCCTTGTTCAAACATATCGCGGACGCGGGATGCGCCCACGCCGACGAACATTTCAACGAAATCCGAGCCGGAGATCGAGAAGAATGGGACATCCGCCTCACCGGCAATGGCCCGCGCTAATAGGGTCTTGCCGGTGCCGGGCGACCCAACCATCAGGACGCCCTTGGGGATCGAGCCACCGAGTTTCTGGAACTTGCGGGGATCGCGGAGGAAATCGACGATTTCAAACAACTCTTCCTTCGCTTCTTGAATGCCAGCGACATCCTTGAAGGTCACCTTGTTACGGTCCATCGTGAGAAGTCGTGCCTTACTTTTTCCGAAGGACATCGCGCCCCGGCCGGCGGATTTCATTTGTTGGCGGAAAAGGAAAAACAAGATGCCGATGATCAACAGAAAGGGCAGGAAAGTGAACAGTGCGCTGCTGAGATAATCTTTGTTGCGCTCGTAGCTAGCCTTGTCTTTCACGAGCTTGCTAAGATCCTCGCCTTGGATGGCGGTTGAGACGGGAACGCTGAATTGGAGGGCCTGCACGACCTTTCCTTGGACATCGAGCATCTGCGGCGGACTGGCGACAATCTTGCGGGTGCCAACGATGACCGCGTCGTTCGAGCCTGCAATTGTTAAAACCCGGAGCGGGTTTACCGGGTCGCTAATTTCCACCAATTCTGACGCAAGCGATTTGCGTAGCTCGGCGAGATTGATGGTTTCCACATCGCTTTCGAGAGGATTATCGGCAGGCGAACCGATTTGTTTGAAGCGGATATTATCACCGAGAAGTTCGCTGATCTCATCACGCCCGATCGCCGCCAAATTGATCGGAAGTTGAAAATCCTTTCTCGGAGCATCGGCCTTGGGGGTTGCAAACTCAGGAGTGATCCAGCCGGTAATCGTCGCGTCATAAGAAGTGTCAGTCGTGATGACTTTGAGTGGCTGCTTTGCGTTATCTAACACGATACGACCTTGATCCCAAGCCTGCCGGAACTGCGAGTAAGTCAATTGCTTAACCGGCTTATTCAGGATCGGATTACCAAAAAACGCGAAACCGAGAATGACAGTCGCCAAGCACATGAGGCCGAGGACGCGCCAGTTGAAACCGTTAGCATCGCCCGGGGTGCGGTTCGGGCTGTTTGGAGGCGGAGTTGAATTCGGTGAGTCAGACATGATGGGCGATAAAAGTCCCGGGCGAAATGGCCCAGCGCGATTTTGGATCTGCGCGGGTAGGATGCCGTCCGGGAGTAAGGGAGGATACCTGAAGAGGGTGAAAAGCAAACCCCTTTTTTGCACGGGTCTTGCGGGTGGGCGTGGCGTCTGCCAAGAAAGTCAGTGTGGAATCTCCCCTGCCCCAGAAAGAGCCGTCTCAATCGCTGTGGCGGAGGGTGCGTTTGCTGCGTTGGTTGCAGGCGATCCCTGGTGTGGGGCGGCTAAGGGCCTTGCGACCGGGAGCGGATGCACATGTCGGCGTGCTGGTCGATGCTTTCGCCGCCTTTGCAACGCTGGATGACGAAATGAGCACGCTTGAGGCGGACCTGATCTTGGATATGCTGCGGAGCGCGTTCCCCGAGGTGGACCACGGTTGGTTGGGCAAGCGCTTGCAACGGGCGGTTAGAAATCCACGGCCTTTGCAGGGCTTGGCGGTGGAGCTGAAAGACAGCTTCGACGATCCGGGAAAATTGGCGCTTGGCTTACAACTTTTCACGCTGGTGGATGCTGCGGGACGCTCGGAGCGGAACCGGACAAGTTTCGAAGTTTTCATGCGTCGCTTAGGGCGGCCAGACTACGGGGTCGCGATTTTGCGGGAAATGCGCGGCGATGCGGGGGAGCCATCTGATGAGGATCTCCCGTTCGAGCGTTTGGTTTTCGGTAGGGACGGCGCGGATGTTTTGTTGCCCCCGGCGGCGAATGATCACGAGTTCCGCGTTTACCGGGCGGGCGACTTGATCCTCGTGAGAAATACCGGTATCTCGCCGCTGTGGATTCGCGGAAGATCGGTGGAAACAGGATCGTTCCTGCGGATGCGGGAGCGCCAGCCGTTAGTAGTACCGGGCTGGACGCTGAGTTACGAGGATCTGATGTTTTTCCTGGATGTCAAACGCACGGGCAACACCCCGTCGATCTATCTGGAGGCCGGCGATGCGGGTCTAACCGCCGAGCGGACGCGCAGCCGCCAGAGCGCGTTGCGGGTCAGCTTCGGGCTCAATGCCGAGGTCGAAGCTCTCCGTGATACCGAACTCCACGCCGGAAGCCGCGGGCCCCTGGCCAAGGGCGACATCGTCACCTGCCGGAATCACGAACGGCTGGGCGATGCCTCGGGATTCAGCCTATCAATCAACGAACTGCGCCGGAAGGCCACGCGGTCTGGCCGGCGCTTTAGGTTAGCGGGTGACCGACAAGAATATCTGGTATCTAACGACGCCGCCGCCCTCTCAGCCGGAGATTTACTGTTAGGCTCGAAATTGTCCCCCAAGGCCGTGCTTTTCATCCGCTACGACGCGCAACGGGCTGAGGGTGAACTGGTCATCCGGGAGAGCCACGGACCGATCCAGGTGGACGGAATTCCGGTTCGTCAGACCGCGTCCTTACGCGATGGCTCGTTAATCCGACTGTCCGGCAGCCAAGCGGTGCGGTGCAGGTTCAGCGAAGGATTCTTGGACGAAGAACGGACCTTGATCGAGTCGCTTCAGGTAGAGGATTTGATCCACGACTTCGGGCCGGATTCGCGGGCGTTAGACCACGTTAATTTCGAGGTGAAACGCGGTGAAATGCTGTGCATCATCGGTCCAAGCGGCAGTGGCAAAAGCACCCTGCTCGCCGTTCTATCAGGTCAACGCGAGCCAACGCGCGGCAAGGTGAAATTGAATGGCATCCCTCTTTACGAGCGGCGGGAACAACTCGTTCCGTTCATCGCCCACATGCCGCAAGAAGAGGCGCTCAATCCACAACTCACCGTCCGCGAACATTTGCGCCACGCAGTGACAATCCGGCGTCCGGCACTGTCACTCGCAGAACACGAACGGCGGGTGGACAGTATGTTGGCGGAGCTTGGCTTACAGTCGATCGCCCGCCGCCGGGTGGGCTCACCGGGGGAAAAGACCATCTCCGGCGGAGAGCGCAGCCGCCTGAATCTCGGGGTGGATCTCGGCAGCCGAGCGGAAGTGTTCCTGTTTGACGAACCGATCTCTGGACTTTCGTCCAAGGACTCCGAACACGTCGCCGAAACATTACGCTCGCTTGCCCGAGAAAAAATCGTGATTGCTTCTCTGCATCGTCCCGGTGCTCCCGTCCTGCGTTTATTCGATAAAGTTCTTTTGTTAGATAGCGGCGGACGTCTCGCTTACTTTGGCACTCCGGCGGGAATGGTCGGCTATTTCCGGGACGCCTGCGAGGAGCTTTCCATTTCCCATCCGTCAGTCACCGCGAAGTCTCCGCTCGGGGCGGATTTTGTGTTTGACGTGTTAGAAACGCCGCTAAGTTCCATCGGTGGAGGATCGAACACGGGGGCGGCGCGGCGATTTCCATCCTCTTTCTGGCAGGAGCGCTTCGAGAGCGTGGACCTGATGCAATCGCTTCAACTCGGCGGTGGCCCCGTGACCAAACTCGGGGAGCCACGGGATGGGGATCGCCTCCCCGTGCCGCCGAAACCCGCACGCCGGGCTCGTGCCGTGCTGGCGGTGTTCGCGACTCATTTTCTTCGCTCGCTTCTATCAAAATTGAGGAACCGCGGGACGGTTTATAGCACCTGCCTCGAAGCGCCGCTGTTAGCGGGCTTGATCGCGATCACCCTGCGTTCCTCGCCGGGAGGGGCCTATCTATTCGCCACCGCCTTGCACATCCCTGCCTATCTTTTCCTGAGTGCCACGGTAGCGATGTTTCTGGGCCTAACAAACTCCGCCACGGAAGTCCTCCGCGACCGCCCGATCCTGCGGCGCGAGCGCAACTGCCAGCCGGGTGCCGGATCCTACGTGATGGCGAAATTCGCCGCGCTGGGACTGGTGGCGGCGATCCAATGTCTAGCCTATCTGATCGTGGGAAATTACTTTCTCGATATCGACGGGATGCTTCCCCACCTCTGGCTGTGGATGACTCTAACAGCGTGGACCGGCACGGGCATGGCGCTGGTCGTTTCCTCGTGCGTGAAAACCGAGCGCGCTGCTCTCACCGCCGTTCCCCTGCTGCTCGTCCCCCAGATGCTCCTAGCGGGTGCCTTGGTCCCCTATCGGGAAATG
>JANYFB010000009.1 GCA_025362955.1 Akkermansiaceae bacterium
AAAGTGCTCGAAAGAGGACTCGAACCTCCACAGGTTACCCTACTAGATCCTTAGTCTAGCGCGTCTACCAATTCCGCCATCCGAGCATCCCGTTGGGTGGGCGGACTTGTTACGTTCCATGCCAAGACTTGGCAAGAGAATCTTCGAAAAAATTCACTGGCACGCATTTAATCTGCTTACGGCTTGATTACGTGGCTCCAAACGAAAGCATGGGGTCGTCAATTGCCATGGAATCCATTCGTGCGGAGTCAGTCGTCAAATCCTTCGGAAGCACCCTCGCCCTCGACGAGATCAGCCTTCTCGTTGAGCCGGGTGAATTATTTTTCCTATTAGGTGCTTCGGGTTGTGGGAAAACCACGCTGCTGCGCTGCATTGCCGGACTGGAAACACCGACCCGGGGTGCGATTTTTTTCGGTGACCGGGATGTCACGAAAATGCCTCCACACAAGAGAGAGGCAGCGATGGTTTTCCAAAGCTACGCGCTGTGGCCGCATCTCAGTGTCGGGCAAAATATTTCCTTCGGCCTGGAGGAACGGCGAGTGCCCAAGCCGGAAATCAAGCGGCGCGTTGCCGAGGCGCTGGAAATGGTCCAGCTCCCAGGATATGGTGACCGCCCGATTGACCAGATGTCTGGGGGGCAGCAACAACGGGTCTCGCTGGCCCGTGCGTTGGTCGTGAGGCCAAAATGTCTGTTGCTGGACGAACCGCTTTCCAATCTCGATGCCCAACTGCGCGTAGAGATGCGCCGGGAGATCCGCCGGATTGTAAAAGAAAACGGGCTAACAGGAATTTATGTCACCCATGATCAAGAGGAAGCCCTTGCGATGGCCGATCGAATGGCGGTGCTGACCCGGGGAAAAATCGGCCAGATCGGCACGCCGGAACAAATTTACCGGACTCCGCGCAGTGCCTATGTCGCAAATTTCATCGGCGAGACTAATTTGATCTCGGGCGAGACGTTGGAAACGCGCGATGGCTTCACGCTGGCGAAAACTGCCGCCGGACCCATCGTCGGACGGGTGAGCGATCCGCAATGGTCGCCCGCCGTAGGGGAGGATGTGCGGATTTCCATCCGCCCGGAGGCATGGCGGCTTCACCAGCAGGAGGGCGACAACATGATCGCGGGAAACATCGTCGAACGCGCTTATCTCGGCCAACGCATTCAATACTGGGTCGCCACAGACGCGGGTCGCCAGCAGGTGGTGGAGTTGAATCCGCACCTCATTCACGAGCCGGGTGAGGCAAAAATCGCCCTCCATGCCCGCCACAATGATGTGGTGATTTTGAAGCCATAGCCTCCATTTTTCCCGGATGAAAACCAGAGCATCGATTATTTTCGGATTGTTGGCGTTGATCGTGGCACTGCCCATGGCCATGCGTCGGCAAACCGCGACGACGACCTCCCGCAGCGCCGACGATAGCCTCGTCATCCTGAGTCCTCACAACGAATCGATCCGCCAAGAATTCGGCGAGGCATTCGCAGCGCATTGGAAAAAAACAACAGGGCGGTCAATTTACATTGATTGGCGGACACCCGGCGGCACCTCCGAGATTCGGATGGTGATCGACGCCGGATTCAAGGCGGCGGAGGAAACTGGACGGTCCGGGATCGGCGTGGATGTGTTTTTCGGCGGCGGCGAGCCTGACTTTGCCGCGCAGGCAAAAAAGGGCCGACTCGCGCCGCTACGGGTTTTTGAAACGCACCCTGAATTGTTTGCAAAAGACGGACCGATTCCCGAGACTTTCACCGGCGAGCGTTACTACCCGCCTGATCATGTCTGGGTGGCGACCTGCATGTCACAGTTCGGCATTTGTTATAATCCCGATGTCCTTCAACGGCTGAAAATCCCGACACCTGTTAGCTGGAGTGATTTGGGAGACCCGCGATATGCCGGGACACTCGCCCTAGCAGATCCGACGAAAAGTGGTTCAGTAGCACGGGCCTTCGAGTTGTTAGTCCAAGCGGAGATGCAGCGCACCCTCCGCAGCTCGGGCACGGATCGCAGCGCTGCTTTAGATGCCGGATGGACTGCGGGTATCCAGTTGATCCAGCGGATGGCTGCGAATGCCCGTTATTTCACGGATAGCGCGTCGAAGATACCGCAGGATGTCCGGCACGGAAATGCCGCCGCAGGAATGTGCATTGATTTTTATGGGCGCTCGTTCGCCGATGAACCTGCGGCGAAAGGCGACAAGCCGCAGTTGGTTTGGGTAGCTCCGGCGAGCGGGACGACCTTGAGTGGAGATCCGGTGGGCGTGCTCAAAGGGGCGCCCCATCCCGGCGTGGCGCAAGATTTTGTGGAATTCTGCCTTAGCCCGGCAGCGCAAAACCTGTGGTTCGGCAAGGTCGGCACACCAAGCGGACCCAAAACCCGCGCCCTTCACCGCACCCCGATCCGACGCGACATTTATACTCCAGAAAACCTAGCAAACTCGACGATGCCCAACGAGCATCCCTACAACGATCCTGGAAATTTTACCTATCAGCGCGAACTAACAGGAGCATCTTTCAACACTCTCCGACAGCTTGTCAAAATCATGTGCATCGACTCGCACGACGAAATGAAATCCGCATGGATCGCCCTCCGCGACGCAGGAATGCCCTCCGATGCCCTCGCGGTTTTTTCCGACATTTCCATTATGAACTACGCGAAAGCCGGCACAGGCGACCTGATCCTCGACGGCGCGGATGCACTCAAGGCTGCCGACCGTGCCACTGAAATCGGTGAGTGGTTCCGTGGGAACTACCGCAAGGCCGAAGCCATGGCCCGCGCCAAATCCTCAACCGCCACCCAGTGATGAAACGCGGCACCGCTATCACCATTTCGATCATCGTCAGCGTCCTGTTCGCCGTTTTTTTTATCTATCCGGCAGGGATGGTGGTGAAGCAAGCGTTCGAAGGCACACGGGCGGATGAATCGCATTTTTTGACGTTGGATTTCTTCGCTGCCATTTTCCGCAACCCGATTTACCGCGAAGGACTGTGGAATGCGTTCGCGCTG
>JANYFB010000014.1 GCA_025362955.1 Akkermansiaceae bacterium
CGACCGATTCACCCGCATCGAATTGGATGGTGAAATCTTTCAAGCGGAAGAAGCCATCTATCTGATGTTGCACAAGCCTGCGGGCTACCTCAGTGCGACCACCGACCCGCTCCACCCGACGGTGATGGGGCTGATCGACCACCCGCTGCGAAATGAACTTCATCTTGCAGGTCGGCTTGACCGGGCGAGCACGGGATTGCTTTTGCTCACGAACGACGGGCGCTGGTCCAAGCGGGTCACCGAGCCGGTGGAGGAGATTTCCAAAGTTTACCGGGTGAAGACGCGGGACGAAATATCTCCCGAGACGGCGGCGAGCTTCGCGGCGGGAATTTATTTCGCCTACGAGGATCTAACCACGCGGCCGGCACTGCTGGAAATCCTAGGGGAACGCGAGGCGCTGCTGACGATCCATGAAGGCCGCTACCATCAGGTGAAGCGGATGTTTCATGCGGTGGGAAATCAGGTTCTCAGCCTGCATCGGGAGAGTATCGGGCCGTTGGTGCTGGATGGATTGGCTCCGGGAGAGTCCCGGCATCTGAGCAAGGCGGAGGTCGCGTATTTCAGACGCTGAGGGTAATGTCCCATATTGCCTTTGCTCCCGGTATGTCGCCTGCTTGATTGGGCATGTGGAATCTGAAATCGCAGGCTGGCTGAGTGTGGTATTCCGCTTCGTGCATGTGCTCGCGGCGATCATGTGGATCGGAAATTCAATCCTTTTCACTTGGATGGAGCTGAATCTGATCGCGCCGCAGCCGGGCGATAACGATTCAAACCTCGGCCATCTCGACATGCTTCACGGGGGCGGGGTTTTCCATCTGGAGAAACGCGTGATCAATCCTATGGCAATCCCGGTGCCGCTGCATTGGTTCATGTGGCAATCCTATACGACGTGGATCAGCGGGGTGTTGTTGTTAGTCTCAGTATTCTATCTGCATGGCGGCTCGTCGCTATTGAACCCGGCGAGCATGAATCTGCAGGGCTGGAAAGCCATCGGGTTGAGCGTGGGTGGCATCGTCGGCTGGTGGCTGGTTTACGATGCAATCTGGCGGACAAAATTGAAAGAGCAGCCAAAAATCGCAGTGCCGCTTACATTCTCCCTGCTCGTGGTGGCGGCGTTTTTCTTCAATCAGTATTTCAACGGGCGGGCGGTGTTCCTTCAAATCGGCGCAATGCTGGGATCGGCGATGTCGGCGAACGTGTTTTTCCACATCATTCAGAACCAGAAGAAATTCATGAAGTCGCTGTTAGCCGGACTGCCGCACGACATGAAATACGGCAAGCAGGCGAAGCTGCGCTCCATGCATAACCACTACACGACCTTCCCTGTGTTGTTTATGATGTTGAGCGCGCATTTCCCGCAACTGACGAGTAGCGGGCGCACTGTGCCGATTCTGGGAGTGATCATCGTCGCGTTGATGACGGTGAAGTATCTTATGAATTCACGGTATTATTTCAAGTATTGGCTGGTCGCCATTTTCGGGACAGTGATGCTTGCAGGCGGATTAATCGGCACTTTGATTGCAGCGCCCACAGAACAGACCTCGGCCGCTCCGGACGTGATGAAAGGCGGAAAACTGTTTGTCAGTCAGGGTTGCGCGGCTTGCCATCAGGCGGGAGCGTCGCAGTTGGGTCCGAATTTATCGAAAATCTACAATTCCACCCAGACTCTAACGGATGACTCCAAGATCGTTGCGGATGACATGTATCTTCACGAGTCGATTCGCCAGCCACAGGTGAAAGTGATCAAAGGCTTCGCCCCTGCCATGCCGCCGTTCGGGCATCTAACCGACACAGAGGTGGACCAACTGGTGGCGTATTTGAAATCGCTGTGATCCTTAGACTGCGTGCAGCCGGCTGCCGCTTTCCGCAGCCAGCCTGCTGGCTCGGGACCGCAGCAGGCTGCACGCAGTCCAAATAATTTGTTGAAAACTCCCGCCACCGACTCACTTCGGCAGACCGCTGGCGATGCCGTCCCAGCGCAGTTTGAATGCGGAGCTCGCCTGCGACAGTGTGTCAGCGGCGGTGAGCGCGCGTTCCCGATTTCCCGCCAGCCAGTCGTAGGAAATCGCGCACTCGTGGCGGCGCAAGCGTTCCTGTTCGCTCTTGGGATTCTTCACGAAAATGCGGTGCATGCTGATCAACGCATCTGCGGACAGATCGGCCCATTTCGCCACTTGGGTTAGTCCGCTGGAATCGGTGGCGGTAATGACTCCAGAATTGTCGATTGAGATTTTCCGGATGACCGTGCCTGATTTCAAGGGGAACTCGCCGGTGATCGCTTCTTTCGCGAGATCCTGCTGGAGATCAGATAGAAATACCGCCGAAGCATCCGTCACGGAAAGCAGCGCGGCCCGCGTCGCGCCTTGAGGATCTGTTGTTAGGGATTTCAGATAGACGGAAGCCTCCTTAAAACGACATTCTCCCGCGAAGGCGTCGAGCTTGGCCATGATCGCCACCAAGTCCCAGGCATTCGTGGGGGCCACTGGCTCCGGGGTGCCGCTTTTCGGTTGCGCTAACAGCTTGGCCTGTTTCGCCAGATCGAGTTGCCAAGCCCGGACATTGTAGCGGGCACGACCGCGGGTCTTCAAGCCCGCGAGGATACCGTTGAGTTCTTCCACGGCAGAATCGCAACCGGCGATGTTCGTAGGGAGTTTGTTGAATACCGCGCTGGAAAGCGCCCGTTGATCGGTCAGATAATCCTTGGCGAGATTTTGATAGATCCCGAGCCAAGCATCGTTCGGAGAAATTTTTGCCGAAGCGATGGCGGAAAAATAAGCGGTGGCTTCATCAGTCATCCCCTGCTCCCAATCCTTGAGACCGGCGAGCATCCAAGCCATGAGGTGAGCCGCGTCGCTATTGGAAACGTCAAGATCCTTGGAGGAAATGCCGGGGAGGTGAACTACATTTTCCAGCGTGCCCGCCAGACCACCGCCGATCCGATTTTCTTCCGGCAACGACATGACATGCGCGGAGGTCGCCTTCGCCTGATTCCGTGCTTCGGAGGATTGCCCATCGAGGAATGCGGCAGCGACCGCCTCGACCCCAGCCCAAGTGCGGGTCGGTTCTTGCACGTCTTGATTTTCACGCAAGGTAGCGAAGTCTGCCGTCGCGGTTGCGAAATCGCGAGCCTCCACGGCGGCCCGCGCATCTCGGTAGCTTTTCGCAATATCAGTAGCGGCGGCGGAGGTGGATTCCGGGATGATGGGCGCAGGTGCGAGAGCCACGGGCTTTTTGGCGACTTTTGGCGTCACATCCTTGCGGGTGACCCACCAGATTCCGCCGGCAACGGCAGCTAACAAAATGAGACTGGCAAACCCGAGGATCAAAACCTCACCTCGCTTTTTTTTCGCCCGGCGTCTGGCCGCAGTGCCTGAGGTTTCGGTGGCGCCCGCGACACCGGATTTCAAGCGCTTGAGCGCCACTTCCAACATCGCGATCATTTCGTCGTAGGACGAAAACCGGTCGTTCGGATCGTAGGCCATCGCCCGATCTACAATCCTGCAAGTATCGGCGGACAGCATGGGATCGGCCACCCCTAGCGGGACGACTTTTTTCTTGGCCTCGCGGAGCAGGTCGGTGGCCATGGTTTCTTCTCCACAGGATGGGAAGCCGGCCAGCGCATGATAGAGAGTGGCCCCGAAGGCATAGATATCCGAGCGGAAATCCTCTGGATAACCCTCAATCGTTTCCGGGGGAACATAATACGGAGTGGCCCACACTTCAGTGGCCTGGGCAATTCCACCGTGAGTCACCAAAGCCAGACCGAAGTCCACGATTTTCGCATGACCCTCGGCATCTAGCAGGATATTTCCCGGCTTCACATCGCGGTGAATCAGTCCTGCCGCATGGGCCGCCTTGAGCCCCTGCGCGACCTCAATGGCCAGCGGCAGCATTTCCAACTCAGGGATCTTACCGCGCTCGCGGATCTGATGCTCGAAGTGCCCGCCGGGGACAAATTCCATGGCAATGTAAAATCGCTCAAAGGCCTTTCCCGTCCTGAGAACCCGGACAACATGCGGATGGCTGAATGAAGCGGTAATCCTCGCTTCCTCTTCAAATGCGGCAATCCGCCGCTCGTCTGCGGAGAAATCCTCACTCAAAATTTTCAATGCCACTTCGCGATCCAGCGTGTTGTCCTGCGCGACGAAAACCATGCTCATCCCGCCCAACGCGTGGCGGCGGAGCAGCGTGTATGGGCCAAATTCCCGTTTCACCCGCGTATGCTTGCCGCAGGTGGGGCACTCGACATTGGAAAAGGGGGCAACCGAGGAAACGTTCATCGCACTCCCGCAGGAGTGACAATAGGCGATGGTTTCGGTGCTCTCCGGCATGGACATAGGCTATCTACGCAGCCGGATCGTGCAAACTTGAAACTTGCGGCACTTTTTCTCACGGAGAAACTCGCGCCGTGGATATTCAAGTCGTTGACAGTCCGGGCGAGCGCATTGATGCGTTTCTCGCCACACGAATCGCCGACCTTTCCCGCTCGCGCATCCAAACGCTCATTCGCGAGCAATACATCCAAATCAATGGCCATCCCGCCAAGCCCCGCGACGCGGTGAAACTCGGCGACCGGATCACTGTGATCGTGCCCGAGGCAGTTCCGTTAGACAACGCGCCGCAGGAAATCCCGCTGGAAATCCTGTTCGAGGACCACGACATGATCGTTCTGAACAAAGCCTCCAGCATGGTCGTCCACCCTGCTCCGGGAAACCACGACGGCACGTTGGTCAACGCCCTCCTCCATCATTGCCGGGGAAAACTTTCCGGCATCGGCGGAGTCGAGCGTCCGGGCATCGTTCACCGGTTAGATAAGGATACATCCGGCTGCATCGTCGTCGCCAAATCCGATGCCGCCCATCATTCGCTCGTAGGCCAATTCTCTGGCCGAACGATGGAAAAACTTTACCTCGCCGTCACTCAAGGTATCCCGAAACCTGCCAAGGACACGATTTTTACCCACATCGGTCGGCACCCCGTAAATCGTCAGAAAATGGCCGTAGTCAATCCTCCCGGCGGGAAAACCGCCATCACTGACTACGAAATCCTCGCCACCGACGCCGCATCGCTCACAGCTCTGATTCTCTGCAACCTTCACACCGGCCGCACGCACCAGATCCGCGTCCACCTTCATCACAAAGGCACCCCGCTTGTGGGCGATCCGATTTATGGGAAACCTAGTAAAACCTCCGAGCAAACCGGTCGCCTCATGCTCCATGCCTGGCGGCTCGCCTTCACCCATCCGATTACTGGCAAATGGGTGAATTTCGAAGCTCCGATCCCACCGGAATACACGCCTTGGCTCGATGTGCTCGGTAGCAAAACGCTTCCTCCAATCGCTCACCATTCTTTATGAACGACGATCTTCTTCCCGATCTTCTCGCCGCCATCGAGCAGCAACTCACTTCCCCTCAGACGCCGTATGTGGAGAAGACTCTTGCCCGTTTGATCAGACTCGGGATCGAAGAATCCGAGGCGAAAATCCAAATGGCCCTGTGCCTCGGCGAGGAAATGGACCGGATGCTTGCAAAGCACCGTGCGTTTGACGAGAACGCCTATCGAGCCGACTTGGCGGCGCTCTCGATGGATGACAACTCAGATTCGTGAAAAAATTCCTAAACCGCCTCCCTGCCTGTGACATAAGAAAGGTGAGCTCCATCGCGGAGCCCTCTGCCGCCATGCTCGGCAGCATCGGTGTCTTCTTCCTACTGTGCCGCCGCCGGTCCTAAAGTTTTTCTCGCCATCACTGTAAATTTCAAATACCCAGTTTCTTCTATGAAAATCAAAACATTCATATTGCTTACCTCACTGATTGGAGCGGTGTCCTCCCATGCTGCAACCGGATTTTTTGGACGCTTTTATTTCGTAACCTCGCTTAACGGCGGATCGAACGTGTTCAATCAGATCCGGACAGGAACCACCCCCGGAGCGGGTGCGGCATCCGCCTATGACTTATCATCCGATGGAACAAATCCGCAATTTTTGTCATTCGGAACACTCAATATCTCCGACACTCTGGCCCTGAAAGGGTTTGAGTATAATACATTCAATGACAACGGTTCAAACGTCACCTTCGCGAATCTCTTCTATCGTATCTACCCTACCGGATCACCGGGCGGGCTGTTTACCCAGGTCCAAACCAATACTCCGAATCCCAATGTTGGTAATAACAAGACCTGGCAGGTTACTAATGGAACCACAAATTTATTGAGTGGTTTAGGAACGGGAAATTATACGATCCAGATCTATACCGAGTCTTATACAAACAATGTCAATACCGCCGGCAATATCTTCGGCTTCACGTCTGCGGGTAATCCTACCGCCACCTTCACGATCGTCCCCGAGCCCGCCAGCGCTTTGCTAGGTCTGATGGGTTCATTACTGCTCCTGCGCCGCCGGAAATAGTTCTCCTCTCGCACAGGATTTTCTATCAGCCCGGATGGTTTCATGCCTTCCGGGCTTTTCCATCACTGCATGTTTCGCAACTTCTTCTGCTCTGCGATCCATGCCCGGTCCTTGTCTGATAAACTTGCCTCCGTGGTCCTCGCGCGGCTTCCATCCGGTTCGATGAGAATGAGCGTGCCCTTGGAATAGGAAATTAGCCTCGCAAAAATTTTCCGTTCCCCGCGATCCTGCCATTCGCGATAACCTTTTTTCTCCAATCCGGCACGCCAGCCTTTGTAGGATTCGGAAGCAACCGCCTCACCCTGCTTTAGCTGCCCCCACACGAACGTTGCATCTCCCCGTTTGTAGCCGCGATATTTTCCTACGACCTCCCCACTCGGGCTGAGCATTACCAATGTTGGAAAACCAAGAACCTTGTAGCGTTTTTTCAGCTCCTTCGCATAGTCAATGATACGAATGCGACGGTCTTCGGCACTTGATAGATCGAGGTTTGAATCGGTAATTTTCACTTCCGCATCCACTCGCAGACGGACGAGTTTTTCGGTGGCCCAGTTCGCAAAATCATTGGTGGAAAATAGTTCCTGGCTCAGGGCGAGGCACATCGGACTGCTGCCGGAATCCGTGAACCAGATCAGCAGCGGCTTACCCTCGCGCGCCGAGCGCTGGCGGGCGACGGTTTCGCTTTCCTCCCAAGGCCCGTGCTTCGGGGCCGTCAGGACATTCGCCAGCTCCGGGATGACGGCATCCGGGTTGTCGGGATCGGTGTAAACGATGTCTTCCTCGGGAGTCGCATTGAGCGGGAGAGGCTTGGCAGAAACATTTCCCCCAGCGGCAATAGCGGTGCCAGAATCACCCCCTTTTGCCCGGAGCTGCGGTGGAATTCCGGTAACTCCGAAAGGGCCGGGCTCTTGCTTTTTCGCAGGCTTCCTGCCGATGCCTAACAAACCGCAAGAGCTACAGGACAGAGCAAAAACCACGGACCACGGTAGAAAACGACGCATCGGAAAAAATCTCAGGTCTATTTTTTCAACCTAACAGGCGTCCCGCAATAGGTGCAGCGAAACCATCGGAAAAAGAGGATGTGAAGGGACAGCGGGATAATATGACCAAGGCCGGGGACGTGATGCGCCTTGGAATTTTTCAAGCACATCCGGGGAACAAACAACTTCTGGCCGCATATCCGGCAGTTTCCGTGGACTCCCCAAATCAGATAGGCGATGCCCAACACCGGCAGAATAAAAGGAAACACGAGAAACCACTTGGGCACCCAGCCGAATTTCTCCGGCATCTCACCGGAAAGCAAAAGCAAACCTGCGGAAATCACCCCGGCAGGCACCGTGATCATCAGAATCAAGGTGACCAACGCTCCAATTGTCAGCGAGACCGGGTGGCTATGAAGCACCCCGCGGATATAGCGACGGGATTGGGGATCGCGTCCCTTGTTAGTCTCCATCCTGGGGCCACGGATCAGGGCGACACGGGCGTCCTCAGGAGTGGTTTCCGAAGGGAGCGCTACTGGCAGACCGTTGGTCGTTGCGCCGATAGATTTGATCCGCGAGGTGTCCATTTCCATGCGCGTTCCGCTGGTATCGGCAATCCGGATATTGCTCGACGGCACCGCCGGACGTACGTTCTTCGGCGTGGGGACACGGTCCTCCACTCTCACCTCAAGATCGCCTGAATAGCGATTGAGCATGATCGCCGCAGGAATGTCGCCGACGGCCAATTTCTGCTCCATCAATACGCGTCCCGGCAGCGGAATCGCAAAAGGCGCGTTGGCCAGCATAGTCACCACTTCCGGCGAGAGTTCGTAATTCACCGGCATGGTCACTTCCATGACGGCATTTTCTCCCACACCTGTAAGATCGCGGGCGGCGGCAATCCATTTCACAACGTTGCCTCGGGGAGGAGCGCGCTTCGAGATTTGGAGAATGCTGTTCGCGCGATCAAGTTCCTTTGACAGTTCCTCCACCCCAGCCTTGGCCAGTGCCTCGGCATCGGAAAAGCCCGCAGCTTCGAGCAATTCGAGCGAGGCTTTGCCGATTCCAGGAATACTACTCAGGTTCGTCATGGGTTATTTTCTTGCCCCGCCATTCTAGTGGCGGAAAATTCCTTGGCAAGTGGTCATGCCAGCGCGGCACGCATCTCCCCGAGCTGGATCAGTCTCGCGTTCCAGTCCTCAAGCCGGGCCTTTTCCTGAATCACAACTTCCGGGGGAGCCCGGTCCACGAAGCTCGCGTTACCAAGTTTGACTTCGCACTTTTTAACCTCGATTTCGATGTTGAAAATTTCCTTGGATAGGCGGATTCGCTCTGCTTCCACGTCGATCAAGCCCTCCAGCGGCATGTAAACTTCGCCCACGCCCGTTACCGCAGCGGGGGTTCCTTTCGGCGCATCATAGGCGGAATCCAAGGTGATTTCCTCCGCCCCCACTAGCAGCCCGAGGACTTTGATTTCTCCGGCGAGCCACTCGGGCGCTGCCTTGATGACAAACTTGATGTCCTTGCGGGAACCCATTTTATACTCGGCCTTGAGATTCCTCATGCGGCCTGCGGATTCGTAAACTTCGCTGGCGATGGCTTGTGCAACTGCAATTTCTGATCCTGATAGACTGGCAAGCAATGGCTCGGATGGCAGCAATTTCTGCATGAGAAATTCGCCGTTAGAAATGTAGCCCATCCGCTCGGAAAGCTCTTCCGTGACGTGCGGCATATAGGGGCTGAGAAGTTGCAGATAACGGCCCATGATTGCGTCGAAGACACCAAGCGACGCCGCCTTGGCTTCCGGCGGCGCAGTCTCGCGGAGGTCGAGTTTGACGGCTTCGAGGAATTTATCACAAAAGTCGTTCCACAAGAATTCATACAGGCGGTATGCGATTTCCCCGAAACGGTATTCGGCGTAAAGTCGTTCCAGATCAACGGTGAGTTCATCGAGTTTCGCCATCGCATGGAGATGATAGGGACGCGCCGAGTCGAGTGTCTCCAGTGCTTCGAACGGCTCGCCGCCCATCTGGCGGAGGCGGCAGGCGTTATATAGTTTGTTAGCGAAATTTCTTCCCTCCTCCACCGAGACTTCGTCAAAACGGAGGTCGCTGCCCACTGGCGCGATCCGCATCAGTCCAAAGCGCAATCCGTCCGCGCCGTATTTTTCCATCAACTCGACCGGATCCGGCGAGTTCCCTAACGACTTCGACATCTTGCGGCCTTTAAGATCACGGATGATCGAGGTGAAATAGACGTTCCTGAACGGTAGCTCGCCGGTAAACTCGAAGCCCGCCATGATCATCCGGGCGACCCAAAAGAAGATGATGTCCGGACCGGTGACCAAGTCGTCGGTCGGATAGAATTTCTTAAGCGTAGCCGTTTGTTCGCCGACGTTGGCCATCGTTGCGAACGGCCACAGCCATGAGGAAAACCAAGTGTCCATCACGTCCTCATCGCGGGTCCAGTTTTCGGCATCGGCGGGCGGTTCAATGCCGACGAATAGGTCGCCATCGCACAGATGGGACATATCTAACGATTCGGCATTTTTCAAATCATCGAGCTTTTCCTTGCGATACCACACCGGGATTTGATGACCCCACCAGAGCTGGCGACTAATGCACCAATCCTGGAGATTTTCCATCCAATGGGCGTAGGTCTTCGCCCACCGCTCGGGCCGGAATTTGATGTCGCCGTTTGCCACCGCATCGGCCGCTTGCTGCATTTTTGGATACTTGAGGAACCACTGCATCGAGATACGCGGTTCGATGGGCACGCCACCACGCTCGGAGTAGCCGACGTTGTTCTCGTATTCCTCGATCTTAATCAGTAGCCCCATCTCTTCTAACATCGCCGCCGCTTTCCGGCGGGCAACGAAACGGTCGAGGCCGTGAAGATCGGGAAGCTGCGGGCAGTTGATGTGCGCGTCTGGTGTTAGAACATCGATGATTTCCAGCCCGTGACGAACGCCGATTTCAAAGTCCGCTTTGTCATGCGCGGGAGTGATTTTCAACGCGCCGGTGCCGAACTCCATGTCCACATGGTCGTCCGCGATGATCGGGATTTCCGCA
Source organism: Akkermansiaceae bacterium (assembly GCA_025362955.1). Classification (GTDB taxonomy): domain Bacteria; phylum Verrucomicrobiota; class Verrucomicrobiia; order Verrucomicrobiales; family Akkermansiaceae; genus Luteolibacter. The sequence continues at coordinate 10,457 of JANYFB010000014.1, forward strand.
TGGGGAAATGGCCGGAATACCTTGCGCCCCACGTATTTCGCGAAGCGTGGGTCTTTCGGATTCACCGCCACCGCCACGTCGCCCATCAAGGTTTCCGGACGGGTGGTGGAAATTTCCAAAAACTCGCCAGGTGCATCAGCGAGTTCGTATTTCATGAAGTATAACTTGGAGCGCTGAGGCGTCATGATCACCTCTTCGTCTGATAGAGCGGTAAGCGAAATCGGGCACCAATTCACCATCCGCTTCCCTCGATAGACTAGGCCTTTTTTGAAAAGCTCCACGAACACATGGCTCACCCACTCGGTATAGGGCGCGTCCATGGTGAAGCGCTCACGACTCCAATCGCACGAGCAGCCGAGGCGCTTGAGCTGGTTGATAATGATGTCGCCGTGCTTGTTTTTGAAATCCCAGACGCGCTTGAGGAACTCGTCGCGGCCGAGATCGCGGCGGGAGATGCCCTCCTTCTCTCGCAGTTCGCGCTCTACTTTCGCCTGGGTTGCGATGCCCGCGTGGTCCGTGCCTGGAAGCCACAGCACTTCTTTTCCATTTTGCCGCGCGCGACGGGCAAGAATGTCTTGGAGCGCGTTATTCAGGACGTGCCCGAGATGAAGAATGCCGGTGACATTTGGCGGCGGAATGACAATCGAGTATCCTTCTTTCCCGGAAGCGGGATTGGCTTCGAAACATTTTCCGTCGATCCAGGCCGCGTACCATTTGGCTTCGACGGCTTGGGGTTCATAGGCTTTCGCTAACTCGGACATGGGGGCGGATGGATGCCAGAGGCCGCTGGGTTTGTCCAGCATGGGAAATTCCGATAATTATGAGCAATAACGCGCCTCCCAAGAGCCATACCTGCCCTGGATTTCCCTCGGTCCTGGCCGCGTGAAGATTGGTATTACCCTTTCAACGCAACTAGAATCTCGTCTAGCGGAACGCTGGCGACGGTCGTGAACTTGTCGCTCATGGCATAAGGCAGGAAAAGCTGGTTACCATGAACCAGCGAGCCACAACTATAGACCACATTGGGGACATAGCCCTCGCGTTCCTCTCCTTCGGGGCATAACAGCGGCTCGCGTAGTCGGCCGATTACTTTTGTGGGATCCTCCAAGTCCAGCAGTACCGCACCAATACAATATCTCCGCATCGGTCCAACGCCGTGGGTGATCACTAACCAGCCGGCCTCGGTTTCGATCGGAGAACCGCAATTCCCAAGTTTCACGGATTCCCATACCTCCGCAGGACGTAAAAGAATATGCGGATCGCTCCAATAGTGGGGATTGTCGGAAAACATGATGAAAAGGTTTTCATCATCCTGCCTGGAAAGCATTACATAACGTCCATCAATGCGCCGTGGGAAAAGCGCCATGCCTTTGTTTTGCACCGCAGTTCCATTCAGTGTTAGAACACGAAAGTGCAGAAAATCGATTGTTTCAATGAACTGCGGGAGGATTGCCCGGCCGTTGTATGCGGTATAGGTTGCATAATAAAGAACCGAGCCGTCGTCGTCGGTAAAACGCACGAACCGCGCATCTTCGATGCCGTTGCTTTCGTTCGCTGAAAAAGGAAAGATAATGCGTTCGCTGATCCCCAGCTTGGGCGAAAACCGTAGTTCGTAATTGGAATCCGCAAGCCATTGCACGCATTCGAGAGTCCGCCTGTTTTCGTGAGTTCCGGGATCATTATCATTACGGGTGGTTTCCACGCTCTTGTTCAAATCATTGCGCGTGAATTCTTCCGCTAATGGCGCAAGGACCGAATCTGCATAGTCATTGTCGAAACCCATCTCATGGAACTTGAGGATGAAACTTTTCTTTCGATAAGTCGGATTAAGCACAACATGCGGAACGGAGACAAAGCGGGAAATCTCGTCGAAACTGATGTCTCCATCCCTGGCAATCATCCCGGAACGGAATTCAATGGATGAAATATGCCCTTCTCCGGTGGCGCGGAGGCTCATGATAAACCGCAGGCCACCCGCAGGCGTCTCGCTCTGATCGGGATGGGGAACGATGGAAGGATTAAATAATGCGGCGGATTCCAGCGAATACTCACCGGAAAAAATTGCACCGATTAATAGTTCCCGGGCAAGGGATAGGGGATGTGAACTATTAATATGAGGCTGCACCTTGGCATAGTGATCCAACAGCATAGTTTCCATATCATAATGCCGGCATTCAAATGCCTCGCGCACCGACTCTAACTCTTTTCCCACTTCCTCCTCGGTCAGTGCCAGAATCCGACCGAGAATGGCGGCGATGCGTTCCGGATCGGAAGGGATGAATGGTCGGATGATCACCCTCCCACTCTCGGGCAATAAGGTAATTTCATGACGACGGAGTGAGATCATTTTCTTCATCGGGAAAAATGGTGCAAGGGGGTGATCAGGTGCTCGGCTTGGAGCATTTCTGCGAGTGATAGATGAAAGGCGAGGGTGGACTCGGCACCTTGATTGGCGTTGATGCGGTCGTGGTGCAAGCCATCGCCACAGCCGCCGGTGGAGGAATCGTAAAGCGGCAGTCCGAGATCATTACGACCGAGAAACCACTCAAAGGCACGCTTCGCCTCACCCGTCCAGAACGGATCCCGGGTGTTCAGGTAGGCTTCCAGACAGGCGGAAACCATCGCCTGGGCCTCGACGGGCTGCTGATCGAAATCGGCGCGGGCACCGTCCTTGGTATAGAATCCGTTGCTGCCGATAGGCCGGAAATGACCGGCTTGGGTCTTTTGAATGGATGCCAGCCAGCGCAAGGATTTAAGCCCGATTTCCAAAGCCTCGGGATGTGGCATCCATCTGCCGCTCATGATCAAGGCTTGGGACAATCGAGCGTTATCATAGGTCGCGCTATTTTCGAACCACGGCCAATCTTCCGTCGCGCAATTTTTCCATAGTTCTACCAGCTTGTTTGTCAGGACTTCGCGAATCGCCAGAACTTTTGATTTGTTAGTGAACTCCCGCAGATACTCGTGAATTCCTAACAGCGAGAATGCCCACGCCCTCGGGGAAGTGAATTCTTCAACTGACGGCAGGCCGCGTTCAAAAAGTTGCACGCATAGCTGGCGGTGTCCCGCATTCTGGGATCGCCCTGCGCCGACGCCCAGCGCCCATAATGCCCTTGCCTGGCTGTCCTCACTTCCAGCAACTTCCAGCCATTGGCGACCGTGGCTCATGAAATTGCAAAAACGGCCCGTATCGTAGTTGAGCGCGGCTGCCAAGAACGCGAGATACCCCGTTGCGAGGTGGTCTAGCAGACTCGGTTCTTCCAACAGATTACACAAAATATATGCACGCGCGTTGTCATCCGTGCAATAGCCCTCATGAAAATTCGGCACGTTGAAAATGGCATGTTGAAAAATCCCGGTGCCGTCGCTCATGCGGACGACGTGATCCAACCTCAAGGGCGGCAGGCTGTCCGGCCTTCTGCCTAAGGTGCGACTGTCCAACGCGTGCCGCGAGGCTGCCTTGCGATCCGAGCGTGCCTGTTGAAAGGACTCCAAATATCGGGCGGCCACGGCCGGCCAGATCATTTCCCGTCCGAGTTGGTAGGCATCGCGCCGCGTTCTCTCCATCAACCTTGGATCATCCAGGAAAGCGCAAACCCCCTCCGTGATCGCCGGCGGATCGCGGAACGGCACAAGAGTCCCCCGCCCCTCGCCGAGCAATTCCCGGGCGTGCCAATAGGCCGTGGAAACCACCGCCTTCCCCGCGCCGAAGACATAAGCCAGCGTGCCAGAGGTGATCTGCGCTTCGTTAGGATAGGGCGTGAGATAGATGTCGGTCGCGCCGATGAACTCCCGGAGTTCATCCGGCGAAACGAAGCGATTATAGAAAATCACGTGGTCCTTCACTCCGCGATCTTCGGCCAATCGCTCCAACCGCAGCCGATAGCTTTCACCCTCGCGTGCCACCAAATGCGGATGGGTCGCCCCCAGTACCACATAGACTGCTTTGGGATGCCGCCTAACAATTTCCGGTAGCGCTTCGATGACATACTCGATCCCCTTGCCCGGTCCTAACAAGCCGAAGGTCAGTAACACCATTCGCCCCTCCAATCCGAACTGCACTTTGAAGGCATCCGAATCCGCGAAAGGTAAATCTGGAATTCCGTGTGGGATCACATCCACCATGGCGTCGGGCACGGCGTAAATTTCGCGCAAAATGTCAGCCCCTTTCCGGGCCATCACCACAAGCCGGTCGCTGCGGAAAATCAACTCCTCCATCACCTTGCGCTGCGCCGGGTTCGGCTCCTGCAAGATCGTGTGCAAGGTGGTCACTACGGGCATCCTCACCTCTTTGAGCAAGGCCAGCAAATGGCTGCCAGCCGGTCCCCCGTAGATGCCGAATTCGTGCTGCACACAGAGCACCTCGGTCTTGTTGAAATTTAAAAAATCCGCCGCCCGCCGATAGGAATCCAAATCCTTTTCCAGCATCTCGAAACGCACCCGTGACGGGTATTTATAACCCTCCACTTTATCATTTACCGCTCCAGCGATGCATTCCGCAGTAGGCACCGCCGCAGCCACGGCTTCGCAGATATCGTGGGTAAATGTCGCGATCCCACAACGCCTCGGATGGTATCCACCCACGAAAGCGATCCGTCCCGGTTCTGCAACCAGACTCATGCAAATCCTTCCGTGATCATCTTTTCAGCCATCCCTCACAAGACCCGCTCAGGGGGAGAGTGCAACTGAAAGTTTTTGTCGGGCTTGCTTCCTGCGCACCACGGTCAATACACGACATCGATATCAAGCCTCAGACGGTAGTCCGACTGCTTGAGCTTGCTGCCGATTCTGGGCAATGGACTCAAAGAACCGATTTTTACGATATAGGTCTTCATCGTTGAAATCGTGCCCGGAGGAGCGGCGGAGATCGAAACCGAGGTGGGATTGTTGTAGGTATGAACCTTGACGATTCTTTCAGGTTGGTTTCCCACCTTGGCAAGCAGCACGACTTCCGCATCTCCAGCGGTGATGCACAGGGCACCCATTGGGCATCGGTTGTCGTTTCTCACACAGACAAAGGTAAGCCTGAGTCCTGAATCATATCGGAGCGATTGGCCAGCAGTCAATCCGCCTCCGCTCGTGGTTAATGGGCTTGCGGCAGATGCCTTGGTGCCGCCGAAAAGGCAGACTCCGCTGGTCAATATTGTGATGGCAATGGATTTGATAAGTTCGCGGCGGTTCATTGGATTGCTTGTTTGAAGTTCACCTATAAACCGTCATTTCCAAGAAATTGGATCAGGTGATTTTTAATACGTGAGCTATCAATCCTCCATCAGGCGCGCTTGCGAACCCATTTTGTCGATGCGGCTCCAGTCGATGTCACGCACGCCGCGATGTTGGATAATAGGAAATTCTTCGGTCTCAGCGGTGGGCGCGAAGGCGATCCAACGGCGATTCTGCCAGTTAGAAAACCACTCCGAAACTTCCTCGGGAGCCGGCTCACGGTCAGTGGGTTGGGCGAAAAGCGATGCAAGCATGCCCCGCTGGCGAAGACGAGCGAGCAAAACGAATTCTACCGGATCGATCCTGCATTGGGCGGCCCGACCGCTCTCATCACGCCACACTGCGAGGTAAATCGGTGCTTCATCCTCCGGCGAGAAATTTTCCCATTCCGCGCAAAGATCGGCCGGGACCGTTAATTCTAGCAGCTTTACATGCGGTTGTAAGCCTAGCTCCGCCGTCGCCAGATCAGCGGGCGGCACAGATTCCCATTCCGCGGATTCGAAAATCTCCATGTAGGCATATTCCAGCCGGGCGAGCGCAGAGAACCAGCGGCGCTTAACTTCCTCGACGCCATCCCAGCAGGCCGTGAAATCCGCGAGGCGGCTGCCAAGGTGCCGCAGGGTAAAACTAGCGGACGGGCAATCCAACAAATAGGCTTCCATCAACGACCAAAATGATTCCTCTCCCGCCATTTTCCGAAGGACTGGAAAATCCTCGGCGATGGAGTCCAGCAGCCGAAACCAATATTGCCGGTGATAGAGTTCCAAGCTCTCGGCCGGCGACAGATTCGCGCCGTGTTTCAAGAGTTCCTCCGCCTTTGCGAGAAATTCCGGGGAATGCCCTTCATCCACGGGTGGCAGTTCGGTACTGGCACGACTCCTGCCGCGCAGGGGCATCTGGAGAGCGGATAAAAATTCCCGCTGCGTTTGTTCAAGCGGCCGCATGGTCTGCTTTTTTTGCAAGGGCGGACTCGCGCCACGCTTCGGATTTTCGGGCCTCCGTCCAGACCTCCTCGAACGATGGGATTTTCCCGTCCCATTCGAGGAGCGTGGCCACCGCGCCGCAGCGCTCGATGGCGCGTTCGTAAAGTTTCCACACCGGGTCGATCACTGGATGATCGTGGGTGTCGATGATGAATCGCTCATACCGGGAATGCCCGGCGATGTGGATCTGCGCGACTCGCTCGGGCGGCACAAAATTCACATATTCTAGCGGATCGAAGCCATTGTTGATCGAAGAAACGTAGATGTTGTTGACGTCTAGCAGAATCCCAACATCCGCCAGCTCGCTGACTTCCGCTAAGAATTCCCACTCGGTCATCTCGTTGCCGTTAAAGTCGCCGTAACTACTCACATTTTCTACTGCGAGCGGCACTTCTAGAAAATCTTGGGTCATGCGGAGATTTTCCGCCGTTTTCCTAACCGCCTCGAAGGTGAAAGGGATGGGTAACAGATCGTGGCTCATACTGCCGTCAATACTGCCCCAGCATAGGTGATCCGAAATCCACGGGGTTTTCGTGCGTTTCACGAGGCGCTTCAGGCGCTTCAAGTGATCCCGGTCAACGCCATCCGCATTTCCCGGATATAGGCCGACGCCGTGCTGGACCACACGATATTGCTCTAGAATCAAGTCGAGCACTTCCAAGGGCCGACCGCCCTCAACCATGTAGTTCTCGGAGATAATTTCAAACCAATCCACCGTCGGTTTTTCCGAGAGGATATGGCCGTAATGAGGCGAACGCAGTCCGATCCCTGTTGCCAGTTCCACCCCTCCGGTGAATTTCGCCGCGCTCATGTTAGAATAAATTAGAGGAGAAAAGGGAAACCCCGCAGGACGATGTGTCACTGCGGGATTTCTCACGGAATCAGAGGATGGTGCCTTCCTTCTTTTCTTCTTTCTTTTCCTTGCCCTTGCAGCCGTCTTTGCCGGAGCACTTGTCTTTATCGGCTTCGTTGGAGAATGAGAGCTTGGGCTCTTCTTTCTTTTCCTTGCCTTTGCAGCCGTCTTTGCCCTTGCAGCCGTCTTTACCGGAGCACTTGTCTTTTTCCGTATCGGCGGCGACAGGTGAACCCTTCAAGGTGAAGGCGTGGGTTGCGGTGGTTCCGGCAGCGAATACTCCGGCGAGGGCGGCTGCCATGAGGGCGTTGGTGGTTTTCATGATTTATTGGTTTATTTGTTGTTAGAACAAAGCCTCTCGTTCATCGGGCTGCTTTGTATGGAATGAGACTCGCACGTCTAAAAATTATTCCAACGAATTTCTGAGGAGTGATTCACATAGGGGTATATCACCCGGCAGCAAGGGCTGCACGTCTTTCGCCTGTACTGGTCCGTGCTCTCAACTCACCTCGGTGATGCGCAGCCTGGGCGCAGCGAGGGATTGGCCGACTTTCATTCCCAACAGCTTTTGGTAAAGGCCGCTGGCAGGGGTGAGCAAAGTGATTTCCATGTCCTCATGAGAAATAACTGACCCGCCGGATGCAGGAACCAGCAGGAAACAGGCGGTCTCGCCATTCAAATCCACTTTCACCAGTGCTCCAGAATCAATCTCATCCTCCATTTCAAAATTCGGCAAGACGAGCGTTTCGAAAATCCTCACGGATTCCACGAGATCATCGACTTGGCGCGCTTGGCCGGCTGCTAAATAGGATGCTTCCAAGCTGCGGGTGTCGTATTTCCCTTCCGCCTTGCTGCCAGGATCGGTGGCGGCTGCGTGGGCTTCCATGGCCGCTCTGGAAAGGCGGTCTAACTGGGAGCGGAGGTCGGCGCGGATTTGTTCCAGCAATCGGGATTTCATCAAGAGACGGCGAGACTTGCATGGAGGCTGGCGGGAAGCAAGATTCGGCGCATGATTACCATTTACTGCTACCAGAAATGCAGCACCTGCCGCGCCGCTCTGAAGTGGCTCGATCAGCGGGACATCGTCTATCAGGTCAAAGCGATCCGGGAAACCCCACCCACGCACGACGAGTTGAAGACCGCGCTGGCGGCTTTCGGTGGCGAATTGCGGAAAATTTTCAACACCTCTGGGATGGATTACCGCGCACTCGGGCTCAAGGATCAACTACCGGGCATGAGCGATGACGCTGCTTTCGACCTACTTTCGGGAAACGGCAATCTGGTAAAGCGTCCCTTTCTCATTGCAGAGGGAAAAGTAATGATGGGTTTCAAGCAAGCAGAGTGGGAAAAGGTGTTACGCTAGCAGAAGCTCGGGACGATTCACATGAATGGACAGGTATTCAGCCGTAAAAATTTTCCTTGCGTCGTGAGAGCTGGTGGATTGTACCCGACCTCATGCTCATGTCCCATTACTCTGCTAGAACGATGATTTTGTCAGTGGAGGTGAAGTTCAAGCGATCTGACTTGTTAGGATTACAATTCACGCCGTAGCCTTTTTTGGAGTTGCCACTTTCTGCGGCGATGCGATACCCGATGGCTGTCTCACCCCGCTCGGCTGCGGCATGGAGAAGGGTGTAAAAATCCATTTCCTCCCCGGTGGCCACGTAGTCACCAATGGGTTTTAGATAGATTTCTGAGCCCTCGTCTTGAAAAAGGTCGATGAAGACCTTGTGGAGATGCTTGTTTTCAGAAAGCTGCGAGAGCATGAGGCTCACCAGCTTGTCACTTACGATGAAGTCATCCGCTCGAGCCACCTCCGCGAGCGCTTGGTTGCGTGGGTCCAGCATTTCACTGACGATGCTCAGGTCCTTATCTGTCTCCTCCGCGATGTTGCGCAGATGGAGTAGCGTGATGAGTGTCCGTGCATCAGCTTCTTGGACATCCAGATCCGATGAACACAAGAGGATGATGTGATCGAAGGTGGAAATGGCCAAAGAATCCAAAACCGCGCGTTCTGTGGTATTTCCTACCTGATAGATTAGTTCTTGGTTACGCATCGTTCCGGTGAGGCACTCAATTCGTTCACCAGCATTTGCATTCGGAACAACGACGGTGACGTGTGAACCTGGGGGCACGTAGTTATCAAGCTCGCAAATGATCGGCTCTGCCATCCCGCTCCAACCAAGGAGCAATGTCCGCTCCGGGACAGATGCCGCAGGTTTTCCCGTGCGAATCAATGAGTTGCTGATGGCAGGTGCGGTTTTGAGGGAAAGCTTGATGGTGTCATCATCCTCGGAAATAGCGATGATCTTGTCCCCCGCTGAGATTCGAGTGTCCATCGGTGGATTGATGAGAACCGTCTCATCCGCCCGGAAAATACCCATGACAGTGGATGTTGCGAAGGCAAACAGAGCTTCGCGGTAAGTCTTGCCGATCAAGGCGGGCTGTTCCGAATAATAAATTTCCGCCCCATCGAAATCTAGCAGCTCGGTGTAAACGGCACTCAGCCCTGACTGGCGACAGGTCTGCGCGATCACGCGGGCAATGAGATCCCTTGGCTGAATCAGGACCGCCTCCTTGCCTCCGACGAGCCTCGCGGCCTCCATGTTTTCGCTTTGATTAATTTCCGCGACAATGTGATAGGGTTCCGACTTACGATTCGGATTATTTGTGAGTGCGAGGATGGACTTGATTACGTAGATGTCTGGCTGGGAGCCTTCCGGTGCAAGGATGATGATGGAACGGGCCTCGTGGGGATTGGCAATTTCTAACTCATCCAAGTCTAACGAACTGCCCGTGCGGCAAATAATTCTGGTGTTCTTCGTCGTGGGAAACCGGGTAGCGATCTCGTCCTCCATTTCCACCTTGTCGCGCTCTGCCATGATCACGATGTGGGCCTTGCGCTGATTCTGATTGGCGATGAGTAATTCTGAGATGATGGTGAATACCTTGGGCGACCAGCCGAGAATCAAAGTGTGGCCGCTCTCTAACACCCTAGATTTTCCTTTTCGTAAATCGTCGAGCTTGGCTTCGATCCCGGAGGTGAGCGCACCAATGAGGGTGCTAATGACGAAGATCCCGCCGAGGGTCACAAAGAGGGCGATTAACCGGACTACCCAATTCGCCGGAGCCCCCCCTTCACCCGCGCCGTCGCCTGCCATGTTCCCAGCATCGAAAGTCCGCATCAGGCTGTTCCAGAAATTCTCGATGAATGAGCCATCCTCACTATAACCCACACTCAAGAGCTGCATGAGAATGGCGGAGATAAGGATGATGCCTAACGAGAGTAACGCAAGCCAACCAATGATGGCAATGGGTCCCTTGGAAAGGGTATTTTCAAAGACGTAACGCAGTCTTGCACATAAACTAACGGATGGGCGGTTCATGGATGAAACAGATGAATTTTGATTCTAACACTCGCAGGTCGGAAAAAGTGATTTCTTCGTCAATCTCCGCGGGACGACCCTGTGATTTCATCGGCACAGGTCAATCCAGATTTCCGGTTCGTCCCACAGTTGTTAAAGCGGCTCAGCCCGTCTCAGTCGTTTCTCGAATAGCACGGTTTCCCGGTAGCCAGCTATCTTGGCGAGGGCAATAGCCTTGGGAAAATCCCTAGCAACTTCGCGCGGCGAGTGCGAGTCCGATGAAATGACGAGGCCGATCCCTGCGGAACAGGCGAGTTCGAGAAATCTCGGCGCGGGATAGGCCTCGGCACAAGGCTTGTGCCAGCCAGCGGTATTCAACTCGATGACGCTGCCGGAGGCGGCGATGGCGTCGATGACCGGCTCGTAAAATCGGTCCAAGTCGCCCACAGGGATGTGCGAGAATTTTTTAACAAGATCCGGGTGACCAAGAATGTCGAAGAGTCCGCTGTCCGCCATTTTCGCGTAGGTTTCCCAATAATGGGTCCAGACGGCCTCCACATCGCTTTCCGCCCAGCGGCCAAGCCATTTCGGATTGTCGAAATCCCAATCGCCCAAATAGTGGACAGAACCGATTAGGTAGTCCCAAGCGTATCGGGAAGCTAGATCTGCAATCCACGGCCCGCAGCCGGTAAGCCAGTCGCATTCCAGCCCGGCACGGACCGGAATCCGGCCTGCCGCGCGGGTCCGGGCGCGGTCGATCCAATGGAAATACCCGGGCAAATCCGTCTCAGCCATCCGCCAATCATCGAAAGGCTCGGGGATTTGCGGCGCATGGTCGGAAATCCCGAATTCCGTGAGTCCGGCAATCATAGCCGCGTCAATATATGCCTCTGGTTCCCCCTCGGCATGATGGCAGAGTGGCGTATGGGTATGATAGTCAGCGGGCACTTGCGTAATTCAGGATGAATCGGGTTGAACGGACACCGAAAGCCATACTAAAGTCGGTGCAGGCTGCAAGCGCCAGAGTTTCCATGTCCCATTTTTCTACAGAGCCCGTCTCGGGTAATTCCGTCACGCATTACCTCCTTGAACAATTGCGCCGCCATCCGAAGCGCGTCGTTTTCACCGAGGGTGAGGACATCCGGGTCATTCGCGCCGCCGCCCGGCTGGTGGAGGCAGAAGTGGTTGCACCGATATTGTTAGGAAACCGCGAACGCATCCGGGCGCTGGCCGCGGAAAATTCGGTATCCTTGAAATTTGTCCACATCATCGATCCGCCGTTCGCGTCGGATTTCAAACTGTTCTGCCAGCGGGTCGAAAACATGGCCCGATACCGGACCATGCAAATCGGCGATCCAGCCGAAATCGTCGCCCGGCCCCACTATTTCGGGGCCTTGATGGTCCAGTATGGACAAGCAGATGCGATTGTGGGCGGCAATCAAGCGCTGCCAGCCGCTTATTTCCGGGCCCTGCTACACACGATCAAACCCTTGCCAAATGTCCCGAAAATTTTTGGCGTGACCGTTCTCACGGGTGCCCACCTCAAACACATGGGGGGAAGCGGAATTTTGTTTCTAGCCGATTGCGGGTTGATTCCGAATCCGGATGTGGTCGAGCTCGCATCCATTGCAATCGAAACCGGAAAACTCGCCCACCATTTTCTGGGTCGCAAAGCCTACGTGGCGATGCTGAGCCACTCGACGAAAGGCTCCGCCGCCACGCCGGACGCTCGCCGAATGGCAGCTGCTGCCTCGCTCGCCCAGGATCAGGCAATGAAGGAGTTTCTTGAAATCAGCATCGAGGGGGAACTCCAAGCAGACGTGGCCCTGGACTCCGAAGCCGCCGAAACGAAGCTGCCGGGAGCCGAAGCCCGTCCGACCGCCGATGTCCTCGTTTTCCCAAATTTGGACGCCGCCCATATCTCTCTCAAGCTCCTCCAGCACGTCGCCGGAGCGCAAAACTACGGTCAGCTCATTCTGGGCCTGTCGCGCCCAGCCGCCCAAGTGCCGAGGACTGCCAGTGTGGAAACCATTTTCGGCACCGCTGCCGCCATCGCGGTGGAGGCTATCAAGTTTCACCAACTTCATCCACACGGAGACGACTGACGGCGGGATGCTGCCGGGACAGGAGCGTCCAACGGATAGTTTGGTAGTGGCCTGATTTGCATTTCGATTTCTTTCCAAGAACACGTATTTACATAACTTACTAAGGACAAGTTACTTTAGTTTTTCGCGAAAAATTAATTCTTGACGGGCTTTGTTATTGTTTTCATTTCACAAATCATTTTGCAAGACAAAGCTTGACTTACCCTCGTGAACTGCCTTACTCCCCTTGTGACTCTGGAAACCGCACAAGCTGAACTGGCAAAAGCTGAGAAAGACTTAAAAGTCCATCAGCAGCTCGTGACCGCGCTTCGCACCGTCGTGGACCTCCTTGGCGTCAACTCAGGGAAGAGAGGGCAAAACGATGTGGACGCTGTAAAAGACGCGATCCACAACCTAGATCCCCAACAAGGAGAATTCACCGTTGACGACGTTTATGGAGAACTTGAAGGCGGCGACACCTCCATGCTTTGGAATCACGTCCTCAGGCCTAATATTAGCGTTGTCCTCTCACGTTTGGCGAAAGACGGGAAACTTGAACTGAAAAGCCCCGGCACGGGTCGCCGCCCTGCCGTTTATTTTCGACCTATGAATGAACTCTAATCTCTGAAAACAAAGCACCCTCTGAAGCTGACCTTGGCGGGAACACTTCAGAGGGTGAAACGAAAACGCACCGTTAGGCTACTGGTAAACCACTTAGAGTCGACGTCTAGGAATAGTGGGTTCAATCCCCACACGGTGCCTCTTTCGTTTTGACTCTTATCACACACTTACAGGACCGCAAGTCAAAACTCCAAAAACCATGAGCAACAATCTTTCAATCGAAACAAAAACCCTCGTCATTTCGATGCTTTGCGAGGGCAATTCCATCCGTGGAATCGAGCGTATGACGGGAACAAACCGCCAGACCATCATGCGCCTTGGCGTCCGCATGGGTGAGGGCTGCTTGAAAATCATGCAGGACAAGTTCCAACGCCTCGCTATCCCGCTCATTCAAGTTGACGAGCTTTGGGGATTCATTGGCGCGAAGCAGGCAACCGCCAAAGCGAACGACTTGAATGGGTGCGGTGATGTTTGGACATGGGTTGCCATCGACGCGGAAACGAAGCTCATTCCCTGCTTCGTGACGGGCAAGCGGGACAAGTATCACGCCAAACTGTTTGTGGATGATCTGGCCTCCCGGATTGTGAATCGTCCGCAGATTTCGTCGGATGCGCTTGGAGCTTATGCGGACGCCATCGAAAGGGCATTCGGTGACGGGGTGGACTATGCCGCAGTCATTAAAACCTACACACATTCCAATCTCGAAGCGACTACCAGGTACACACCCCCCGAAATTCTCAGAGTTAAAAAAATTCCGGTGCAAGGCTTGCCCGACATGAAGCTTTGCTCGACCTCCTATGTCGAAAAGCAGAATCACACGATTCGGATGCACTGCCGCCGTCTCTCGCGTCTTACGAATGCATTCAGCAAGAAGCGGGAGAACTTTGACGCGGCCATCGCTTTGCACTTCGCTTATTACAATTTTTGCAAGTTGCATGGAACAATCCGATGCACCCCGGCAATGGAGGCGGGAATTGAGAGAAGCCAATGGACGCCTAGAACCCTTGTGGAAATGATCGACGGATGAACGTCTATCTCGCCAATCTCGCCAAGGCCATCTTGGATCTCCATGGCTGCGCTTCGACTCACTCCGGCACGAGCCACGTCATTGAGTACTGGCAGGGCTCCAAGGTCTTTGAAGGCGACATAGAGACGTTCACCCTCTCAGGCCACCCGCAAGCCAGCCTGGCGTTTGCCTGGGCGTTCCACAACGGCACGGAGCCGCAATACATCGCCGTTCTCAACGTCCCGCCGATTCACGATCCATCCGACGCCGTGCGGGCCGCAATCGCGGGCGGATTCTTCAAATAAGGTTTTTTACTTGAAACACCCTCGCCCCATTGCCGATTCTGGTTCTGTTCAGGAGACTGAACCGTGGTCTGATACCCACGCACGAATCGGTGCGTTGCCCGTCGCAACGTCGCCACCCGACAAACGGTCGGGGAGGCGTCGGCGTATGTCCAAACCCCTCTGCAAAGTGGGGCGAAAGGCCGTCGCAATCGTTTCGTGCGATTATCAGCTCCCCGGCCACTTAGGGAATCCCCTCTGGGTGGCGCTGATAAATCGCAAATATGAAAATCATTCGGTGGATCGTGTTTCTGCCTCTTGCTTTCGGACTCATGCTTCTCGTCCAACTGGCGACAGCGTGGGTTTCGCTCTCTACTCCGATATGGCTTGGCGTGATCATCATGCTGGCAACGTCGGTTTTCTCGATACAAGCCACTTACGTTCCTATCCGGATTTGCCCGAACCGCTTCGCAGGCGGGGCATTGGTGTTCATCCTTTTGGCTTGTTCCGAATTACCTCTATTTGGGCAGACGGGAAACTGGCCGACGAAAGTTTTGGTTTGCCGGATTCTTTTAGATCTCGACCTTCTAATAGGTATTTTTGCCGCCCTCGAAAAACCCCCAGCGAGCTTGAAAGGAGCTCGCGAGGTAACACATTAGCAGGGGCCAGCCAACGGCGGACCCGCCAAAAGTCCGCCTTATGAAAACACACTGGATTCTCACGGCGATTTCAAATCAGGCCACTACCGATAGTTTCGTTAGATTGACGCCCTCACCCCGGCGAGATACTTGTCGCGTATGTTTGTCTTCCGGGGGTTCCACTTTCTTTCATTGGTCTTGGCACTGGCCAGCTTTGCACACGCCCAACTTTCGTCGTCGCTGGGACTCACCAAAAAGCAATATGTCGCTGGTGAGCCGGTCATCGCGATGGTCACCATCGTCAATCACGCGGGACAAGAACTCACCTTTTACGGCGACGGGCGGACCCAGTGGCTCGATTTTGTGGTTAAAGACGGGCGGGGGGAAACCGTGACTCCGAGAGGAAATGCCATGTTTGGAAAAATGATCATCAAGGCCGGGCAATCGCTCACGCGCGAAGTCGATCTCGCCCAATATTTCCAACTCAGTGAAGCCGGAAATTTCTCAGTCAGTGGCGTAGTACACATGCCCGGAAACACTGGCGAGGGCGCAGCTACGAACCGGGTATTGTTTAATCAAAGCCCCGGCGTCCCGTATTGGACTCAGAAAGTCGGCATTCCCGGGAAAGTCGGCCAGACCCGCGAATTCCGTATCCTAAATTTCAGCGGCGATGACAAAGCGCAGATTTACGCCCAAATCATCGATGACCGGACGGGGCGAAATGTCAGGACTTTCCTTCTCGGCGACGTTTTGATGCTCCGCAAACCTCTTGTCACGGTTGATCGCGATCAACGGATGCACGTCATGTTCCTTGCCACGCCGACGATGTGGATTCACTGCCAAATTGATACGGACGGCAAACTCGTGGATCGCCAAATCCACCAGCGCGGACCGCAAGGTGACCCGCAATTGCTGACCTTCGGCGATGGCAGTGTCCGGGTTGCTAACAGCATTCCTTACGACCCCAAGGCCGCCGCCGAGGCCAAGGCGAAGATCCGCAAAGCTTCGGATCGCCCTCCTGTCACCTATTAATCGGCCTTTTCACCGATTATTTTCCCGATCCGGGTAAATTCCCTTTACTTTTTTTAAAAAATATCAACATATCCTAATTGTTTTTCGAACTTCACCATTTCACCCCATGAAACTATTTATCCAATCCCTCACCTTGGCCGCAATTTGCGGCTTCAGCAGCGTGGCGAGTGCTGCAAACTTCCGGACCGTCGTGATCGACGCGGGCCACGGCGGCCACGACAACGGCGGTCAATGGGGAAAAGTTTATGAAAAACATCTCGCCCTCGACACCGCCTTCCGTTTGGAAAGCAAATTGAAAAGCATGGGTTATCAAACCGTGATGACTCGCCGAAGTGACTATTTCATCTCGCTTCCTGAACGCGTCAACACGGGTAACAGCTATCGGAATGCGATTTTCGTGAGCATCCACTACAACTACACTTGGAAACCAGAAGTGAGTGGATTGGAAACATTTTACTCGAGTGAGGAGGGGCGCCGCTTGGCGCAATATGTTCAAAATAGCCTCATCCGGCGCACCCGGACCGTGGATCGCCTGGTCAAATATGCGCGTTTCTATGTCATCCGTAATTCTTCGCTGCCCGCCATCCTTGTCGAAGGTGGATTCGTTAGCAATGACACGGAACGGGACCGGATGAAATCCGCATGGTTCCGTGAAACCATCGCCCAAGGAATCGTCGATGGCATCCAGCATTACCGCAGCGAATATTGATTTTAGGTGCGGTGGCCACCAGGCCGCGTAGAATTCCCCATGGGCACGGTTACAATCGCGGAATCCCGCGCCATCGAAGCGGCGGCTAAAGCAAACGGTTGGACTGAAGAGCAACTCCTGAACCTCGCGGGTGAGGGATTGGGACACGCGCTGGGACGGTTTTTCCCACATTCGGGAACCGCCATCGGCTATCTCGGAAAAGGCCACAATGCAGGCGACACCCTAGTGGCTCTGAGAATTCTGCGGGATCGATACGGTTGGAAAATTGCAACACGCCACGCCTACCCGCTCGCGGAATGTGCCCCCCTAACACTGAAAAAATGGGATGAGCTTGGAATCCGGCTTCCCCTCGACCGCCCTCCTCTCTGGCAGGATTTAGACGGCCCCTTGATTTTGTTAGACGGGCTAGTCGGCACTGGGTCCACAGGGACGTTACAGAAATCGCTTGTCCGGCTGGCGCGGGAAATGCAATGGCTTAGAGACCATGCGGGAGCGCGTGTCGCGGCAATCGACATGCCGTCGGGTATTGATCCGGATTCGGGAAAGATCTTTCCTGAGACTGTCATTGCGGATATTACCTTCATGATAGGCAACGCAAAACGAGGATTGCTCAACGCTCAAGCTTCTACGGCGACAGGGGCGCTGGCTGTAATACCTGTCGAGCCCCTGGCGACCTCGCTTGGTGGTGATTGCGAACTCATTTCGCCTCAAACTCACGATTTCGGCAAGCAGCCACGGCCTTTTGATTTTCATAAAGGCATGGCGGGACGGGTCGCCATTCTAGCGGGTTCCGCAAGCTTTTCCGGAGCTGGGGTGCTCGCTGCAATGGGAGCCTTGCGGGGTGGCGCTGGCTTGGTCACTCTTTACGTACCGCATTCTATCAGCACTTTAATTTCCTCCAAATGTCCTCCCGAGATCATAGTTCAGGGAATTCACGATCCTCGGGAAATGTTAGAATTCCGTTTTGATGCACTCGTTACCGGCTGCGGTCTGGGGGAAATGGAAAGTGATTTTTCGGGAGGTCTGCTGGAACTGATTTCCAAATCTCCAGTTCCCACGGTGATCGACGCGGATGCCCTGAACCTGATCTCAAAAATCGCCAAATCAGGCATTTTTCGAGAGAATCACCTTCTCACGCCCCATCCGGGAGAGTTCGCCAGTCTCGCTCCAGATTTGAGTAGTTTTTCCCGAGAAGAGGCAGCGCGAAAATTTGTGGACCGTGTTCCTAGTACGTTGTTATTAAAAGGGAGCCGTACCATCGTCACCCGCCGTGGACAGGCGCTCCGCTGCAACTCAACCGGCAACCCAGGGATGGCGAGTGGTGGACAAGGTGACCTGCTCGCAGGCGTGATCGGGGCACGGCTAGCGATTGGCGATTCATCTGAGGATGCTGCGGCGCTGGGAGCGTGGACCTGCGGACGCGCGGCGGAGATTGCTTTGAACGAACGCCATCTATCCGAGGAATCCCTGTTACCAAGCGATGTCCTCCATTTCCTCGGGGCTGCATTCCACGACTGGAAAACCTGCCGTCGGTAATTTACTTTTGAACCTGCCTAACAAAAAACCAATGGCCCCGTTAGGAAACCATTGGTCGGTTAAAATGGTTTGTGGGGAATTCAGATCAGTTGACCGCAACGGCAGATGATCCGGTTTCGCCCGTCCGAATGCGGATGGCTTCTTCAACCGTCGAGATGAAAACTTTTCCATCACCAATTTTGCCGGTGTTGGCGCTTTTCACAATGGCAGCGGCTACGCCGTCCGCTTGGGCATCGTCCACGACGATTTCGATTTTGACTTTAGGGAGAAAATCCACGGTGTATTCCGATCCGCGATAAATTTCAGTATGGCCTTTTTGCCGTCCGAAGCCTTTGACTTCAGTGACTGTCATGCCCTGCACACCCACCTCAGCGAGGGCCTCCTTGACTTCTTCAAGCTTGAATGGTTTGATGATCGCTTCAATTTTTTTCATAGTTCGGCGGATTGGTGATTAGAGAAAAGCATGGCGTGTGCCAACTCGCACACCCGATAAAATAATTTCCGTCACAAAGCTATGCATTCCAATCGCCCCTGACGAGAGTAAATCTGAATAAAAAGCTTAAATTTCGCACCCCATCGACAACGATACCGTGCCAGATGCATGACGGTTCGGGCGGAACCAAATCTCTCTCTAT
Source organism: Akkermansiaceae bacterium (assembly GCA_025362955.1). Lineage (GTDB taxonomy): Bacteria > Verrucomicrobiota > Verrucomicrobiia > Verrucomicrobiales > Akkermansiaceae > Luteolibacter. The sequence goes on from JANYFB010000014.1 coordinate 29,423, forward strand.
TTCATTTTTCGCCGAGAACCTGGGAGAGCAAGCCGATCATCGCCTGCGCCGCCTGTTTACCGGTTTCCAGGACTTCGTGATGATCGAGGTGTGCGGCGGTGATGCCGGCGGCCCAGTTGGTGAGGCAGGAGAAGGCGGCGACAGGCAGGCCGAGCGAGCGGGCTTGGATGGTTTCCAAAACGGTACTCATTCCTACGGCATCCGCACCAAGAGTGCGCAACATGCGGATTTCCGCTGGAGTTTCGTATTGCGGGCCGCGGAGGCTGGCGTAAACGCCTTCGTGGAGAATCATTCCGGAGGAAATCGCGCCCTCGCGGAATGCGGCCCGCCAATCCGAGTCATAGGCGACGGACATGTCGATGAAATCCGCTCCTTCAAGCGGCGAGGTCCCGGTGAGGTTGATGTGGTCGCTAATCAGCATCCAAGTGCCGGGCGCGAAATCCAGATTCAAGGTGCCCGCCGCATTGGTGAGGATGATCCGATCCGCCCCCTGCCCCGCCATCCAACGCACACCCGCCGTAACTTGGCGCGGGCCGTGACCCTCGTAAAGATGAACGCGCCCTTTCATCAGGACGACCGGGGTGCCTGCTAATTTTCCGAAAACAAATTTTCCCGCATGACCGGGCACCGATGACGATGGCAATCCAGCCTCCGCGAACGGAACTTCCCGCTCCACCACCACCGCTTCCGCCAATGGCCCCAATCCAGATCCCAAAACAATTCCAATCATGCGGCGATGTTACCTGCATTTTCCAGGAGATGGAATCGCAAAGCTCGCGCCTTCCGACTTCCTCGCTGCTAGCCGGGGTTATCCCATCTTGCGGGCCTCCGCGATTGTATCTCCATTTTTTGCCGGACCCACGATGTTCCGTTTATAGATGTGGCCACCGCTCCAGATAAGGTCTTTGGTTTTCTCTAGGTTCACGAACTGACCTGCGTTTTTCGCGGATTCCTCCCAGAGCGGACCTTTGATCACAGCGGTTTTCCATGCTTGGGCGTAGAGGGTGTGATCGAACTCCTCGGTCTCATGCACTTTGCCGTCGTGGATATGCACGGTGGGGAAATAGATCCGCCCCGGCATGCCGCTTGGAAAACGAAAGGCCATCGGATGTACGGTTTGATTGCCCTTACGCAACTTGAAGACCGCGAAGCCGTAGTCCTTGTATTGGGGCAGGGACTTCCAAACGGAATCGTCGAGCCGGAATTGAGCATCAAGCCGGGAAAAATCCCCGATGGTGGGAACGAACGAGGCGTCGAACGAACCGACTCCTTTGACCTCCAATGGTCCTCCGGGCGCACCGAAAGGCATACTTTTCGGATCTCCTCGATAAGCCAGCTCAACCGGGGCTGGAAACGCCTTCGCCAGGTCTTTGAAAAATCCGGGGTAGCCGCTCAAATCGGCAAATTTCACGGCATCTTCTTTGGCTGGCTGAACCACTGGAATCGGCAGGATCATCGCTAACTCTTCCTGTGCATCGAGTTTCATCTCATAGACGATGCACTGGTTCACCCCATCGAGAAACCGGCCGAATATCCGGGTGGAGCCGACAAAACTAACGGGTCTACTGAAACAACACATGCCCGACATTCAACGTGTCGGAACCTTGAAAGCAAATCCCAAATTTGGCTTAACTCAGCGGGTCCAATTTTTCGCCCCCCGGCTCTTGCTCTTCATCACGACCGATCGCTTTTTCGCCGCAGGCTCCGACGCTGGCTTCACCGCCGCTTTCACGGGGACTTTTGCCACCGTTTTCGCAGGCGTCTGCGCGGCCTTTTTCATCTTGCCAACCAGCAGGCTCTTTCCGGTCATCTGCTTCGGCTGGGCCAATCCTAACATTTCCAGCAGGGTCGGAGCCACATCAGCGAGAATGCCGTCCCTCACGGTGTAATCCGCCGAATCCGCAGCGACGTAAAAGATGTGGACGAGATTGGTCGTGTGTGCGGTGTTCGGCGAACCGTCGGGATTCCGCATGTATTCGCAATTTCCATGATCGGCGGTGATGAGGAGCTTGCCGCCGAGACGCAGGGTTTCTTGAACGATGGTTTTCACATCGGCATCGATGACTTCGCAGGCTTTAACCGCCGCTTCGACGACTCCGGTGTGGCCGACCATGTCCGGGTTGGCGAAATTCAGGATGACCATGTCATAGTCTTTAAGCTTGGCGACGACGGTATCCGTAACCTGTTGGGCGCTCATTTCCGGCTTGAAATCATAGGTCGGCACGTCCTTGGGCGAAGGGATGATGAAGCGGTCTTCGCCTGAGTAGGCCACCTCTTCGCCGCCGTTGAAGAAGTAGGTGACGTGCGGGTATTTCTCCGTTTCGGCAATCCGCATCTGGGTCATGCCGGCGTCGGCGACCGTTTGGCCGAGCACCCTATCGAGCGTCTGCGCGGAAAAAATTTCCGGGCAGTCGTATTTCTCGTCATATTGGGTGAGGGTAACGAAATGAACCTTCGGAGTGACCTCGCGGTCGAAGCCATCGAAGTCCGGATGGAGAAACGCTTCCGACAGCTCGCGCGCGCGGTCGGAGCGGAAATTAAAGAATAAAACCACATCGCCATCGCGGACGCGTTGGGTGTCCGGCTCGTTGAAGATCAACGGCGGCATGAATTCGTCGGTCTTATCGAGCCGGTAGTAGTCGGCCACGGCCTCGCTCGCGAGGACATCGCGCTGCTCGCCTTTTCCTAACACTATGGCATCCCAGGCGAGTTTCACCCGGTCCCAGCGTTTGTCGCGATCCATGGCGAAATAGCGACCGATGACGGTGGCGACGTGAGCACCGCACTTGGCCGCCTCATCCTCCACTTTCGCAAGATAACCTTGCCCACCTGTGGGAGAAGTGTCGCGACCGTCGGTGATCGCATGGATGAAGATGTCTTTCACGCCCGCTTTTTTCGCCAGTTTCACCATGGCGATGAGCTGGTCCTGATGGCTGTGCACGCCGCCTTCGGAAACAAGACCGATGAAATGCAGGCGACTGGCCTTGGCTTTTTCCAACGCGTCGACAAATACGGGATTCTTCGCGAGCGTTCCCTCTTCAATCGCCTTGTTAATGCGGGTAAGGTCCTGATAGACGATGCGCCCGGCACCGAGATTGAGATGGCCGACTTCGGAGTTGCCCATTTGGCCGGGAGGCAGTCCGACATCGAGTCCAGAGGCGCTGAGGAAGCCCTTCGGGTAAGACTTAAACATCGCTTCGTGAAAGGGAGTCTTCGCGAGCAGCGTCGCATTTCCATCCTTGACGGCGGTTTCTTTTCCGCCGGGATTTACACCCCAGCCGTCGCGAATGATGAGCACTACAGGTTTCTTAGCCATGACGGTGTGGATTTACCCTTCCCGAGGGCGGCGGGCAAGCTTTGCAAAGAGTCAAATGTTTCCGGTTTGAGAAAAACATGGCGGCCCGCAGACTCGCCGCGCTAGCCGGCACCTCGATCTCACGCCACGAGATGCACGGTTCAGAACTTAACGCCGTAGCACCCGGAGGGCCACACGACTTCGATGTGGACGACACGAACGCCGTTGTCAAAGCGCGGAAACATGGTGCGTGACAAAGAACGGCAAGCACGATCCCAAGGCGCTATGAGGCCGAAGGTTTGTAGGCCTCATGGACAGGAGCGAACGCGACGTGCCCCGCAGGGTGAGCAGCCGGGAGGAGGCTGCGAACCAAAGCAGCTTCGCGGCGGGCGGCGGTGAAGCGGAGCGTAACCGGAGGGGTGGAGCGACGATCTTTGAAGGGTGTAGCAGAAGCGGACTAACAGCGATCCGCCATGTTTTAACATTGAAATTCAAGGACCGACCCTAAACACCCGGGGGGGGCCGCACGACTTCGATGTGGACGACACGAACGCCGTTGTCAAAGCGCGGAAA
>JANYFB010000023.1 GCA_025362955.1 Akkermansiaceae bacterium
CCCTTCTTTCCAAGGCGCACTTTTACCAGACCGAGCTGCGCCACCTGTTGCGGAAACAAAAACTGATTGAAGTTCCGATTCACTATCGGGCACCCTCTCCGAGAGTTTCCCCAGGTGCGGTTCGCAATTCAGTGACCGTGCTTTGCAGCTACGTGTTGCTACGGATCACCTCCCGAGCACCGGAAATCTGACCGAGGAAATGGATTGGGGTTTCTAAACTACATTATAGTTTGTAGATAACAAAATCTGGATCCTCAGCAATTAGAGTCACTCCAACTAATGCTGGATCAGCCTTCGCCACTCCGTAGACATAAAGATAAACTCGTTGAATTCCTACCGGCAGCTCAGCCTTGGTCTGCCGAAGTTTTCGGACTAATTCTATAAGTTCGTAATCTGTATTGAGCTGGATGGAGTTAAAACCTTGAATTTTTGCCAGTCCCAAAAACTGCGAGGAAATCTGAATCGGTTGTAAGCTCGGTTGAGCATACACCATTGGAACAAAAATTTCCTTGTTAAGCGCCGCATAGGCCCCGATGTGCTGCACTGAAGGCTTGAAAAATTGATACCGGGAAGCGATTTTATCCAGTAACCCGGTTGAATTCCTTATAGTGGGAATTGCAGCCACGTAAAGGACAGCCGGACCCTCAAGTGTCGAGAAAGCGTGGCGCGCACGGTTGATAGATTCGTCACATTTTATCCAATCACCGGCAGTCATCAACGACCGGATCCAGATTGAGACTACAAGCAGTCCAGTGATGACTCTGCACGGCAGTTGCCCTGAAATTTTGATTTTTAGCGCCGCAACTGACAAAAATAAAAAAATTAGATAGATTCTCTCATTCAGATAAAATCCCAGCTCTGAGGAATTCGGAGCGCAGATGAACACTAGTCCTACAAACAGCAGAACAATAAGCAGCGAGGGAGCAAGCGACGTGTTGCCACGCCTACTTACCCACCCGAAAAGCGTCAGGACTCCGATCAAAACTGCTAGATCGCCTTCGAAGTTCATTCCGAGTGGAGTTCTAAATAGTGCAACCAGTTTCAAAGACCAGGGCCCGAAATAGAAACCGGTAACTATATCCCCTGAATCCGGGGTAAAGTATAGGAAAACCAATGCGGGTAAGCCGCAGACTATCACCCCTATGATGAATTCCTTCGGCAATCGGCATGGATCAATTCGCCATTGGGTGATTGATCGATGCAATCCTATTCCTCCCAGGGCCACAGCAAAGACAACAAAAGGAACGATGTGAGCTAGAAAAATGAATGAAGCAAGGAAAGTGCCGCCCATAATCCGTATGACCGCTGATCTGTCTGCCATCATAAGCCAAAATCCAATTGCCCACAGCATAATTCCCAAACCAAAAAGGAAATTCATGAAGCCATACGCAAATACCCAGTTGTAGAGGAGAACGGCACCTAGCAGAATACTGATCGATGACCATTCTCGATGTATGGCCCGATTTAAGATCGCGACACCTGATAGCGTAATAGCCATGGAAAAAACAACAAAAGTTCGGCTTGCTGTCTCAACAGACACGAATTTCGCGAGGACGAATACAATAAGGTCCATGCCGAGATTCGGACGTGGTAATAGGGAAAGTTCATATATATTTGATAGAAAACCATCATTCGCATGATGGCTTAAAATATACATCCGAGCGAGATGGGTGGGGTAATCCACTAACGGCAAATTCCGGGCAACGAACAAAGGCAGCGTGCAAGCGAGAAGGAGCGTCAGAAATGTGATCCACGGAAAGAAACGTTTAAAACTCATGGTGGGGAAGTTGCCGATTCTATAATAATACTCGCAATAATACCAGTCCAAACTTTCTTGTTAGTATTCTTCGTAGAGTATCAATGGTATGGCAGCTTCATTGTAGTCACGTGAAAAATCTACCAATGTGTCAATAGTGTTAATATGCTCATGCGAACCGTCCTTGTTCTACCCACATCCATGCACGCAATCCCGCGATGCGAAAACCCGCCGAAGAGTGCGTCATGCGGATTCGCACTGGGTAGAGTTTGCCCGGAGCGATCTTACACCCGAAAAAACACCGGCTATCTGGCCGCGATGCAAGGCGGGGCTTAGGTCTTTGTTGAAACGGATGATGACAATCATCCGAGGTAGGAATTGTGGACACCTCGGACAATGGAGGTTGATCTGCAGACGGAAGAAGCCTACGGTTTGATGAACTTTTACCGCTGCTTCACCAAGGATTTCATCTATCCACGAAGACTACCGTCCAAGCGTCTGGCAGGCAAGGAACTACCACTCAAACAACGCAAAGTTAGGGACACGGCTGAAGGAGCTGTCACTCGCGCCGAATGATTCGCTTCATAAGATGATGGCGGCCTGCTTTCAGATTCTCATCCGCCATAACTGGATGGGATGGGAGGAGGAAACACTTCTGAGTCTTGGTTCGCAGACCTCCACAACCTTGCCGTCCTTTGAGTATGCCTGACTTGCCTATCAATTCCCTTGGCGCATCGCGCGATGAGGCCCCACAAGCACGTGATCTTTGGATTCTTGCGCTACTACTGGCATTTCCATCCACCGGATTTGTCCAGAAATACACCGGTCTGGCGGGAGTGGCGGCCTATGTGACCGGAGTCATCGCCGCGGTCCTTTTAATCAGAAGGCTCGGCGGACATGGGGCTTCTTGGTTGCGCAAATATTTCGGCAGACTGACGATCCTGGGAATGGCCGGACTGGTTGTTGGATTCGCCGTGCTGCATCCTTTGGAAGATGGCCGGGGTGGCTCGGGAAAAAGCAGTGACCGTGACGAAGGCCTCAATTTGGCAGTAACCCGCATGGTGGGAGGATTGTCACCCTATTATCCACAAAATCCCAACGCCGGGCCGCTGTCCGTCCTTCCGGGGGCTACGGTACTGGCTGCGCCTTTTGTCGCTTTGGGCGATAGCTCCTATCAGAACATATTTTGGATGGGTGCTTTTCTCTTCGCGTCCTGCCACGTCTTCAAAGACAAGGCGTTGGCACTGATCCTAACATTCGCGCCACTGGCACTCTCTCCTGCTACTCAGTTTGAGTTCATTTCTGGAGGTGATTTGATCGCGAACGGCGTTTACATGACGTTGTTTCTGCTGTTAGCCATCACGACATGGTCAGTGCCGAACTCCTCTTGGCAACGGCGATGGCTGGTGTGCCTGTTACTTGGCGTGGCCATGGCATCGCGCCCCAACTTCTTTCTTCTTACGCCCTTGGTAGCAGCAGCTTTATTCCGGAAAACCGGGTTCCCCATGGCAGCAATGGGAATCACTCTTGTGATGGTGGCAGCCATCGGAATTACGCTACCATTCTACCTTCATGATCCACAGGGCTTCACCCCTCTGCTAGCGCGACAAAAACTTGCTGTCATTGACCACTCCCTGCCATGGGCAAGCAATGCCATGATCGGGATGACCGCACTCACCGGAATTCTCGGCGGATTGGTCTTGCTGCAGCATCCGTTACGCGGACTTAACCAAGCATTTTTCCGGTGGTGCGCGTGGGTGACACTCTGCCCGATGCTCTGTGCGGTCATCTCCTACAGCGTGATCAACCAGCACCTGGATTTCAGCTTCAATCGTGACCGTTACGGATTGATGTATGTGTTCTTCGCGCTTCTCGGATGGGGAGGCACACTGCAAACTGAGTGGCGGAATAAGAGTCATCAGGCGGAAGTCTGAACTTACGCAGGTGGCGCCGCACTGCCGGGGCAGCATGCCCAAAGGAAGTGAAAAACGACCAAGCAACGACGTTCCGGTTGTTCTTCGACTTCCTTTCTCAACTCTTTGACTGGGCTCCCGGCGGTAGCGCGCAACCTCCACGCCTTTGACTTATGCGCATCTTTACCTGCACCCCGGTCGCTTTTGGCGGTGGCGCGGATTTTTTCGCGCGGGACAGTGGGTTATTGTGCCGTGGCTTTCAAGCGATCGGTTGCGAATCCATGGCGTTGATGCCGGGAGAACGCAAACGGGAGGATGAGGCGGATTTGATCCGGACGGAATTTGCAAACTTGGAATCGGTGAAATGGTGGCGATCTCAGAAACTCGACGCCGTGGTGCTATACGCATGGGGCAGTCCCAAGTTCAGAAAAGTTGCTGCGGCCATTCAAAAGGCGGGAATTTTCCTTGTGCTGAATCAGGATAACGGCGGACTGGTCAGTCCGCTGGTTGGCTTCCGCGATTGGATTGAGGAACAGTGGATTCTCGCAGGACAAGGGCGCGGTCCCGGGGCATGGCTGCGATTTCTCAAACTCACGCTACGCGGTCTGAGCGTCGGCCTCTTTCTAACCGACCCACTGCGGGCCGCGCATTTGAAACAGGGCGACGTGATCGCCTGCGTGTCTCCCATGGCGTCGGAGCACTATCAAAAACTGTGCCGAATCTATGGCGGTCAAGATCTGGCAGAACGGATCCGGCTGATTCCCCACGCGGTGGAGTCACGCTTCCGCTACTCTGGCGAACAGAAACGCAGGCAAGTGGCTTGTGTCGGCCGCTGGCAAGATGTGTTACAGAAGCGCCCCTGGCTGCTGATGGAGGTCATCGGCTCGCTACTCGCGACGGATGAAGAAATCTGGGTGGTGATCGCTGGAAATCCCACTGCCGAACTTGAGACTTGGCATCATTCCTTGCCCGCACTTCAGCGCGACCGGGTCCAGGTTCGAGGGCGGGTAGATCGAGACGAGCTTGCGGACATCCTAGCCGAATCCCAGTTGTTCTACAGTCCGTCCGCCTTCGAGAGTTTTGGAATTGCTGCTGCGGAAGCACTATGCTCGGGCTGCTCGGTGGTGGCGGGACGCTCCGTCTCCATGGGGGGGTTCGAATGGTTCGTTTCCGAGAACTCAGGGAAACTGGCTGGCACAGATGATGCATGCGGACACCTACAAACGCTGCGGGATGAACTTGCCAAATGGAAACACGGCGACAGAAACCCGGCGCGGATTGCGGCGACATGGAGCGACCGGCTGCACGCGAATAAGGTGGCGGGAGCCGTGATTCAGTGTTTCCGTGAATCGGTGGATCTGCGAGATTCTCGGGCTCTACCGCGTGGCTTTCGTGCGTAGTGGAAGACCGCCTGAAGGCGGGACTACGTGCGCAGAGAGACCCATTGCATCACTTATCAGCCGGGAGCTTTCGCCATCGCGACAAGAATATCGTAATCCACATTCTTTCCTTGTACTGATTCGCCAAGTCATCATGGATTTCACGATCATTACACCCAGTTTGAACTACGGGCGATTCCTCGGTGATTGTCTTTCCAGCGTGGCGGATCAGCCGGGCGTAAGCTTGGAGCACCTTATCTTCGATGGCGGATCGCAAGATGACAGCTCCTCCGTAGCGGCGACATTTCCGAACGCGGTTTGGAAACAGGAAAAGGATTTCGGCATGTCGGATGCGATCAACAAGGGCTTTGAACAAGCCAAGGGTGATTGGGCGATGTGGTTGAATGCGGACGATCGTTTGAAACCTGGAATTCTCTCCCAAGTCCTTACAGAGTTAAAGAAGTCGAACGCGGATATTGTCTATGGGGATTACCACTTTATAACCGAATCCGGCGGAATAATCCGTGAGATGAAGGTGCCAGGATGGTCAAGATTTGTTCATATCTATCATCATTGTTATGTTCCTTCGACTGCCGCATTCTATCGAAAATCGACCGTCATCGGACAAGGGCATCGCCTGCGGGAGGATTTCAACTATGTGATGGACGGCGAGTTTTACGCCCGTCTCGATTCCATCGGGAAAAAGTTTTATCGCATCCCGATCAACATCGCAGATTTCCGGCTCCATGGTGGAAACGCCTCGCTGCGGCATCTAGCCAAAACGCGTGACATGGACACGATCCTAGCCGCCGAACGCCAACACGTCGAATCGCGGGCCATTCGCAGGGCTTATGGAATCACCCTTTTTAAAGATCCTTATCTAGTGGGCTTGGTCGATGGATTACTATCCATACTCGCCCTCGGATGGAAGGCGGTCCTGAAATTGATATAAGCATGTCTGATTCATTATCCCATCCCATTCGCGTGGCTGCGGTCTTCGCCACGATGAACCGGGCGGAAAACGCAAAGGCGTGTGTGATGGCGCTCGCGCGGCAGACATGCCCTCCAGAATGGGTGATGATGGCAGACAATTGCTCGACTGATGACACGCCAAATTTATTAATATCTTTAGTAGATTTACCGTTCAAACTGGTGATCCATCCCATGTTGGAAAACCGGGGAAATGCCGGAGGGGTGGAGGTGGTTATGGATATGGCATTCGCCGAGGGAGCGGATGCAGTATGGATTCTCGATGACGACTCCTGGCCGCGCGAATCAGCGCTGGCAGCCATGTTAGAAGGTGAATGGGACCCGAGCGTGGTAAGACATGCATTGCAAGTCGACCCCCTAACTGGAAAATTTACTTGGCCGTTGCAGATCGACGATGGTCGAGGTGGTTGGCGCTTGGCATGGAGTGAAGACGAACTTCCTGATGGCCCGAATGTTCACAGTAGAATCTCTTGGACGGGAGCGCTTCTCCCGCGTGAGGTTCGTGAGAGCGTAGGACCTGTCAATGGAGATCTATTTATCCGCGGCGAAGATGAGGAATACCCATGGCGCATCGAACAAGCGGGTTTTCAGCAAGAAGCCATTCGTGGCGCGGTATTGGATCATCCGGGACCACACAACGTAGTGCATTGGAGCTTTCTTGGAAAAAACTTCTTCTTCGAGCGCGGACTGGCGGACTGGAAACTCTACTATAAGGTTCGCAACATGGTTTGGTTGAAACGCAAGCAAGCGGGAAATTTAAAAGCCCTACACATCGCGGCAGTTTATACATTTGCTGCAGCCATTATCGACGGGCCGTCACGTGTCCCCTTGCTCTGCCGTGCAATTCGCGATGGGTGGGCCGGGCGCTTGGGGAAAATGTAACACTACCTGATTCATGGTCGCCCGACTTAAATCTCTAATCCGACGCTTGTTTTACCGCTGGGCTTTCTTTCGATGGCTTGTTGGAATTTTCTCAATGTGCCTTGGTCGCACACAGAGAATCGGCATGTCCCATTTGCCGTCTTATCGCGAAGATGATGCCATCGGCCCGCTTCAAAGGGATGAAGCGATTGCCCTATTCGGGATCATCCGGACGATCCGCCCCAAGGTCGTGGTGGAGTTCGGATTTTTCCACGGCCACAGTGCATTCAATTTCTTGCAAGCCTTGCCGGGAGACAGTCGATTGTATAGTTATGATATCGACGCGGAATCGATCAAGAGGGCGAAGACGGAATTCAACTTTGATCAGCGTTTCGCATTTATTGGAAAATCACAAACAGACTTCGATCCGGGAGATATAGAAAATCAGGCAATCGACTTTGTGTTCTTCGATGCCGCCCACGAATTGGAACTCAATATTCAAACTTTTCAACGTATCATTGCCTGTCTTGCCCCAGAGGGAATGATCGCGATTCATGACACGGGCTTGTGGCATCGGTCGCACTTCGCCCCGATCCATGAAACATTCACTCGCGAGTGTCGGGGTGAGTGGAAAGACGAGGACTTCTATGCCCATCAGCCCGGCGAGAGAGCCTTCATCGACTGGATTCTATTGGAATATCAGGATTTTTCAGCCATTCATTTTCACACGCCGCGAACACTGCGACACGGCTTTTCCCTGCTCCAGCGGAAGCGTTCACTTGCCAGTTGAAGCTTATCCAAAAGCGATCCGCAGGAATTTGTGTTTCAGATATGGATAAGCAGCAAGAGCCAAGGCGATGCCGGCCGCGTCGCAAATCAAGTCGAAACAATCTACTCGGTCAAAGCCATAGCCAAACGCGAACTCCGCTGCCTCGGTGGCCAGCGCGAAAATGATGGCGAGGGACATTGTCGGGTGTTTTCCTATTAAACAAGCGGCCAGCAGAGTCGGACCGAACAACATCATCATGTGAAGCAGCGGGCGGGCATTTGCAGCGTAATGTTTGAGCCGCAGGGTGAAATCTCCCATATCTGGAATTTTACCGACGGTTTCTAAGGCGCTTGGAACCGGAATATTCGATGGGTCTGGACCAACTGGAGTGGCAGCTTGTTCGGCGTGAGTGACGGAAATTTCCGGGCCGATTTGAAATTGAGATCCGAGTGAATGGATCGACTTCCACGGTCCCGGGACGACGAAATATATTCCCATGACGAGCCAGATCAAGGCGGAGGCTAAGGAACGAATGAACCCTCCTCGTCCCGGGAAGCGGGTGCTTGCGATCATCCACGCCAGCCAGCCAGCCATGAGAATCCAGCGGCCGATTTTCCACAGCAATCGCTCCCTCACGACGGTGGCTTCAAAGATCGAAATCTCGAAGTCGCCGCTCGTCCCCAGATTTTCTAAGCGCAATGCTGGGATGGCGGGTGCATGAAGCGGTCTCGACACCGATTCCCGGATCTCCCCTTTCTGATCGAACCGCGCGGAGCAAACCGGATCATTTTCCCAACCCGGCCCTGCGGCGGGAGAATGCCATTCGATGAGGCCGCGTCCGTCTTCCCACGTTTCCTTGCCGGGCGTTAGTTTCTTGGAATTGGCTTGGAACCGCAGATAAAGCAAATCCACCGGTTTCATTGCTGGCAAATCAAAACGCATCACGACTCGGGGATGTTCCTTGTCCACCCGCAATCGGAGGATGGGTTGGCTTTCCATTCCCAAGTGCTCGACGCCCGGAGGCAAGGCCGTGGTGCCCATGAGGAGTGCCGAGAGCGTGATCGTCGGAAATTCAGGCGACCTCTCGAAGCGATACTGCCAGAGAAAATAGAGCGCCGCCCAGAGAATCAAAAACGTTCCCGGTAATGTGAAGCGCCGCATTTCTTGCCCTAGAAAACACACGCTTCCCGGGGTTTCCAACCAAATTCCCACGCGAGAACCGGGAGCCGCCGTGAGAGCCATCAAATTGGCACGGGTTTTTTCACTCTAAGATTGCAGCGGGTGAAATTTCAGTGATTCTACGCCCCCGAGGAGTGTTCCCGGTTTCATTGATCGACTAAGATTATGGCTATCAGCCGCAAAGACTCATTCACCATCCAAGTGCTCCAGCTTTCGGATGCTTTTTTGGTATGGCTCGCGTTTTGGCTGGGTGGGGCTGTCCGCGATTGGCTCGGGATGAGCGCACCTGAAGAGGCATTGCTCCAATCGATGAACTGGGTCTTGTATATCGCGGTGCCGTTCACCCCTCTCGTGCTAGAGCGTTTCCGATTTTACGACCACCTCTGGCACAAGCCCGCGAGCACCGCCATGTGGCAGTTGGTCCGGGGACTTCTGGTAATCGTCTTAATCGTCGGACTCTTCGCGGTGTTTGCAAAAGTGCAGGGTGTGAGACGCCTCATCCTAGGGCTTGGCCTGGTCTTCATGTTTCTGTTGATCCTGCTCAGGGACCGGATGACGCAGATCTGGCTCAAGCGGCAGACTGAAAGCGAAACCACCAAGGAACGAATCATCATCGCCGGTTCGGGTAGCGAAATGGCTGAACTTTTGAAAGAATTTGATCCGGCAATCGTGAAGGGCTGGAAGGTGGTGGATCAGTTCGATCTAGCAACTCGCGAGGTACATGAGCTTTTCACCTTGTTAAAAAACCAAGCTGTGAGCCGCGTGGTGTTTGCCGCAAAGAACACCGAGTTCGAGAAAGTCGCGCGTGCGGTCGAGGCCTGCGAGCTGCAAGGAGTTGAGGCATGGATCGCGGCTTCGTTCATTCGTTCTCAAATCGCGCGGCCCGTTTTCGATGCGATCGGAAACAAACCGATGTTAGTGTTGCGCTCCACGCCCGAGCTTTCTTGGGAATTGTTATCCAAAGAAATTTTTGATAGGATCGGTGCTTTCATTCTCATCTGCGCCTCCTCGCCTTTTTGGATTTTCGCAATGATCGGCATCATGATGAAAAGTCCAGGAGCGCCGGTGTTTTTCTCTCAGATGCGGGCGGGTCGTTACGGCCAACCGTTCTGCATGTGGAAATTCCGGACCATGGTTCCCAACGCTGAAACGATGCTCGATCAAATCAAGGAGGATCATGGCAATCAAATGGAAGGGCCGGTTTTCAAATTGAAACACGATCCACGGATTTTCCCCTTCGGTGCCCTGCTGCGGAAGTTCAGCGTCGACGAATTACCCCAGCTTTGGAATGTCCTAGCAGGTGACATGAGCTTGGTCGGTCCCCGTCCATTACCCGTTTATGAAGTGGATGCGTTTTCCGAGCTTTCCCATCGCCGACGCTTGAGCGTGAAACCTGGCATCACTTGCGAGTGGCAAGCTGGCGGACGCAACTCCATCACCAGCTTCGAGGAATGGGTGGCGATGGACCTAAAATACATCGACAATTGGTCGCTTTGGCTGGATATCAAGATCCTGCTGCGAACGATCCCCGCCGTCTTGCTCGGCAAAGGTGCGACTTAACATTACAGGAAGGCTGCTCGTTCCTCCCTGTCACCACTTCGACCAGCTTTCGGGGATTTTGCCCGAACAAAACTGAACAAGGTGTTTCAAAGTTCGTAAAATTGGCACCTCACAAACACGAGACATCCCACACTCCATGATGCCAGCCGTCTCCTCCTTATTTCTGGTCCTCTCACTGATTCTCGCGGTGGTGATCGGTCCACAGACACGGTCGTGGTCATGGGGGCCCGCCATGCTCGCACTGGGAGTTTCCGTGGCTGCGGCATTGCCCATCTTTTGGAAGCGAACCAAGTTTGGAGCAGATTTCGGATTGATTTCATTTGGCACCTTGGTGGCGAGCTGGTTTGCGTGGAGGGCGTGGATGTCCCCGGTAGTGGAACTCGGACAAGCGGACCTGATGCTTCTGGCGGGAGTTTGCGGCACTTTCGTTAGCATCCGTGCGATTGCAGGAAACGCATTTGCCGAGCGAGTTCTCATTTGGGGAGTGACCCTCCTGCTGGTGGCGAACTTGGCGGTGATCTTTCAGCAAATTCTCGATCCCAGTTATTCCCCTGTCTTCAAAGATCGGCCAACAGGATGGCCCACGGGTTTCTACGCACATTACAATGAAGCCGCTAATTATCTGATTGCGTCGTCCATGCTGGTCGGTGCAGCGGCGCTGACCGGACGTCACGCGATTGGAACACGCCTTTTTTTTGGTTTGATCGCATTGGCGGGAATCGTTGCCGTCTATTTCACCCACTCACGAGGCGGTATTTTGGGTGCGGTCATAGCATCTGGAATTATTGCGGTTTGTGCATTAATCACGGCGAAGCGTAAGGGGTCTCGCTGGTTTGCCCGTGGCTTGATCGCAATCCCATTAATCGGTCTTGTACTTGGAGGTTTTTTGCTGAAGGGATGGCAAAGCTCGCAGGAGCTTCGCAATGCAGGCTTTAGCATTGACGGCGTCCTGGATAACACCTGCCGTCTTTATTTTTTAGGAATTGCGATGTCCTGCATCGGTCTGCATCCGATGGCCGGTGGCGGGAGCCGGAGTTTTAGTTGGGAGAGCTTCCGCTTCGCCGAGAACACCATCCAAGGCGAAACCCTGAGCCATATTCCAGAACAAGTTCATAATGAAGTTCTACAATCCGCCACGGACTACGGAAGTATTGGGGCCGCGTTGTTAATCTGCCTGCTGGGCACGCTCGTGGTCCTCGCCGTGATTCGGATTCTTTTTGCTGAAACCTCAAACGATTCCCCGTCCGCCACGGCTTGGCGGATGGGAGGTCTGGCGGCCTTCTCCGGAATGTTTATCCAATCTTGTTTCAGCTTTGTATTTCATTTAATGCCGGGGACGTTACTACTCGGAATCTGCTTGGGACAAATGTCTCGCGGGTCCGTCAACCGTGGCTCGATTTCACAGGTGTTCGGATTGAAAATCCTTCTGTCGGCAGCGGTTCTTGCGTGCGCAATTTTGCTACTTCCCATGGGATGGAAAGGCACCCAAGTGACGCGGGTATTATGGTCCAGTTATTTTAATAAACAGGCGATTTCCTCGGACGAATCGAAAATTGACGCACTCAAAGATGCCATCCGAATTTGGCCGCAGTCCACTTTTTACAAAGAACGCGGCGCGCTTTATCAAACCACTGCGTCGTCCGCTACGGAGGCCGATTCCGTTGTACTCGCCGGACAAGCGATCCAGGACTATTTGGAAGCCGAGCGTTTTCACCCCTATGATCCCGGCCCGGTGGTCAACCGAGCAAATACTCTCAGCCAACTTCACCGGGACCCGGAAGCGGAGGATGCCTATGACCGTGCAGTTCACTTGGAAGGTGGTATGGAATCCGCATTTCAAGCCCACTATTCCCTCGCCAAGCATCTCCTGCGTAAGGGGATCCGCCAGTTCAATACCGAGGACCCCGACCCGACACTCGCATCCTTGGAAACCGCAGCCCAACAGATCGAGCAATCGATCAAGGAAACGCACTGGATTGCGCAAGACCTGGCGGAATTAAGGATCTCCGTCCATGAGAGCCTCGGCGCGGCCCGCGAGGCTAGCGGCGATTACAATGGGGCCCTGCAAGCCTATGACTTTGCCATCACGCTTCCGATGGGATCACGCGCCCACTACCGTGCGGGTATTCTTTTTGGAAAAATGGCCGCCTCAGCTTGGTCGGCCCGTCGACCGGCAGAAGCTTTGGCGGATTTTATCAAAGCAAAACGACGAATCGGGATGGCCAAGGAATTACCACGAGATGTCACCCCGAGCCAACGCATCGAGTATCTCGCCTATCTGGATCGGACGATCACCTTTCTAGAAGGAGCAAAAGTCGCACCTGCCGAATAAAGGTTTTACCCAACAGCGATTTCTCACTTTTTAATTTGGCTCCAGTCAATCTGCTTTTCGGAAAAGTCAGTTAGAAATTTTTTGATTTTCGCGTCCGCTTCCACCTCGGTCACTAACTTGTCTTTAATCCAGAAGACTTTCCCATACCACATCGATACCGAAATATAGGCCCAGCGTTGATCAATGCCGTGTACTAACCGGTCTTTCATATCAATAAAGGTCCGGCCAAGATGATCGTTAGTGACACGTTCGTGGCCGACGAAAAAGTAATAGGTCAGGCAATTGAGTTTCACATACTCTTCCCGCTCCTTGTTCGCCGGGCTTCGTATCGACTGGACCGATACAAGCCGCTTGGCGGGGAATTCTCGGCCGTTAGAAAGCTTCAACACTTGGTCGCTGGAGCCGGTGATATTGTGACCTTGTGCTGGCATGCATCGCTCCGGCCGGTGGATCGAATTATTGATATCCGCTCCCGATAGCACGATCGACAAGTCCACACGATCCGGCACAGGAGAGCCATCCTGAAATAACTCGCCAGGACGGACGCTGAAACACATAGCCTTGGAAAACTGTGTGTCGGGTGACAAAGTGAGAATTTCGTCCTGGCTGGCGACTTGATTTTGAAAAGACCATGTTCCGGAAGAGCGCGGTAGATCCATCCTCACTGCAGATTGCGCGACTGCACCCACCTTCGGCAAAAAATAAATTGCGCTCAATGAACCCGCCAAAAACATAGGGAGTATCAAGGCTCGGCTTTTCATGATTCCGGGAGGAATGATTTGGATTCATCCGTGCGCGTGACAGTCACTCGCCGGAGTTGCCGTTTGCTGGCTTTCTTCCATGGAAGGCCGCCCTCCAATGAAGAATGGGTCGCCAATAACAACATCAGCGAAAATGGATAGAATAGCAGCAGTCCCGACCAATCATGCCAGGTAGTCGTTGCCCATTTCGCGTTGCCATACTCGGCGATGACAAAAATAGATATCACCCGCAAGGCGTTGCCCAGAATTGCCAGCGGGAAAGCCATCAGAAAAAGCAGTACTTTTTTCCAGAACGCCATTTTCGCGACATAGGCCCAAGCTGCGGAAATCATGAGCAAGGCCATCAGTGAGCGGATTCCGCTGCATCCCTTCGCGATATCCAAAGGTTTCCAATCTCCCTTCAAGGGCAACACCTTAGTCCCCTCTACATAGGTTTCTACTCCAAACAGCCCCGAACCATGGTGGGCCAACGAGGTAGCCAGTAATTGCAAATGGGTTGTCGCTTGTTGGAAACTCGGCAAGGGGATTGCCAGCCAAAAAAAGAACAACGGGAATGTCAGCATCCTCGCCACCCGCCAGCCCCAGAGAAACCACGCGGAACCCCAGAGAATGAATGGCAAACCCACAATCGCGATTCGCGGCTGCAGCGTACGGAAGGCTGCTGTGTAAAGGAGCACTCCACAGAAGGCGACTGCTAGACCCCAAAAGCTGCCTTTGCTCACAACCGCCTTGATTTCCCTGTAACGGTAAATGATCAGGCCTATGACGACGAAAGGGAACAGCTTTCCATGCTCATAGTCCAAGTCATCATTCCATGCGCTCCAAAGCCAGCTTGCAGCCGAGAGGTTTCGAATCGAACCATAACGGAACTCGAACCTATAAAACCACACCAGCACCGCCGCTGACAGTATCATCGACACCCAAAAAACTACATTCACACCCCCGTGAACGGAAGGTGGCCGGGTGCCAGTGACCGGCTCGGTTGGGTTGGACGACATCAGTTGCGCAGCGGGTAGAACGATTTACGAGCAAAGTATTGCCGACACTCGCTCCTCTGTCAACAATCCGCCGTCCTTCCTGCTTATCGTTGTTTTGACCATGAAAATCATCAGTGGAACCGCTCACCGCGCGCTTGCCGAGCGCATCGCAGACAGCCTCGGCCAACCACTTGCCGACGTCCACGTTTCCGCCTTCCCGGACGGAGAAACCGAGGTGAAAATTAACGAAAATGTCCGCGGGGCAGATGTGTTTATCATTCAGCCGAGCTGCCCTCCGACGAATCACAACATCATGGAACTGCTCATCATGGTGGATGCCGCCCGCCGTGCCAGTGCGGAGCGGATTACTGCGGTGATGCCGTTTTTCGGCTACGCCCGGCAAGATCGGAAAGATCAGCCGCGCGTTCCTATCACCGCGAAGCTGGTGGCCAATTTACTGACCTCCGCGGGCGTCAACCGAGTTCTCACCATGGACCTCCACGCCCCGCAGATTCAAGGTTTTTTCGACATTCCCGTGGACCATCTTTATGCGAAATCCGTGCTCATCGGCTATCTCCGTGAGCGCCATCCGGACACCTCGAATCTTACCGTCGTCTCGCCGGACGTCGGCGGCGTGAAAATGGCCCGGGCCTATGCCGATGCCCTCGGGGCCGAGCTCGCCATCGTCGCCAAGCACCGTGTCAGCGCCACTCGGGTAGAAGCCATGAACGTCATCGGCGAGGTGGAAGGACGCGATGTGCTGCTAGTCGATGACATGACCGAGACCGCCGGAACCCTCACTGCTGCTGCGGAAATCCTCCATAAACACGGGGCCAAGCGGATCTACGCCGGCGTCTCCCACGCCATTCTCGGTTCGCTCGCCCACCAGCGCATCCGGGATTCCGCGATTGAGGAAGTCATCACCACCGATTCCGTGCCGCAGGCAGCCGGGCCGAAAGTGCAAGTCGTCGGCATCGCTCCGCTGCTCGGCGAGGCCATCCGCCGGATTCACGGCGGTCAGTCGATCACGTCGCTTTTCTCCGTTTGAAGCGTTTCTCGAACAAATTTTTGACAACTGTCGATTCGCCCGCTAAACACGCCGCCCCGTACTGGGTGCAGTAATCCCCGGCGGCACTAAATTACTAACGACATCTCGTCATGGCCAAGAAGACATCTCTCAAAGCAGCTCCACGCGCCCGCACCGGCTCCGGCCGTCTCAATCAAATGCGCCGTGAAGGCTGGGTTCCCTCCGTGATCTACGGCAAAGGCACCGAAAACATCAACCTGAAGGTCGATGCGAAAACCTTCGCTGATCTCCTTGCCCACAGCAGCTCGGAAAACATCATCGTCAATCTCGACATCGAAGGCGCGGGCACCCGCCTCGCCTTCCTCCAGTCCATCCAGCACGATCCACTCTCCGGTAAAACGCTCCACGCCGACTTCCGCGCCATCGACGAAAACACCCCGATCACCGCCCACATTCCGACCCACCTCAACGGCGAATCCGCCGGGGTCAAGGCCGGTGGACTCATCGAGCAATACGTCCACGCCATCGAAATCACCTGCCTTCCTAACGACCTTCCAGAAACCATTGAGGTCGATATCAGCGCCCTTCAAATTGGTGATTCCCTCCACATCGGCGAGATCAAATTCCCTGCCGGGGTCCGTGCCACCCACGCCGCAGACGTCGTCGTGGCTCACGTTAGCAAGGCCGCCGCAGCCGTCTCGGAAGATGCCGCAACCGCACCTGCGAAATAAGCCGTCCATTCGTTTCTCTAAAACGCCCGGCCTGCTTATGCGGTCCGGGCGTTCTTTTTAATTTGAAATCCCAAATTTCAAATCTCAAATCTCTTTCCCCATGTCCTTCTCACTCATCGTCGGCCTCGGTAATCCTGGGCGGCAATATGAAGACACCCGCCACAATGTTGGCTTCAGGGTGCTCGACCGCCTCGCCACTGCGGAGGGAGCGACATTCCAGTCCATACCCAAGTGGCAAAGCCACCTTGCCAAGCTCCCTGGGTCCGGCACGATTTTGCTTAAACCGCAGACCTTCATGAACTTGAGCGGCCGCGCCATCCAGCAGATCCTCTCCTTCCACAAATGGACGCCCGAGCAAATGCTCGTCATTTACGACGACGTTTCCCTCCCACTCGGCACCCTCCGCTTCCGCGAAAAAGGCTCCGCAGGCGGCCATAATGGGATCAAATCCATCCTCCAGCATTTAGGAAACGATGCCTTTCCCCGCCTTAAGCTCGGCATCGGCGGAAGCCTGCCTGGCGAAATGACCGGCCACGTCCTCGGAAAATTTTCCCCCGATGAAAGACCGCTTCTCGAAAACATGCTTGCCACCGCTCTCGATGCCGTGCAGCTTTCGCGCTCCCAAGGCATCGCCAC
>JANYFB010000079.1 GCA_025362955.1 Akkermansiaceae bacterium
GAAGTGAGCTGGTCGGCTTCTTTGCGGGTGCGGGTGAAAATCATGACCGAGTGGTATTCGGTTTGTTTCAGGAGTTCTAAAAGCAGTTCGTCGCGTTGGTCCATCGCGACGGGGTAAAATGCGTGGGTGACGCTGGTCGGAATGGAAGTGCGGGCGATCTCGATGCTGAGCGGATCGGTCAGGCACCATTGGGCGAAGGTCTGGATCGCCGGTGGCATGGTGGCGGAAAAAAACAGCGTCTGGCGGCCTTCCCACGGGCAAAGGTTGACAATTTTCCGGACTTGCGGGAGGAAGCCCATGTCCAGCATCCGGTCCACTTCGTCGAGGATGAGCACCTTGATTTCCCCAAAGCGCATGGTGGTGCGGTAGAAGTGATCGACCAGACGACCGGGTGTGGCGACGACGATATCGGCCCCTGCGGCGAGTTGCTCGGACTGGGTGCCGAGGCCCACGCCGCCGTAGAGCAGGGCGACTTTCAGGCCGGTGTGCTTGCCGTATTTTTCAAATTGCTCGGCGACTTGATGGGCCAGTTCGCGGGTGGGTTCGAGGACGAGGATCTGCGGTTTGCCGAGTTTTTCGATCTTAGAAAGGGAGGGCAGGGCGAAGGCAGCGGTTTTTCCGGTCCCCGTTTGGGATGCGCCGATGAGGTCGCGTCCTGCGAGGATGAGCGGAATCGCCTGCGCCTGGATCGGCGTTGGCGTAGTGTAACCGGATTCCTCAATGGCTTCCAGAACGGCTGCGGAGAGCCCAAGTGTGTCAAATCCCATGCGGCGGCTTAGGTAAAGCGAGGAATGGGCGGGGTCAAGGTGCGATTGTGGGTGGCATTTCGGCGAAGGATGCAGCGATTTCGCAGAGATTTGTAAAGGGCGTGAAAATGCGGTTGGCAGCGTATCAAAAAGCGACTGTTATTCACTGGAAAGGAAACGGTAGCCCATCCGCCAGAACCACCATGTCACAAGCCATCATCGACCCCGAGGAAGTCCGCCGATTTGCTGCTGAGTTAAAGCGTTTCAACGGCGACTTGCGAGAGCGCACCGGCTCGCTAATGGCCCGCTTTTCGGCGCTTGGCGATTCGTGGCAGGATCAGGAGCAGGAAAAATTCTCGGCGGAGTTTACTCAGCTTATGAAAACTCTAAAATCCTTCCTCGAACTTTCCGACCGCCACACGCCTTATCTGTTACGCAAGGCGGAACGCATCCAGCAGTATCTCGACCAGCGCTGAAACTCAATGTCTGACCAAGTCAAAATTTCATCCATCGACGCGCTGGAATCATTCCGCACGGATTTGATTCAATACATTTCCAAAGCTCGCGTCGCGCTGGAAGACATGGAGGGCGACGTCCGCCGGACGCAGACTTGGCTCGATACCGACCGCGCCCAACATTGGGCAGGGCAAGTGAAACTGGGCATGAAGCAGCTCCATCAGGCGGAGCAGGAACTCTACAGCGCCAACCTAACAAGCCCGCAAGCCAGTAACGCTTTTCAGAAAATGGCCGTCCTCAAAGCCCGGCGGAAATTGCAAGAAGCTGAGGAAAAATCGCTCGTCGTGAAAAAATGGCGGCAGACTTTTGAGAACCGCGCCACGCCCCTTTTGCGGCAGCTCGGGCCGATTTTCGATCTCGTCGGTCAGAAACTTCCCATGGGGGTGCATTCTCTCGGCGAATCTATCAAAGCGTTGCAAGCCTACGCTGAAAAACACGCCCCAACGCAGGCAACTCCGCCCACTCCAGTCGAAACGGGAGGTGAGTCGTGAGCATGTCCGGCAGCAAGGGCCTGCTCACGCTTGCCACCCGCCATCTCCAAGCGCGGTGGGGAGAAACCCGCTTTTCATGGCGGGACCGCAAAGCCCAGGAATTCGATGAGTTGTATCTATCGGAATTAATGGTCAGCGTGAACTCCGCCCTGAGGGTCATTGAAGAACTCGACCACTTGCTAGAAAAAGTTCATGCAGACTGCGACTGAATCCACCGACCTCCGCTCCGTACAAGGACAACTCGAACATCTGAAATCAGGTGTTTCCGAAGTCATTGCGCTGGAGAAAGCACTGATTAAAAAGCGGGCCGAGAAGATGTCAGGAGTGCGTCGTGAAACATTGCTGCGCGAAGAAGCCGATGCGGAGCTTTTGACCAAGCGTGTCCACGAACTCGCCGCCATCCGCCAACTGGCGGTGGAGCGGGAACAGGCGATCATGGAGAAGCGTGGGGCCAAAATCCATCAAGCCTACCACTCCAGCCGCACAGCCCTCGCGCAGCGAGTTCAGGTCGTGAAGGACCGTAAGATCGGTCAAGTGCAGGGGGCGATCATGCGGAGCCGCCAAGCTCGCGAATTGGAACTAACTGGTGCCAAGGAGAAACACCAGGAATTTCTAACCGGACTCGTCGCGGACCAGGCATCTCGCCGGGATTTGCGGAAATCCGTGCTCTCCACCTTCCGTTCCTACAAGCCGCTTGTGGCAAATCGCTTTGAAGGAAAAGGCTCCGTCGTTCCCGAGATTGAGCGCACTGGGACGCCGGAGGAACTTCGTGCTGCCGTGATGGAACGTCTTGAGGACGTGCGTCAAACCTTGCAAGCAGCTAACCGATTGCCGCTCGCGAAGCTGTTCCGCTTCGCCCCGCTATGGTTGTTAGTGGTGCTTGTGGCAGGTGTTCATGCTTGGCTGGCATTTCGCCCGGGCGGCGGTGGCGTTCCGGCGGTGCTGCCCTCGCTGCTCATTTCGGAAATTGCCCTCCTGCTCGTGTGGTTGTTAGGTTTCCTGCTTTCCCAAGCGACCATCCGCCGTGCTGCGGACTCGTTAGGCGCTGCCCGCGCCTTGGGCGTTTCCGCAGAAAAAGCCTCCGGCGCACGCTTGGAGGCATTTGCCGCCGAGGTCCAAAGCGAATCCGACGTGGAAGGGCAGAGCCTCGGCGAAACCTTCCGCGAGTCCGATAGCGAATGGAAAAACCGCATGTCTGACGGCCAGAAAAAGCTCGACCGCCAGTTCGCCAGAATTCCCCAGCGCATGGAAAATCTCCTTCAGCGCAGACTCGCGAAAATCGACGCGACTCACGAGCAAGCTCTTGCCCAAGCCCAATCCGAGGCTCGGAATCTCTCCGATCTAACAACATCCACCCGGTCAGAGTCCAATGCCGTGATCGCCGCCGCCGTGGACGACGAAATGAACGCCCTCTCACTTCCATGGGAAAACGACGTGCTGCCATATTTTAACTCATTGGCAGCCATGGAAGCGGATTCGTTATCGCAATTTCCCGCATGGACGACCGAGGTTTGCTCTAATTGGATTCCACCCGCCGATGCTCCTCAGATTGTTAGAATCGGCAGCATCGCTGTGGATTTCGCAAAATTATCCGGCGGATTGCCTCACGATGAACGCTTAGTATTCCCTGCGGCGATTATACCAGTCGCTCCATTTTCGCTAGATTTCCCCGACCACGGCTCCATCCTCATCGAGAGTGACGGCACGGGTGAAGGCGCGGCCACCCAAGCCCTCAATACCATCGCCCTCCGCCTGCTATCCTGCCATCCCCCAGGCCGTTCCTCGTTTGTATTCATCGATCCCGTCGGCCTCGGCAAGGACTTCGCGGGCCTCATGCACCTTGCAGATTACGAGGAAACCCTCATCAACCAGCGCATCTGGACCCAGAGCACCCAGATCGAAGAGCGCCTGGCGGAAATCAACGAGCACATCGAAAAGGTGATCCAAATGTATCTCCGTAACGAGTTCGCCACGATCACCGAATACAATGAACAGGCGGGCATGATCGCGGAGAAATATCGTTTTCTCGTCATCGCGGGTTTCCCCGCAGGCTTTAGCGAAATGTCCGCCAAGCGCCTGCTTTCCATCGCCTCAAGCGGAGCACGTTGCGGCGTGCACCTCTTGATTCAGCGTGATCTCCGCCAGCCCTTGCCGGATGTCGCGCTCGACGACGAACTGCGCCGTGCCTGCCTGCGCGTCACCTTGCGCGACGGAGTTTTCCGCCTCGCCAGTGCCTTGCCCGGCGCGGAAGTTGTAGTCTTCGATCCTCCGCCATCGCCCGAGGATGCGATGACGCTGGTCCACCGCATCGGCAGATCCAGCATCGACTCGAACCGCGTCCAAGTTCCCTTCTCCCACATCGCCCCGGCGGCGGACGAAATTTGGAAATCTGACACGACAGAGGAATTGCGCGTCCCAGTCGGTCGCACTGGAGCCAAGAAACTCCAGATGCTTGCCATTGGAAAAGGCACCCGCCAGCACGCTCTGGTGGCGGGAAAAACCGGCTCCGGCAAGTCCACCTTGTTTCACGTCATCATCACGAATCTCGCGCTCTGGTGCAGTCCCGAGCAGGTCGAGTTCTATCTGGTGGACTTCAAAAAAGGCGTCGAGTTCAAATGTTACGCCGCCAAGAAACTGCCCCATGCCAAGGTGATCGCCATCGAGAGCGACCGGGAATTCGCCCTCAGCGTGCTGCAGCGCATCGACGTGGAGTTGAAACGCCGGGGTGAGCTTTTCCGCCGCGCCGGCTCGCAGGATCTAGCAGGCTACAAACGCACCCCCGGCCACGAACCCCTCCCGCGCAGCCTCCTCATCATCGACGAGTTCCAGGAATTTTTCACCGAGGACGACTCGGTAGCGCAGGAAGCCTCGCTCCTGCTGGATAGAATTGTTAGGCAAGGCCGCGCCTTTGGCATTCATGTCATTCTTGGCTCCCAGACTCTCGGCGGTGCTTACACCTTGGCCCGCGCCACCCTCGGACAAATGGTCATCCGCATCGCCCTCCAGTGCAACGAGACCGACGCCCATCTCATCATGGACGACGACAATCCAGCACCCCGCATGCTCACCCGACCGGGCGAGGGGATCTACAACGACCACGCCGGAGCCGTCGCGGCTAACAGCCCATTCCAGATCGTCTGGCTCCCTGAAAATGAACGGGACGCCATCCTCGATCAAGTGAACGCCCTCGCCACCCGCGACGGCAAGCTCCCGCCCACCCCGATCATTTTCGAGGGAAATGCTCCTGCCGATGTGAGGGACAACTCCGAGTTGAAAAAACTCCTCCGCTCGCACCCGTCCACCCGTCCCACCACCGCCCGCGCATGGCTCGGTGCGCCGAATTCTATCAAAGGCCCGACCGAAGCCGTGTTCCAACGCCACAGCGGCAGTCACTTGTTAGTCATCGGGCAATCCGCCGAGCGCTCGCTCTCTCTGTTAGGAATTAGCCTTGTTTCGCTGGCCGCCCAATACCCACCGGATCAAGCCGCATTCGTCATCCTCGATCCCCACTCCTACGACACCGGCGCGGACGGCTGGTTCCAGAAAATCGCCGCCGTCCTTCCCCACCGCATCCGCATTGGCGGCCCTGCCGAAGCGCCCGCCCTCCTCGCCGAACTCGCGGCGGACATGGAAGCACGCGGACCTACCTCGGGTCGCGACACTGCGGAAATTTTCCTCATCGTCCACGATCTCCAACGGTTCAAATCCCTCCGCCCGGACGATGAATTCCGCTTCTCGATGGACGCTGACGCGGCAGGACCGAACCCCTCGCAAGCGTTCGCCAGTTTGTTAGGCGAGGGTGGCCCCGTAGGCATCCACGTCCTCGCCGCCACCGATACTTGGAACAACGTCAGCCGCTGGATTCCCCGCAAGCTGTT
>JANYFB010000089.1 GCA_025362955.1 Akkermansiaceae bacterium
TTTATTTGAGGCACCAGCCATGAGCAAACGCACCTATCAGCCATCCAAGCGCACACGGAAAAACCAATTCGGCTTCCGGGCCCGTATGGCCACCAAGTCCGGTCGCGATATCATCCGTCGCCGTCGCCAAAAAGGCCGCAAACGCCTCGTTCCTAAGGGAGTTGAGATCCAATACAGCCGTCACACGACGCAGCACGGCGTCTGACGCCCTGCTTCGGCATCGCCTCGGGAGTCCCAGCATTCCTGCCATGCGACTCCCACGGACATGCAGTATGACCCACCGCGCGGACTTCGCGCGGGTCAAGAAAACTGGCCAAGCGAAAGCTGGCCAGTTTCTCATTTTAAGCACGCTCCCTGACCCCGCCCTGCTGACGATCCGCACAGGGTTCATTACCACCAAGCGCAGTGGCAAGGCGCATGATCGGACCCTTTTACGCCGTAGATTCCGTTCGCTCGTCCAGTCTCACGCCCCCTCATTTGTGGAAATCCGCCGCTACCTTGTGACCATCGCCCGGCCCGGTGCTTCCAAAGCAACCTTCGCCGAACTGGAAGCCGACTGGCTGCGACAAGCTCGGCGACTCGGCCTGTTTCCCCGTACCGTGGAAAAATCGTGATCTGCCGTTTCCTCAGTGCTGTGATCCGAATCCTGATCCATTTCTATCAACGGGTTCTCAATCCGATGTTGAAATTCGCAGCCGGCCCCGCGATGGGTTGCCGCTATACCCCGTCCTGCTCGAACTATTTTCTCCAAGCGGTTGAGGCGCACGGCCCATTCCTCGGCTCGTGGTATGGAATTTGTCGGATTTTCCGCTGTCATCCATGGGGCGGGTCCGGTTATGACCCCGTTCCGTCACCCGGCACTGCGGAAAATCAGAAAAATTCCTGCGCCTGCCATCGCGAAACGCCTCACCTGTAAACTTTCCAACACGCCTCTATGTACGATCGAAAAACTTGGGTGATTTTCGCCCTCTGCGCCAGTTTGCTAGCAGCCAACCTCTATTACTCCCAAAAAACCAAAATCGCAGAGGACCAGATTCGCACTCGGGATGAAGCCCTTCAGAAAAGCGTTCCTGCTAAAACCGATGTCGCCACCACGACGACTGCCGATCTAACCGCCGAAACACCTCCGCCGCCCACTGAGGAAGAAACCGTCGTCCTTGAGAGCAAGGAAGTTATTTTCACTCTGACGAACATCGGGGGCGGAATCAAACACGCCGAGTTTAAGAACCAGTTCAAAGTTGGCAGCAAGACCCGCACCCGCGAGGACATGGTCCAGCTCAACCACTTCGGCGCCGGCCCCATCGGCGGACTCGCGGGTCCTGACGAGACTCTTGAAAACGACGCCTACACTTATAAAGCCGATGAATCCGTCGCCGGGAAAAAGGCCGTCTTCATTCACAAGCTTGCCTCCGGTCTCATCGCGAAAAAAACCTTTTCCCTCGTGGAATCCGATAAACCCGGAACTCCCTATCTGTTGGATTTCGAACTCAAGCTGGAAAACACCGCAACCAACTCCATTAACCTAAACCAATGGAGTGTTTTCCTCGGCGAGGCATCCCCGCTCTATCAGTCCGAGGTCGGTCAACAAACCGGTTTCTTTTGGCACGAAAACGGTGGCATCAATTTCAAAGATGGCTCCAGTTTCAAGGGCGGCATGTTTGGTTCCGCCAAGTCGGTCATAAAAAGCGAGGGCGAAAAAGCCGTGGATTTCGCGGGTGTCACCAATCAGTTTTTTGCAACTGTGGTCCATCCGAATGACCCCGCCGTCACGAATGTCTGGTCGAAACCAGACCAAGTGGTTCTAACTGAAGGCGCAAAGTCCGTCACGTCCGTCCGTGCGGGTCTCCAACTCCCCTCCACCGCCCTCAATCCCGGCGAACTCAAAACGCTCGGCTACCTCGTCTTCATCGGTCCCAAGGACAATACATTGCTCCGCAAAATGGATGGCGCCTGGGGCGATGGCTGGGGCGATGTGATGCAGTACGGTTGGTTCGGAATTGTCTCCCGCACCCTCAATTTCCTACTTAATTTCTATCACAGGCTCCTCGATCAGGTCGCGATCAACTGGTCATGGGGCCTCGCCATTATTTTCCTGACCATCACCGTCCGTATCTGCATCTGGCCGCTCCACGCCAAGTCCACCCACACCATGAAGCGGA
This sequence comes from Akkermansiaceae bacterium, assembly GCA_025362955.1. Lineage (GTDB taxonomy): Bacteria > Verrucomicrobiota > Verrucomicrobiia > Verrucomicrobiales > Akkermansiaceae > Luteolibacter. The sequence continues at coordinate 2,160 of JANYFB010000089.1, forward strand.
TGGCCAAGCTCCAACCGAAGATGGCCGAGATTAAAGAGAAATACGCGGATGATCCTAACCAGATCAACACCGAGACGATGGGCCTCTATAGGAAATACGGGATCAATCCGCTCGGCGGATGTCTGCCGATGTTCATCCAGATCCCGATCTTCTTCGGCTTCTATCGGATGCTCCAATATGCTGTGGAGTTGCGCGGCCATAGTTTCCTTTGGGTTCACGATCTTTCCCAACCTGACACCTTCACCCATCTCTCGTTTCTCAACAACCTGCCGTTGAACATTCTACCCATCGTCATGGCGATCACCAGTTTCCTGCAAATCCGCATGACGCCGAAAACCGGCGACGCGGCGCAGCAGAAAATCGTGATGTTCATGCCCTTCATGTTCTTCTTCTTCTGTTATAACTTCGCTTCCGCGCTCGCCCTTTACTGGACCACGCAGAACATTTTCTCCATCGGTCAGACTTGGCTCATGAGCAAGATTCCCGAGCCGGAACTTAAGGCCCGCACGGTGAGTGATAAAAAATCGTTTGTCCAACGCATGGCCGAGCGCCAAACCGAAATGCAAAAAGCCAAGGCGCAAGGCGGATCAGGAATGCGAGACGTCACTCCCGAAACCAAGAAAAAGCCGCGCCCACCTCGCACCGGAGGTTGATTGGAAATCATCAAGCTTGTCCTGCCGATAGAATTAGGCGGGTCATGCTTCTCCTTAATTGGAGAATTGCTCCTGCTACTCTTTGGGTTTCAAAGAATCGCCTTCGAGTTCCTTCACACGGTTCTCGAAAAACTCCTTGGCCCGCAGAGTTTCGTCGAAGCGGCGCTTGAGGTCGGCGTAGTCATCGGCAGGGATGCCATTGCTCAGGGTTTTCAATTTCTCGCGGGCGTCGGCAAGGTCGGCGGTTAGGCTGTCCCGCTGGGCTTTCAGATCTGCCAAGTCGCGGCGGAGAATCGCGGACTCCGAGCCGCTAACCAAGGCACGCTGGAGATCGCCCTGATTGCGCGAAATTTCCGCAGCGAGACTCTGGCGGAGCTTCTCGGATTTGAGAAGTTCTGCGCTTCTGGCAATGATCTCGCCGTCTTTTTCCGCTAGAATTTTCTGATAGTTTCCGGCCAGTGCGACGAAGGAATCGGCATCTTTTTTCAATCGGCCCGCAATGTCTTCGAGAGGTTCGGAGTCTCCCTGTTCGCCTCGGAGGGCGGCGAGTTCCGCCTGAAGTGCGGTGATTTTAGTATTCTCAATTGGCGGGTGCCCGAATCCGTTTTTCAGGCCCATCGCAATGAGAGCGCCGAGCAAGGCGATCATCACAAAGGCCAGCCAGGCTGCTGCCGGCGGGACGGGGGATTTCGGAGAAAGTTCGGCAATAGAAGTTTCCTGAATTTCCACCTCCGGGTCCGCAGGAATTTCCTCTGGCAATTTCTCATCCGTCATGGGCGGAGGTTGCCCACCCCTGCCCGCTGCTGTCAATCCGCCGCTTGATCAGTGCTCGGCAAGGAGGCGAAGGAAATCGATGGGCTTGTCGAACAGATAGTTCGGATGCGAGGCGGCGAGCGATTCGCGGGAATTGAAACCCCAGGTGACGGCGGCGATTGGGATGCCGGCTTTTTGCGAGGCCTTCACATCGCGCAGTTCATCACCGATGTAGAGCAGCTCCGCGGGGCGCAGGGAAAACGTTTTGCAGATGGCTTTGAGATGCTTGGCCTTGCCGGTGAGCTTGGAGGTGGACGAAACGAAATCGAATTGCTCGCGGAGGCCGTGGGTTTTTAGGAAAAGATCGACATTGGCGGTCGCGTTCGAGGTGAGGATTCCGAAGCTGCGGACGTGGCGGCGCAATTCGATGAGCACCTCGCTCATGCCGTCTATCAGTTGAAGCTGGGTGATGTTTCCCCGCATCATGCCGGTGCCTCGGGCGATCAATGCGGGTACCCGCCGCTTGGGGATGTGAAGATGAGCCAGCAATTCCTTGAGCGACAGATGCCGAAGTTGATCGAGTTCCTCTGCGGCCACCTCGCGGATGCCATAGTCAGGAGCAATGCGGTTGAAAATCAGGCGCGTCTCGCCCAGTGTGTCGGCGATGGTGCCGTCGAAATCGAAAACCAGGGTTTTATAGATCATCGCGAATGCCCATTGAAAGCATGACAGAATGTTTTAGACCAGCGGCAAATTTGGATGAATGTCTCCGTCCAGTGGGGAACTTTTGCCCGCGAGGTATCTCAGCAATGCGGCGAAGGCAATCATCGCTGCATTGTCCGTGCAGAAGACCGGGGAGGCGAGATGGATTTCCAACCCCTCTCTATCAGCCGCTAGCAGGAAGGCATTCCGCAGGGCTTGGTTGAGGCTGACGCCGCCCGAGAGGGCGATTTCCCGCCGTCCGGTTTCCTCGGCAGCACGCAGGGTTTTTCGCACGAGGATGTCGATCACTGCTTGTTGAAACGACGCTGCTAGATCGGCAAGGGGTAGCACACCGGTTTCCCGTTGAAGGGTGTAAAGCACGGCGGTTTTCAAGCCCGAGAACGAGAAATCCAGATGCGGTTCGTGAAGCATCGAGCGAGGAAAATCGTAGGCTTGCGGATCGCCGCCGAGAGCTGCCTTTTCGATTTCCGGGCCACCGGGATAGCTCAGTCCTAACATTTTTCCCACCTTGTCGTAGGCTTCTCCAGCAGCGTCGTCACGGGTGCCGCCAAGTTTCCGGTAGCGACCCGGCCCCTCGACATCTAGCAGCAATGTATGCCCGCCGGAAACGATCAAACCGACGTGCGGCGGGACGGAGGTGCGGTCAAGAAACGGCGAGAGCAGGTGGCCTTCGAGGTGGTTGATGCCGAGAAAGGGTCGACCAGTCGCGCAAGCCATGCCCTTGGCCGCCGTGCTTCCTATCAGAAGCGAGGACGCGAGTCCCGGCCCCGTCGTGGCGGCGAACGCGTCGATTTCCTCCATGCGGACTCCGGCATCGGCGAGCGCTTTTTCCACAAGACCCCGCAGATGCTGCGAGTGATTGCGCGAGGCCAGTTCAGGGACGACGCCCCCGTGCTCGCGGTGAAGCTCGATCTGGGAGTGAATTTCCGAGGCAAGCACTTCTGTCGTTTGCCCCACCGAGCCGCGCACGATCGCGACCGCAGTTTCATCGCAGGAAGATTCGATCGCTAGAAGCAGTGCCACGGGCAGATTTAAAGCGAAAGCCGCAGTGAAATCCCGAGAAAAAAGCGCGAATCCGAAGTCATTCTTCTTCCATAGTTTCACCCACCACTTCCTCCGGGTCGATATCCGCCCCCTTGGTAAGAGGAAATCGCGGCCCGCACCGTCGCCACCGCGCTCTCGCGTTCATCATGGACGACCTGCACGCCGAGTCCTCGGAGAATCCCTGCCTCACCGGCATATTTCACCCTGCCGAAAATGAAAATCTCCCTGTTCCTCTCCCGGACCAAGGGCACAGCGATGCTTGTCATCTTGACCGATGGAAAGGTGAATGCCAGCAGTCGCGCGCGCTTGATCCCAGCAAGGTCAAGGGCTTCCGAGTGGGTAGCATCGGCGAAAAGAACCGGCTGGCCTTCCCGCTTCAAGGCGCGGACGGTATCGGAATTCAGCTCCATCACCAAGGTGTCCACCCCACAGCGTTTTAAGGATTTATTGAGAGCTTTTCCGACCGGGCCGTAACCGCAAATGATCGCGTGATCGCTGAGCACGTAAAACACTCCCGCAACTATCCCGCAAAACGGGTCCATGGCAAAGGACTAAAATCTTCAAGCCGTCCTAACAGGAACCAAGGTGGAGTCTTCCGATTGAAAAAATAAATCACCCGCGCCGCGTTTTACATAGCCGAGAGCATAGCGGAAAGCTCCGTCCGCCAGTGGCGAAACGCTCGTCACTTCCCCAGCAGATTTCCTCTCCGCGTCCACCAGCACGCCTGGAATGATCGACACCGACTCGTCAAATACGAAGCGCGTGATGCGCTTGTTCACCTTCCCTGCGGATTTGATCCGGGAGATGACTTCTTGACCGATATAGCAGCCTTTCTGATAGGAAATATCCGTTTCCTCCAGCAGTGCCTCAGGAGGAAGCATTCCTTCGACCAACTCGCGACCCCAGGCGGGAATTCCGTGAGAAATGCGGAATGCCTCTAACTCATTACCTGCTAACGGAGAAATTTCGGGAGGCGGTGCGAGGGTCTGGCCGGATGGAATCCACCAGTCGGTTCCGGCCACTCCAAAGCGGTTCGACTCACGCGCGATCACCTGCGGCGGGGCCTCCGGCATCGGCCCGGTGAAATGAAATAAGGCATAAGTCCCCGTTAGTTCAGCGACTTCTACATCGTCCGCAATGAGGTAGCGGGTCAGGCGCGCTTCGAGGTTTCCCTCTCGATCCGCCGGAGTTTCGACCCATAACGCGGCGTTTGCTTCCGTAAGAGTCACGCGGAATTGCAATTTTCCCTTCGCATCGGTGACACAGGAAGGAAGCGAGATTTTTCCGCCAGCCACCCGGCGCACGTCCTGGGTGAGCTGTCCGTTGAGGAACCTAACTGAATCTGGACCTCGGAATTCCAACAGCACGGGGAGGCCGAGATCGACCACATGGATTTCGCTCACTCCGTTTGTTGATAGGGTTTTACGACCACCGAGTAGTCCGAATCCCCGAGGCCGGTGGCGATCAGTTCGGCCATGCGCTGCGAAACGGCGGTGATCGCCGGGGTATGCAAGCCTGCGGATTTCGCGAGGGCCGCCATGTAGCGACTGTCCTTTTCCATGTTAGAAAGGGAAAAATGCGTCTCGAAATCTCCTGCGGCCATCGTCGGCATTTTCATGCCTGTTAGCACCGAGGCACCCGCGCCTTGGGCAACCGCCTCGACCATGCAAGCGGCGGAAACCCCGTGGCTCGTCGCGATGGCGAGCGCTTCTGCTAGAGCCTGCACGGTGCAGGCGGAGACGAGGTTCGTGGCGAGTTTGACCACTGTGGCCGCGCCGACATTGCCGCAATAGAGTTGGCCTTTCCCGGTGACCGCGAGATAGGCTTCCAGTTCTTTAGCCAGTCCTGCATCACCGCCGATGTAGTACAGCAACTGCCCATTCGCCGAGGCAACTTTGCTCCCCGTGAACGGTGCGTCCAGAAAACGGCAACCGTGTGTTAGGCATGTGTGATCGAGCCACATCGTCGTTTCCAAATCGAGGGTCGCGTGGTTGAGGACGATTTGTCCGGGCACCAGGAACGGGGCGATTTGTCCGACGACTTGCCGCACGGCGGGGGCGTCTTTCAGATAGATAGAAATGATGGAAGCGCCTTGAATCGCTGCTTCCGGCGTTGCTGTTTCGCCAGCCATTCCCTTGGGCGTGCGGTTCCAACAAGCCACCTGCCAGCCAGCATCTATCAACCTCGAACAGGCGCGCGAGCCGATGATGCCCAGTCCGAGAACGGCCACCCGCGTTTTCGATAGAGAACTCACTGTTGCCGTTGCAATGCGAGTTCCACCAGTTTCGCAGCTTGTTTGCGGAGATCAGCCATCATCTCCACGGTCGGTTCCTTACCATCGGCGAGCGTCATTTCCGTGCGAAGTCCGGCGAGAAGATCCCGCATGGCCAGATAGTTCGGGCGTTCGGAAATCCGTGGTTCAAGCCCCGCGACTGACTCGGTGTAATAGTCCGCGATGTCCTCCCGCATGACCTTGCGGGAGCGTTCGACCGAAAACTGCTTATCCACAGCGACAGTAGATACTTCAAGCGCCCGAATCCATCCGCCGAGCGAAATTAAGTGCGCGAGGTCCGCATCGCGCAGGGAAACCAACTCCGCTTCCACGTCGTGTTGGGTGGCGGCGAGTTCCTTTTTTAACTGCGGCACGTCTTTTTTCTTGGCACTGTCTAACAAACCGGCGGCATGGCGGTTCACCCGATCTCCCGCCCCCAGCGCTTTTCCATAACGGGTCAAATCCTTGGCGAGATCTTCGACCTGGTCTAACTGTTCCGCCTGTACGACTAGAAATCCGTCGGCAATGAGAAATCCTAGTTCAATCGCCAAATCCGCGCGGTCCTGTGACATCCGCGCAGGCATTTTCCGGGTGACCTCCGCGATGGGAAGCGGCATGAGGAATTGCAGGGTGTCGAACATTTTGGAGATCGACGGAGCGGTAAATTCGTTCACCCCGAGTTCCTCGCGGACATGCGGATCATCGACCAGGTCTTTCGGGATTTCGCCCCTGCCTTCTTCGGCAGAAAGTGGAAGGACCCATGCGGAGCAAAGCGCTAACAAGCACGTCATTCTGAATTTCACAAGCGAAGTCTGACAGCACCCGCCCCTTTCGGCAACCGACAAAATTTGCCCAGCTATCGGCGAAATCGTCCTCAAAAATTTGGATTGCCAAGTGATCCCGGCTGGGGCAATCTCCGCGCATTGGAACGACGGAGCGGTGTTTCGCGTCTTATTTCCGATTTCTTGGGTTAACGCCCGCCTGCCCTACCGGGTCTTGGAAGCTTCTTCAAGCGAATCGAGCCGGTTAACGTGCGGGACCGTTACCCACCCGCCCCTGTTTCGAGGATATGCGAGTGATTCCGCTCTCATGCCCGCACCCATTGCCTAACCCTTATTTTCATCCCTCATGGCCGGTCACAACAAGTGGTCCAAGGTCAAACACATCAAAGCCAGAGTCGATGCCATCAAGGGCAGGGTCTTCAGCAAGTGCGCGCACGAAATCGCACTCGCCGCCCGCGCCGGGGGCGGAGATCCGGCTGCAAATGCTCGTCTCCGCACCGCAATCGACAATGCCAAGGCCGTTTCAATGCCCAAGGACAACATCGACCGCGCCGTTAAAAAAGGCATTGGAGAACTCGGCGGCGATATGATCCAGGAAATCTCCTACGAAGGCTACGGCCCGGCTGGCATCGCCTTCATCATCGAAATGGCCACTGACAACCTCAACCGCGTCGCCGCAGATATCCGCCTGATTTTCTCGAAAAACGGCGGCAGCGTCGCCACACCGGGTAGCGTTTCCTATCAGTTCGACCGCAAGGGCGAAATCCGCATCCATGCCACCGAAATTCCCGATGACGCCATCATGGACGCCGCCATCGAAGCCGGGGCCGATGATGTCCAGAGCGACGCCGACGAACACCTCGTTCTCACGGCCGCAAACGAACTCGGCACCGTCGCCAACACTCTCCGCAACACTGGCTTGAAACTCGTTTCCGAAAAACTCGTCTCAATCCCCCAAACCCCGTGCGTCGTTAGCGATCTCGCTATCGCCCGGCAAGTCCTCAAGCTCTATGACCTGCTGGATGACTACCCGGACACTCTCAATGTTTTCACCAATTTTGAAGTCGCCGATGAAATACTCGACCAACTCGCGTCCTAAGCGCTTCTAACAAACTGACCCTTTAACCGATTCCGGATGAGCAAAAATACCAACGAGGACACCCTGCCCCAATCTCCCGCAAATACCGGCGGCGACACCCCGCCGCCCCGCAAGCGGGCACCCAGGAAAGCTGCAATCCCGGCGGCTGATGAAACCGCCACGGAGCCTGTAGCCAAGAAGACCTCTCCACGCAAAACGGCTGTTAAAAAAGTCGCCGCTAAAAGAGCAGCCCGAAAATCCGCCGCTGCTTCTGCCTTGGGAGTGACACAGGCGGTTTTGCCTGTCCATCCCCCACCGCTCCCGCCGGAATCTCAAGCGCCCCAGTCCGAGGACTCCCCGCGCCGCTTTGGTCGAGTGCCCGGCGGTGGCCCCATTGTCACCCGAGAGCCTGCGGAATCCCGCCCTCCGCCACCACCCGCGTCTATTCCATTTCCGTTGCCGCCGCAGCCACCGAATCGCGAAAATCAACCGCAATCTGGTCCACCACGCGATCCTCAAAACCGCGACGGAGCAACCCAGCCCGCCGAAAGTCGCAGCAAACGCCGCCGCGAGAAGCGCAAGCGCCGCAAGGGCGAACGCCACGAACAACAGAGCGGTCAAGGCTCACACGGCCATCAAAACCAACCGAGCCGCCACCGCCACGAAGGCAACGGCCCGCACGGCAACGGCAATCTGAACGACTACGACGAACGCCGCCCGGTCCAACTCAGCGGCCCGCAAATCGAGGCCGACGGAATGCTCGAACTCGCCCCCAAAGGCTTCGGCTTCCTCCGCGTGCAGAAGAAAAATTTTGAACAAGCCCGCGACGATGTCTTTGTCACTCCCGAGACAATCCGCAAATACAACCTGCGCCTCGGCCAGTGGATTCACGGGGTCTATCAGGAAGGCCCGCGCGGTCCGCAACTGGTCGAGATTACGAAGGTGAACGACATGACGCCCGAGGATGCGTCGAAACTCCCGCACTTTGACGAACTCAAGGCGATCAACCCCACGCGGCGCATCAGTTTTGAAACCACACCCGACCGCTACACCACGCGCGTCGTCGATATCATGGCCCCTGTCGGGCGTGGTCAGCGCGGCCTCATCGTCTCCCCTCCCCGTTCGGGAAAAACCACCTTGCTCCTCCACATGGCGGAGGCGATCCGGGAAAAATACGACGAAGGAGCGATCCATCTGATGGTCGTGCTCGTCGATGAGCGCCCCGAAGAAGTCACGGAGTTCCGCCGCGCTTTGCCCGGTGCGGAGATCTATGCCAGCTCTAACGACGAACAGGCCCGCAACCACACCCGTATCGCCGAGTTCGCCATCGAGCGCGCGAAGCGTCTGGTGGAAGCCGGAAAAGATGTCTTCCTCATCATGGATTCCATCACCCGCCTGGCCCGCGCCTATAATGGTAATATGAACAACCGGGGCCGCGGTACCGCATCCGGCGGACTGACTATCGGCGCGCTGGAAGTGCCGCGCCGTCTCTTCGCCGCCGCGAGAAATACCCGGGCGGAGGCTCTCTAACAATCATGGCAACCGCCCTGATCCAAACGAACTCCCGCGCCGACGAGGCAATTTATATGGAGTTCAAAGGCACCGGAAACATGGGTGTTTCTCGCGGCGGC
>JANYFB010000135.1 GCA_025362955.1 Akkermansiaceae bacterium
GCGACCGCACGCGGTTATCGACTGGGATTTTGCCAGATGGCAGGAGACCGACGATGGATTTTATTCTCCGGCGCGCTGGATCGTGGATATTGATGTATCCACTCCGCAGAATGGAAATGATTCATGAAGGACGATCAAAGCCGCTTGTAAACCATCTCAGTTCCCGCCGTGTTGGCACCTGTGAGAGTATCTGGATCGCTCGGATCGAACGTAAGCTTTTCCCAAAGTCCGTTTCCCCACGTGATAGTGATTTTTCCATCGGCGATTTCATAGGGGTGCTTATCGCCATCTTCGTCGATAAGGTGGGTCGCCGTAAATTCACGTTGAAGCGTCTTCCTGGGGTGGCCGTTAAGCGTCCATCTCCATTTACCAACCAGATTGGGCGCGCTCCCGGCCTTGAACGGATCTTTCACCACCCGCCCGATCTCCTTTTCTATCTCGTTGGCTCCGGCGAGGTTACCGTCCGCCATGGCCTTCTTCTGAAACTTCTCTAGCTCGGTCGCATAGATCCGGTCGATCTCGGCGACCTTGGCATCGCGCTTTGCCTTCAAAGCTTCTGCGTCTGGCGGCAGGGCAAAGAGTGGATGCAGACACAGAGCGGCGACAATCAGCGAGACAAGATTGGTTTTCATACGAGCAAACCCCATATCAAAGGCGGGAATTCACGTCAATAAGAATGCCCGCTGAGGAATGCCGCCGCAGATTTCCAGCTTTGGTTTGCCATTGAGCTTTTATCCGCGCCCGGAAGGTCTGGCATCTTATCACGGGCGACGTTGTATGTTTTATAACGATCTGCTTGTTTCGATGCCATTGCAGACTGGTTTGCCATTTCACGCTTTTTTCTTTCGGCTTCAGGATCGGTGAAAGAAGGTCCCGCCACCGGAGTTTTATAAGGCCGTGCATCGGTGGCTGGAGGTGCCGTAGGAGTCTCCGCAGGCGGAGTGACGACGGGATCTGCCGGAGTGACTACGGCGGGAACGCCAGAAGGAGGCTTTCCAAAAGGGCTACTCGTCACCATTGGCGAGGGGACGCGAGTCGGAGGCTTTTTCACCTCGGCAAGGAAATCTGTTTTCAGCGGGCTATTCCAGTCTGGGTTATCCGCCTTAAACGCTTCTGCGGACCGGGAAGCACTCCGCAGGTCATAGGCAGTTCTCAGCAGATCGGAAGGCTTGGCGGGTCCGCTCGCTTCCACAGGCACGGCAGGCTTTGGCTTGTCATCGGCGTAAGGCGTGTAATCTCGCCAGTTTGGCACATATCCTTTATCGCCCGGTAACGTGTTTTTAGGCATCCCGGTTAGCGAGTTGACGCCAAAATCCGCACGCGGGAGCACATTGGCGGGCGGTGTGGGAATGGCAGGTATTCTCGCAAGACTTTGAAGCTCGTGATACAACAATTTCTTGGAGGGAAAGCAAATAATAATAACCATCGGGGACGCCATCTTTTTGATTGAAGCGCTTAGGCTTCCACCGTTGAAATTCTGCCGCATAGGCTTTCATTTCAGTGCACATACAGGAATCGCAGTCTCCGGGCACGACCTGCCCTCTGCAAGTGTCCCAATAATGAATCATTTCATGAGTCACTATACTATCAATTTCTTTGGGTATATCCTTATCGAAATGGATAGTTATCACCGGATCGCTGGCTCTACCACCTCCTTCTGTTTTGCCACCTCCAGCTTTTTTCGGGTCGCATTCACACACAATAGATGGTCTGTGACATCCGGCATCAGTAATTGGCGCAATATTTCAGGGTTGTTGTCTATGCTTTTATTTGCTTTTTCTTCACAGTCGTGATTTCGTATCTAACCCGAAGATGTCTATTTTTCTAGCAGGGCGATTTCCTACAAATTTATACAAATTCAACCCGCCCTTCTCTTGAATCGGATCCCTAGATGGCCACTTGCCCGTGACCGGGTCGTAGTAACGGTAGCCGTAGTAGTAGAATCCGGTCTCGACATCAAGAGGCTTGGTGCTGAAACGGTAGTTGAACAATTCAGGCATTCCCGGGGCTACCACGGTGTTGCCGAAAGGATCGTATTCGAAGTGAGCGGTGACGGTGCCGTTGGAGGCGAGGTATTCACTTACGTTGCCGTTTCCATCATAGGTGGGGTAGTAATTTGGAATTTGAGATTCGATAAGGAGGCCGCCGCCTGCGTCTTGTTTGGTGCCGCTGAGGTCTGTGCCCCAGAGGCGGGGTTTTTGAAGAGTGGGCGAGACGCCCACGCTCCTTGAGTATTCGGCAATGCAGTTCCAACTGTCGTAGAGATAGAGGGTGCTGGTGTTCCCGCTTCTTTTGGAGATGCGGCGGGATTGGGAGTCGTAGAGGTAGGTGTTCGTGGTCGTGCCCGCTGTGGTGGAGACTGGCCGGTTTTCACCATCCCAGACGAGGGCGCGGTTGGTGGTCGTGGCGACGGGCAGTGGATAAGCAGTGGCATTGCCATCGTCGGTGTATTCAGGATCAAGAGTGGGCGAGACGCCCATGCACCTTGGGGTGTATTGGTTGAGCGCGTTGCTGGTGTATTTGTTCGTGCCGGGGAGAGTCTGGCTGTCGGCGCTTTTCTTGCAGTTGCCGATGGAGTCGTATTGGTAGGCGCGGTCGTTGGGGTTCACGCTGCGATCGGCATTGATGACTTGGCCGAGGCCGTCGTAACTCCAGAGCCACGAGGGCAGTGCCGGGAAGGCGGTGCCGCGGGTATTTATTCCGGTGCGCTGGCCGATGGCATTCACGGAGTTGTCATACTGCGAAATGACATCCGTGCCAACCTTGTTTTGCTTGGAGGCAAGAACGTCACGGGTGGCAGGATCATCGTCCGCACGATTCACTCCACATTCGGCGCTTTCGGCCACGTGGGGGACGGCGCAAGTTGCCACAGACCATCCGGGATCCGACGTGGAGGGCGGATTGCGGAACCGAGTCCGGCCATTGAAAACGGTTTGCACGGTCCTATCGCGCAGCGTAGAAAAAGCCGCACCCCATGTCCGACAAACCGTTTTTTTATCAAGATCCTTTCCCGCTCGGCGCCGATACTACGGAGTATGAACAGATCAGTTCGGACTATGTTTCTGTCTCGGAATTCGAGGGCGAGTCCGTGCTAAAAATCGCCCCAGAAGCACTTACGCTGCTGGCGGAGGAAGCAATCAAAGCCATCAATTTCACGCTCCGCTCGTCGCATCTTGCGCAGGTCGCCGCGATTCTCGATGATCCCGAGGCTTCGGAAAACGACCGCATGGTCGCGCTCATGTTGCTCAAGAATGCGGAAATCGCCTCGCACGGGATTCTGCCATTTTGCCAAGACACTGGCACCGCCACGATCATCGGGAAAAAAGGCCAACAAGTCTGGACCGGCTGCAACGATGCGGAATTTCTATCCAAAGGAATCTATCAGACATACACCAAGGAAAATCTCCGCTACTCCCAGACTGCGCCGCTTACAATGTATGAGGAGGTCAATACCAAGACAAACTTGCCCGCCCAGATCGATCTCTACGCTACCGAAGGAGATGTTTACAAGTTCCTCTTTGTTAGCAAAGGCGGCGGTTCTGCGAACAAAACATTTCTCTATCAGGAAACGAAAGCCCTGCTCAATCCCACCCGCCTCAAGGAATTTTGCCGAGAAAAAATGGCTTCGCTCGGCACTGCCGCCTGCCCGCCTTATCACCTCGCCTTCGTTATCGGCGGGACCTCGGCGGAGACTTGCTTGAAGACGGTAAAGATGGCTTCCACTCGATATTACGACGATCTTCCCACCACGGGAAATGAGCATGGACAAGCCTTTCGCGACATTGAGTTAGAAAAGGAACTGTTAGCCATCGCTCGCGAAATCGGGATCGGCGCGCAGTTCGGCGGGAAATATTTCGCGCTGGATGTGAGGGTCATCCGCCTGCCCCGCCACGGTGCCTCATGCCCGGTCGGCATCGGCGTCTCATGCTCGGCAGATCGCCAAGCCAAGGCAAAAATCACCCAGGACGGAATTTTTATCGAGAAGTTAGAAGAAAATCCCGGACGTTTTATCCCGGAAAAATACCGCGATTGGAAATTTAAAGGCGTCCCTATCGACCTCGATCTCGGGATGGATGAAACCCTTAAAACCCTTTCGAAATATCCCGTCACCACCGCGCTGGCGCTAACAGGTACGATCATCGTTGCCCGCGATATCGCCCATGCAAAGCTCAAGGAAATGCTCGACGCGACCGGCGAGCTCCCCTCTTATTTCAAGAAATATCCTGTTTATTACGCGGGTCCGGCAAAAACGCCCGTTGGCCTGCCATCCGGTTCATTCGGCCCCACCACGGCCGGGCGGATGGATGGCTATGTAGATCTTTTTCAATCTCACGGCGGTTCGATGGTGATGCTGGCCAAGGGGAATCGGTCAAAGCAAGTCACCGATGCCTGTCAAAAACACGGCGGCTTTTACTTAGGCTCGGCGGGAGGACCGGCGGCCTTGCTCGCACAGGATCACATCCGCTCCCAAGAGATCGTCGCTTTTCCCGAACTCGGAATGGAAGCGGTTTGGAAAATCACGGTGGAAAATTTCCCCGCCTTCATCCTCGTGGATAACAAGGGAAACGATTTTTTCGCTTCGCTGAACGCCTGCCCAGTCTGCCATTAAGTGGGAATAAATAGACGTTTTCCCTATTTAGTCACGCTTCTGTCGTATATGCGTTGCAAGCGCGTTTTACGAGCCTACTCTTTCTTCAACCAATCAACCAACCACTATGGGACCCATCGGAATGCCAGAAATGATCATGATTTTTATCGTGGTCTTGTTGCTCTTCGGAGCGAAAAAACTACCTGAACTTGCCCGCGGGATTGGGAAAAGCATGGGTGAATTCAAGAAAGCGAAGGAAGAGTTCGAACATGAAATCACGCGCTCTGAAACCGAAACTCGCGTTAAAGAAGTCCCAGGAAAAGAGCCTCGCGAATCCTGACTATGAGGCATGTTAGCAGCTTTCTTGCCTTGATCGGAAATGGTGCTCCAAGTTTTCTTGGAGCATTTTTCTGTGCTGTCGCATTGCTTGCCAACAGTGCGTGTAACAAAAAAGGTTCTACACCCGACTGGGATACGCCCGGAGCGAAAACCCCAGCGACAGCGGCCGAGACCGAGATCGCTCCGGCTGAATCGGTCGCGGTTTTACCAGCACCGCCGCCGGTCCGCGTCACTTCAGAAATGCTCCCGGAAGCTGAGATATCCGAAGTTCCCGAGGTAGCAGAAAATGCCAGCCCCATTCCTGAAGGCGCGGCTTCGGAAGGTTTACGTTTTATCACTTACAACGTCCAAAACTGGCTGACGATGGATCGCTACGTGGATCATAAGGCTCTCAAAGGTGCGCCCAAACCGGACAACGAAAAACAATCCGTCGTGAAAATCCTCGCCCGTCACTCGCCAGACGTAATTGGTCTTTGTGAAATCGGCCAAGCCACCGATCTTGCGGAAATCCAAGAACGCCTCAAGGCCGCAGGCCTCGATCTCCCCCACTCGCAATATGTTGGTGGCTCGGACCCCGTCCGCCATCTTGGACTTCTTTCGCGTTTTCCGATTACCTCGACCGCTAAACCCGCCGAGGTCGAATACCAATTAGCCGGTCAAACTTTCGCAATCAACCGCGGGATTCTCGATGTCACCCTACAAGCGCGGGGAAAATCCTATCGTTTCGTGGGAGTCCATTTGAAATCGAAACGGGACAGTGAGCAAGGCGACCAGGAGGCTATCCGCCTTAATGAAGCCCGTTTGTTGCGCCGTCACGTGGACTCGATCCTCAAGGAGAATGCAGAGGTACGACTGATCGTTTACGGCGATTGCAACGACACGCGTGCGACCCCTGCGATCAAGACGATCACTGGAAATTACAACGATCCCGACTATCTAACCGCCATCCCGGCGAAGGACTCACGTCAAGACGCATGGACCCATTACTGGGCGCTTCATGACATTTATTCCCGCATCGACTTCATCTTGGTGAGCAAGGGGATACGAAAAGACGTCAATTTCGGCGCAGCCCGGATTATTGACGATGCTGAATGGAACAAGGCTTCCGACCACCGGGCGGTGATGGCGATTTTCAAGTGACCGAGCTCTAAATGCAATTTACTTGCAAAAGCTAGGAATCTGATCACTTTGTAGGCATGTTTCGTGCCCTGCTCACCGTCGCTCTTTCTGGAGTGCTTCCTCTTTCTGGAGCCGTGCTGAAAATTGCCGTTTTGCATCCCCTGCTCGGCGATCTTGTGCGCCAAGTGGGCGGCACACAGGTTGAAGCAATCGATCTCATCGGCCCGAAAGGCGATCCGCACCATTTCGAGCCTAAGCCGGAAGATCTTAAAAAAGCGGAAGGTGCCACGATCTATCTGGTCGCTGGAATGGGACTCGAAGGCTATCTGCCGAAGTTGAAATCGGTCATCGCAGGGAAGGCAACTTTGGTCGATGTCGGGGCCACTTTGCCGACACTCCCCGGAAAAGATGACGACGACGATCATAGCCATAGCATCGACCCTCATTGGTGGCATTCGATCGACCGATTCCGCCGGGCCACTGGAATTGTCGCCGAAGCACTGGCGAGTGCGTCACCGGAAAATGCCGAATTGTTCAGGAAAAATGCTGAAATCTATCGAACTGAACTTGATGACCTCGAACGATGGACAAGACGTGAGATTTCCAAGATCCCCCGAGACAGGCGTCACCTTGCTACGGCGCATGCGGCATTCAATTATTTCTGCAAAGACTTCGGATTCACGCCCCATCCGGTGCAGGGGCTGAATCTTGAACAAATGCCAGATCCAAAAGAATTGGGGGCTTTGGTGAAGGATCTGAAGGAAAATCACATCGCTGCGATTTTCCCGGAGAAGGAGTCGAATCCGAAAATTCTCATGACTCTAACCAACGACACGGGCATCCGGTTAGGCGAGCCGTTAATCGCGGACGGGACAGGCGGAGTCGGCTACTTGGAAATGTTCCGGCACAATGTGGCGGCGATTGTGAAGGGGTTGAGCGAACACCAGTGAAAACGCCGAAGTTCACGCTCCTGATGATTTGGGGAAAAAAATGAATTTCGTGTTCCATTTCAGGACCCATGCACCGGCTTCCAAGCGGCGTTTGCTTTGGAAGAGGCGACGGCGGCTTCAATGAATGCCATGCCTTCGACACCGTCATCGACGGTAGGGAAATCATAGCCCTCAGCACGCGGGTAGGTTCTGGCGAGGTAGTCGGAAATGGCTTCGGCGGCAGCAAGATAGACGTTGGCAAAAGCCTCAATGAAGGCTTCGGGATGGCCGAACGGAAGACGCGTGTTCTTCGAGGCTTCCGGGCCGTTATAGCTATTTCCCCGCCGCCAAACTTGGCGCGGTGCTTCGGCAAATTTCACGATGAGTTCGTTCGGATGTTCCTGATGCCACTCGATCGAGGCGTCGGTGCCGTAAACTCGGATGTTCAGGTTGTTTTCATCGCCGGTGGAAATCTGCGAGGCGAAAAGAACCCCACGGGCACCACCTTCGTAGCGCACCAACATGCTACCATCATCATCTAACGGGCGGCCGGGAATAAAGGTGTTGAGATCGGCTGCGACTTGTTCGAGTTCGAGGCCGGTGATGTAGCGGACGAGGTTTTCCGCGTGGGAGCCGATGTCGCCCATGCAGTTGGAAATCCCGGCGATACTGGGGTCCATGCGCCAGTTAGAGATCGCGCCGTCCGCTTGTTCCTTGATCGCGCCGATGGCGTAGCCTTGCGGGTATTCGGCCACCACTTTGAGGATGCGTCCGAGCTTGCCGGACTTCACCATGGCCCGCGCTTCCTTGACCATTGGGTAGCCAGTGTAGTTGTGGGTCAGCGCGAAAACGAGGCCGGATTCATCGACGAGTTTTTTCAACTCCTTAGCCTCTGCTAGAGAGAAGGCCATTGGTTTTTCGCAGACAATATGGATACCTGCTTCGAGAAATGCCTTTGCCACCGGGAAGTGCAGGTCGTTGCGGGCGACGATGGTCACGAAGTCAATGCGCTCGCCTAACGGGAGGGCGGCTTCAGCCTTTGCCATCTCCGGGTAGGATGAATAGACGCGCGATGGATCGAGGAAAAAATCCTCGCCCGAAAGTTTGGATTTTTCGGGATTTGACGAAAAACAACCCGCGACGAGTTCGATTTTCCCGTCGAGATTCGCGGCCATGCGGTGGACGGCACCGATGAAGGCACCGCGTCCGCCGCCGACCATGCCCATGCGTAGTTTGCGGGTCATTGAAAAAATAGTTAGGAGTTGAATGTGATACGTTAGATGGAAATCGGTTTGCCGGATTGGGCGGACTGATAGAGGGCGTCGATGATCTGCATCAGGCGGAAGGCTTGGTCTGGGGTATTGAGCGGCTCCGCTTTTCCTTCGATGGCTTCGATGAAGTTCCGTGCTGAGTTGCTGCGGCCCATGTCTTCGCAGGCGGGCGTGACGATGCTGCGGTTGACGCTGTTGCCGTTTTCCTGGACATAGAGTTCGCAGGTGTCGATGGCGGTTTCATCAAGTCCGTCGCGGCCGAAAAGGCGCTCGACCTTACCCCCAGCTTTGGTGCCTTGGAAGACGACGGAAACTTCCTCGCGCCTGACCATTTCCGCCCATGAGACTTGGAGTGTTAGGACTTGGCCGGTTTTAAAAGTGACGAATCCATGAGCGGCGGCTTCGACGTTGTTGGTTCCGTCGGCGCGGTCAGGAATGCCCCATGGGCCTTTGAAGCCTTTATCGGTAATGAAGGTGTCGAAGGTGTTGGCGAGGACGTGGGCTGGCTCGGGATAGTCCATGAAGTAGAGTGCGAGGTCGATCATGTGAAGCAGGTCGATGACCGGTCCGCCGCCTGATAGTTCCTTGGTGGTGAACCAACCGCCGAAGCCGGGAATGCCGGTGCGGCGGATCCATTTCGCTTGAGCGGAATTGATGGTGCCCACGGTGCCGTCCTCGCAGTAAGACTTCATCGCCTGCGACTCGGGGCGAGCGCGATTGTTGAAGTTGAACATCAGCTTCTTGCCGGCGGCATTGGCAGCAGCGATCATTTCCGCAACCTCGGAAGCCTTGAGCGCGGGTGGCTTCTCACAGAAAACGTGCTTACCTGCCTTGAGGCATTGGAGGGCGAGCGGTGCGTGGAATTTGTTAGGAACAATGATGCTCACTGCATCGAGTTCGTCGCATTCCCCGAGCATGGCATCGACGGATTCGTAAGCTTGAGCGATGCCCCATTTCTCGGCGGCCTTGGCGGCGGCACCGGGTGCGGGATCGGCGACAGCGACAATTTCTGCTCCTGCCTGGCGGAAGCCCGCCGCGTGGTATTGCAGCATTCCTCCTGCACCGATGACTCCTACTTTGATCGACATGGATATTGATTTTTTGAAAATAATTATTTCCCCTGCCACTCACCGAAATTGCGGAATTTAGCATACCGCGCTTCCAACAGTTGCTCGGTGGAGAGGGCGGACAATTCCTCAATGTGGAAAATTACCTTGCCGAGAAACGCGTCGGCAGTCGCTTGGTGATCGTGATGGGCACCGCCGCTAGGCTCGGTGATTACGTCGTCGATGAGGCCGAGTTTCATGAGATCCGGCGCGACCAGTTTCATAGCGTCGGCGGCCTCGGGTGCGTGCTTGCGGTGTTTCCAAAGAATCGCCGCGCAGCCCTCTGGACTGATGACGGAATAGTAGGCGTTTTCCATCATGATTACGCGGTCGGCGACGCCGATGCCGAGCGCCCCTCCTGAGCCCCCTTCGCCAAGCACGACGGCGATGACGGGAACCTTGAGCAGCATCATTTCGCGGAGGTTGTAGGCAATGGCTTCCGCGATGTTCCGTTCCTCCGCACCAATGCCAGGGAAGGCACCGGGGGTGTCGATCATCGTGATGACCGGCAGTCCGAATTTCTCGGCGGTTTTCATCAGGCGCATGGCCTTGCGATAGCCTTCCGGGTGGGCGCTGCCGAAATTCCGCTTCAGGTTTTCTTTCGTATCGCGACCTTTTTGATGGCCGATAATCACGACCCGCCGACCGCCGATTCGGGCGAATCCACCGGGCATTGAGGCATCATCGCCGATGTGCCGATCCCCGTGGAGTTCGCAGAAATCCGTGAAAGCGAGGGAGACGTAGTCGAGCATGAACGGTCGGTGCGTATGACGGGCGATCTGGACACGCTGCCAAGGGGTGAGGTTTTTATAAATTCCAGCCCGCGTTTCGGCAATTTTGGTCTCCATGATGGAGATTTCGGCTGACATGTCGATGTTCTGCGAGGCGGATTTGGTGCGAAGTTTCTCGAGTTCGCGTTCGAGTTCGGCTGCGGGTTTTTCGAATTCGAGGAGCTGCATGGTGAGAGCGGGAAGAGTCGGGATTCAGGGCAGAAGATGCAAGAGCGGAGATGGTGGAGAAACATCGGACGTTGAAGGGAAGATGATAAACGCAGAACAGAATCCCACGAGCCATTGCTTAATTCAGCGGATCTCGACTTCGTTGCCGACACGCGTCAGAAGGCTGATTTCCTCCATGTCCTCCGGGCGCAGGACTAGGCCGTGCTGGACACCTTCCTGGGCCTCGGAACCGCCTTGAATCTGCAGGGAAGGCTTGGCGATTTGAATGATCTTTTCCGCTGCCCGATAGAACTTGGACTGGGGAGCGACCTGTTTGCCGTCCAGTTCGGCCAGTTTCGAGCCGATCTTGGTTTTCCCGGGTGCTAGCTTGCCAGCGACGCCGAAGTGCATGATGGGATATTCAACGATGAACCGTTCGCCGTCCCAAACGGAGATCGTTTTGCGCTGGGTATCTACCAGAAGGTGGAAATCCAAGGGCATGACGATGAACTCTTCACCCGGCTGGATGCCCTTCAGCTCCATCATGCCGTTCAGATACATCAGGCAATCGAGAGTCGTGTGGTGCTCCCCGACGATGCCGAGGAACGAGTTGCCCTTCTTGACGACGTGGGTGCTTTTCCCTTCCATGCGGGCGGTTGATAGAAGCTCGTCGAGATTCATCTCGCCGACGATCCGGCGGGCGACAGGCGCGGACGACGACGTGGGGTAAGTGATGATCACGGTTGTTAGTTTTTCGCGGGCTTCCTCGATTTTCCCGAGGGCTAACAACTCATGCGCTTTTTGAAACGCCTTCTCACCGGGGTCGATGTCTGGAAGCTCGGCCTCATCTAACATTTTCGCGAAATCCGCGTCAGGCTGCTTGCCGGACTCTTCCGCGTGCTTGGGAATGATCTTATCAAAAACCCCACCTAACGGCCTAATGACGACATGCCAGGCCAACATGCCCGTGAAGGTCATGATCGCCAAAACACATAAGGCGACGAGCAGCTTGAAAACCGTCCAGAGGCTCATGGGCGAAAAATGATAGGGCTCAAATGAGGCCCCGGCGTTTGAAATCGAAGGAATTGATCTCATGGGAGCGGAGGATCATCTCGAATGAAAACTTAAGGATGGAAATTTCCCATGCGTCGTCCACGCCTTCAATGATGGCGCGGGACGGATTACCAGTGCGGCGGACGTCTTCCAGAACCCGTTCGCGAACGGCGTCCAAGGTATCGTGAATGATTTCTTCATGCACCTGGCCACGTTTGAATTTGAATCCATACTGAAGAAACGCCAGGTCCTTGCCTTCGGATTGTAGTTTCTCCACCAGCCTGTCGAAACGAGCACGGGCGGAAGAATCAAACCCGTCCAACTCGACTTCCTGATAGGCGGAGGGACGCAAAATGCGCGGACGCATCGCTTCCACCTCACCGGTGCGGATTCTGACTTCTCCCGTCCGATCCATCAGCTCGCTGATTAACTGAAACTCGAAGCGCGTTTCGCCGAAAGTATCGATCCGACGGTCCGGCTCGCGGAGAACTTTGGTCGTCTCCAGCGCATAATGGATGTCGTCGGGTGAGTGCATGAGCACGGGAGAATCACACGATTCTGCGGGAATGCAAAGAAAAGGGCGGACACCTAACAAGGAATCCGCCCTTTACAAAGCGTTCACCTAAGGGAATCAGGCCTGTTGGCTGGTGATATAGGCGACCACGTCACCGACGGCTTGGAGCTTCTCAGCTTCCTCGTCCGGCACTTCGATGTCGAATTCTTCTTCGAACGCCATCACCAGTTCCACGGTGTCGAGCGAGTCGGCTCCGAGGTCTTCGACGAATTTGGCTTCGGTGGTGACTTGATCAGCGTTGACGCCAAGTTGGTCCACGATGATGTCCTTTACACGGGCTTCGATACTTTTATCTGACATGAGTTGCTGTTGTTTGAATGTTGGCGTTGGACGTGGTTATCGCTTGCAGCCCCGTCTTGGCAACCTCGAAAACGATTCAAGCTGAGGAAAAGCGCGCAGGGGGAGAAATCAATCAGCCCGGGTTCGTTTCACCATCGCTGGAATTGCCGGAGATGACGGTCGTATATTCGATGATTTCCCCGGAAAAACAGGAGCGAATCTGCCGCATCAAGCGCTCCGCAGGCTCGTCGTTTTCTTTCTTGAAACCGCCGTAGGTAAGCCCGTCGATGCGGATTTTCCCCTTTCCCGCTCCGTCTTCGTAGTCGATGAATGCCAATCCCTTCGTCTCCCATTTCCGCAGGTCGAGCGTTTTCAAATTTTTATACGGGATTTGCTTACCGGTTTGCGTTGTAATCCCGGTTTTGTCTGCGGAAATCGAACGTTTTACTGTCCGTATTAGGAAAAACGCAGCGATCAGCGCTAGCAGGGTGCAAATGCCGAAAACAATCCACTGCTCCCTGATTCGTTGTGCCAGATAGGGTTCTTCTGGCGGTGCGGCGTCCAGCCCGCTCTCCTTGGTATATTCGCGCCATAGGATATTCCACTGTAAGGGCTTCATCCGGTCGTAGTCATGAAGGATCGCAGGCCAAGGCAGGGGCAAGCTGATAGAAGCAGGTAAAACCGAGCGGTCATCCGGAAATGCCACGGATTGGGTCGCAGCAAACTTTTCCCACTCCGTCGCGGTGAGGGTCCCGCTCGCATTCATTTCGGAAAACTTCCCATTCGCGATTTGGAAGGTCTTGTTCAGATAGAAAATCTCATTCTTTTTCCGATAACCTGTCGAGCCATCACGATAAAAAAGCACCGCGAACACGCCAAACATTAACACCATCACTAGGGCGCGGAGAAGAAACCAAGGCGTTGGCTTGCAGACAATCGTTTCGGAAGAACTCATCGGACTAGACAAGAAACAATCCCGCCCATCGCCGATTGGCAAGCCACATCTCCCGCCCGTTAGGAGACATTAATGTCTCGTTCGTCCAGGTTCCTTCGCCATAAAAGGATCGACCGCAACGCCGATTTCGACTCACCGTTCTTCCCAACGCTCGGCATGGTTCTCGGCGGATTTCGGTTCGAGATGGGAAATGACGCGGCCATCCGGGTGCAGAAGTTCTGCGACGCTGGCCTCGATTTCCGTCGCGGCTTCATGGGCTTGGCCAACGGTGAGGGCATCGTCGAGGACCAGGTGGAACTCGACCCAATGGGTTCTTCCGGAATGGCGGTGACGGAAATTGTGATAGGAGAGTCCGCGTTGTTTCACCTCGCGGTCTAGCAGGTGGCGGATTTCGCGTTCCACCTTCGGATCGGCCTCGTCGAGCAGGCCACCCAGGCTTTCTCGGATGAGCTTGAAACCGACGCGAAGAATGTTGAGCGCGGCGATGACGGCAGCGATGGGGTCCCACCAAACCCACTTGGTTTTGTAGATTAGGGCGAGGGCGACGAGAACGGCGACACTCGACCAGACATCGGTGAGGACGTGGATCCCATTGGCACGCAACAACGGTGAACCGCTTTTTTTCCCGATATTAATGAGGCAGAGGCCGAGAATGAGATTGATCATGGCGGCGGCGGCGGTGATGGAGGCCCCAAAGGCGATGTGGGAAATGGAGACACCGAAAACTACCTGCCGCACCGCTTCGTATAGGATCAAGACGGCAGCGGCGGATATCATCGCGCCTTCAAATCCGGCTGAGAGGAATGCCACTTTGTCATGGCCGAAGTGATGGGTCTCGTCCGCAGGTTTGTTTGCCATCCGCAAAGCCCAAGCGGCGAATCCGACGGCGAGGAGGTGAACGACCGATTCTGCTGCGTCCGAATAAACGGCTGAGGATTGTGTAATCACAGCAGCGGTGACCTTCGCGCCCAGGAGCAGGACGGCCGCCGCGAGCGACAGGTTCATCATGCGTTTCTGATCGTCGTAACTCGCCACCTGCCAAGTCTGCATGGGTCTGCTGTCATGGCAACCCTTGACCACTCTATAGACCACGGTTTCACTTGCAGATTCCAGCGTCCTTCACCAGTCGGCTGTTAAACCTGCTTGTGGGGCGCACGGCGATCAAGCTAGGGAATATTCAACCACAGATGGACGCAAATTCACGCAGATGAAAGAGAGTTGAGATCAAAATCATTGGGCAAGGGAGGAAATGTGCATGGAACACGGTCGAAAACTCTACGGTTTCTTCTAAA
>JANYFB010000151.1 GCA_025362955.1 Akkermansiaceae bacterium
CTCGACCGACTTGCGAACGGTGAGGCTGTTGGTCAGCATCCCACCGAGCCAGCGGTGGTTGACGTAGTGTTGGCCGAGCGTCTGAAATACCTCGAAAACATCGAAAAGCAGCCTGAATTCAAGGCCATGTCCAAGAAGGAACTCGCCGCCCTCGGTCGCGAGCGGGAAAAGCTCCTCCGCAACCTCCGCGGCGTGCGCGACATGGACAAGAAGCCTGACGCCGTAGTGATCGTCGATTCCGCCCGCGAAACCATCGCCGTTGCTGAAGCCCGCCGCTTGAGTATCCCGATCATTGCCATCGTCGATACCAATGCCGACCCGGCGCTCGTCCAATTCCCGATTCCCGGCAACGACGACGCCATTCGCTCGATCCGCATCATCCTCCAGAATCTGGTCGATGCCATGGTCGCCGCCCGCAAGAACTAATCCATTTGTCACACGGGCGTCCTGTCTTGCGACGGGCCGCCCGTTTTCTCTCTCAACTACTCACCACAATTTTCCTATGATCACCGCCTCAATCGTCAAAGAACTCCGCGACAAAACCAGCGCCCCCATGATGGACTGTAAAAAGGTCCTCACCGAAACCAACGGTGACCTCGAAGCCTCCATCAAGCTCCTCCGCGAGCGAGGCATCATGAAGTCCGCTAAAATGAGCGACCGCGCCGCCAACGAAGGCGTTATTACAGCCCGCATTAACGCGGGTGCCACTTCCGGCCTCCTGCTGGAAGTGAACTGCGAAACCGACTTCGTTTCAAAAAACGAAAGTTTCCAGGCCTTCGTCGGGGACATCGCCGACGCATTGGCTACATCCAATGCTGCCGATCACGATGCGGCCCTTGCCCATCAACACGACGGACAAACCATCGAAGACACCATCAAAGCGAAGGTCGGTGAAGTCGGCGAAAACCTGCAGTTCCGCAAGTACGTCCGCTACGACGCGGCATCGGGCGGTGTCGTCGCCTCCTACATTCACCTCGGCGGAAAAGTTGGCGTGCTCATCGAAGTCGGCACCACCAAACCGGAAACCGCCGGAACCGACACCTTTAAGGAGCTCATCAAGGATCTCACCCTTCACATCGCCGCTTCCGCGCCCAAGGGACTTTCCCGCGAAGACATCCCTGTTGAGATTGTGGATGCCGAACGCGAAATTTTCCGCGCCCGCCTCGCAGACAGCGGCAAGCCCGAAAACATCATCGAGAATATCCTCAAGGGCCAGGTTGCCAAGTTCTTTGCAGAGAGTTGCTTCCTGGAGCAAGGATTCGTGAAAGACCCGGACATTACCATCGCCAAGCTTCTCGAAGCGAAAGGTAAGGAACTCGGCGATACGCTGACCGTCACCCGCTTCATGCGCTTTGGCCTTGGCGAGTAAGGTGACCGTTTCCGGGTCCTAGCCACGGGAAACGGAACCGTTTACTCCTGATCCACCTTCGGCTTCACCCGCGAAGGAGGATCGGTCGGCGGACGGACTGTCACTGCACCCGATTCCCCACTCGTTTTTGGCGAGGTGGGGTTCGTGGCCCGGAATTCGCCTTCGTTTGGCATCGCGAGCATGTCGGGCATTCGAATCCCGTCGTTAGGCAGACCCGGAACCAAAGGACCGGAAACGATGGGTTCCGGCGCTTTCTTTTCTTCCTTTTTTGCGGTTGGAGCCGCCGCGATGACAATCGCCTTAGGCGCGGCACAAGAACCCAGACCCAGTGCAAGCCCGAGGAACGCGTAAGCAGTGATTTTCGGTATGGCCATGTTTCAGTTCAAGCGCTTTTACGCCACACCGAAAGAATGCCGCGTGCCGCTCCATGTGCAAGCTCAAGCCTGTCATTTCCCGTCCTTCACCTCGACGTCATAATCGCCTAAAGCCCATTGGATGCCCGCGAGGAAATGGCCCAGCACTTTCGGATTCCAATAAATCTCGTTGTTATGACCCAGCGAGCTGTAAAAAACCCGGCCTTTTTCCCAATGCCTTGCCCATGAGATTCCGAAGTCGCCGTCGGTGCGCTTGATACCCGGACGAGTCATGTCCGTTTTGGTAGTATCTAACCGGAGAAGCATGTGAACAGCCTTGGAGTCGTAGGGTTCCTTGAACTGATAGATCTCTTCCGGGAATTCGAGATTCTCGCCATTGAGCATCGCGACTAACGGGTGTTTTTCTTGGCCCGGCTCCACCTTAATGCTGACGGGCACGCTCGATCCCCATGGATGGCCGGCGAAGTAGCCGTTGATCATTTTTCCATATTCCGCCCATTCGTAAAATGAATCTGTGGCCGCGTGGATGCCGATGAATCCGTGGCCGGATTTAACAAAGCTCATCACGTTAGTTTTGAGGCGTGCGTCACGCTCGGCGGCGGTTTTCTTGTCTTCCTCGGACATAGTGGCCAACTCATCCTTTTTAGGCGAGAATGCGTTCCCGGTAGTGCTGAGGAAACAAATGGCGTCGAAATTTTTCAGCGCGTCGGTCTCGAAATTCGCAAGGTCATCGCTGATTACGACTTGGAAGGCACCGGTTTTTTTCCCCATTTCCTCAAGGGCGACTTTTCCAGTGGCGATGGAAGCATGATGAAAGCCGTTCGTTTTCGAAAATACCAAGATCTTGCGCTCCTTCTGCGGCTTGGCGTAGGGCTTGTCGGGAAGCGCGGCGGTGATTTTTTCAAGTGCTCCTTTGGGAGCATCTTCGGCAGGGGAATGCGTAGCAAGAAATAGAGTCAAGGCGCCTGCTAGGTAAAGTGGAGCGAATGGTTTCATCGGTTTTGGGGGGTCGGGATACATTCCCATGAAATTCACGTTACCGGATGATCGCTAGATTTCTTACAAATGAGGATTCGCTACCAGACGCCGCGATTGAGGGTTGAGTCCGCCGCCGGATTCCGCGAAAACCCCTGCGGATGAGAATTTTGGTCGTTGGCAAAGGTGGGCGCGAACACGCTCTGGTAAAGGCATTGGCGGAATCCCCGGGAAATCCCGAGTTGTTTTGCTTTCCGGGCAGCGATGCGATCTTCCACCTCGCGAAACCGGTGAATGCCGATGGCTTGGAGTCGCTAATCGCTTGGATGAAAACTAACGGAATCGACCTCTGCGTGGCGGGAGAGGAAAGCTATCTCGTGAAAGGCGAGGGGCTTGCCAACCTTTGCGAGCAAAACCATATTCCGTGCTGGGGACCACCGAAGGAATCGGCTCAACTCGAGGCCAGCAAGGAGTTTGCCAAAGAATTCCTTGTGAGAAATTCCATTCCAACGGCCAGCGCCATCGCGACTGATAGTCTGCGAGAAGCGGTCACCGCAATCGCTGGGGATTATCCCACTGTGCTCAAATTCGACGGCCTCGCTGCGGGAAAAGGTGTGGCCGTTTGCCCAGATGAAAAATCCGCGATGGATTTCCTCGATGAAGTTTTCACCCAACGCCGCTTTGGTCCGGGACGCGTGCTCGTCGAGCAATGCCTA
>JANYFB010000200.1 GCA_025362955.1 Akkermansiaceae bacterium
CAAGTCGAACACCGGCGAAGGTGGCGAAGATCCCGAGCGCTTCGTAACAATGGAAAATGGCGATAGCAAACGCTCCGCCATCAAACAGGTCGCCTCCGGGCGCTTCGGCGTCACGGGCGAATACCTCGTCAATGCGGATGAAATTCAGATCAAGATTTCCCAAGGTGCCAAGCCCGGTGAAGGCGGCGAACTTCCCGGCTCGAAGGTCTATCCGTGGATCGCGAAGGTGCGCTACTCCACTCCCGGTGTCGGTCTTGTCTCCCCTCCCCCGCACCATGATATTTACTCAATCGAGGATCTATCCGAACTCATCCACGATTTGAAAAACTCGAATCCGCGCGCCCGCATCAACGTGAAGCTCGTGGCAGAGGTCGGCGTCGGCACCATCGCCGCCGGAGTCGCCAAGGCCCACGCCGATGTCATCCTCATCGCCGGTCACGACGGCGGCACGGGTGCTTCGCCATCGTCCTCCATCTTCAACGCCGGTGCCCCATGGGAACTCGGGCTAGCAGAAACGAACCAGATCCTTCTGCTCAACGATCTCCGTAGCCGTGTGGTGTTAGAGACCGATGGCCAGCTCAAGACCGGCCGCGATGTCGCCATCGCCACTTTGTTAGGTGCTGAGGAATTCGGATTCGCCACCGCGCCACTCGTCACCGTCGGCTGCCTGATGATGCGGGTCTGTCAGAAAAACACCTGCCCGGTCGGCATCGCCACGCAAGACCCGGAGCTTCGCAAAAATTTTGAGGGCAAGCCGGAGCATGTCGTGAATTTCATGACTTTCATCGCCATGGAACTCCGCGAAATCATGGCGGAGCTGGGTTTCCGCACGATCAATGAAATGGTTGGTCGCGTGGAATGCCTCGATACCAACGAAGCAACCGAGCACTGGAAAGCCAAGGGCGTCGATCTAACGAGTATTTTCCACAAGCCTGATGTCGGCGACAGCGTGGGTTCTTACAACACCGTCCAGCAGGACCACGGCCTCAAGCACGCGCTCGACAACACGCACCTGCTCACGCTTTGCAAACCCGCCATTGAGCGTGGCGAGAAGGTCCGCGCCGAGTTGCCGATCATCAATGTGAACCGCGTCGTGGGCACTATCACCGGCAGCGAAATTTCCCGTAAATACGGCGGCAAGGGACTTCCCGAGGATACCATCGACCTCAAGTTCATCGGCAGCGCCGGTCAGTCGCTCGGCGCTTTCACGCCGCCTGGCATGACGTTCCGGCTCGAGGGAGACGCGAACGACTATGTCGGAAAAGGTCTATCAGGTGCCAAGATCATCATCTATCCGCCCAAAAACGCCCGCTTCAAGCCCGAGGATAACATCATCATTGGCAACGTCGCCCTGTACGGTGCGACCAGCGGTGAAGCCTATTTCAACGGCATTGCCGGTGAACGATTCTGCGTCCGCAACTCGGGAGCATCCGCCGTCGTCGAAGGAGTCGGCGACCATGCTTGCGAATACATGACCGGTGGCCAGGTGCTCGTGTTAGGCGAAACCGGTCGCAACTTCGCGGCAGGCATGTCCGGCGGCGTCGCCTATGTTTATGACATCGACGGACTGTTTGAAAAACGCCTCAACAAGGAAATGGTGAATCTCTATCGCCTCATCGAGTGCACGGACAAAGACATCAGCCTCGTCAAATCCACCATCGAGAAGCACGTCGAATACACCGACTCTCCACGCGGGAAATTCCTGCTGGAAAACTGGGATGCCGAGCTGCCGAAGTTTTTCAAGATCCTGCCTCGCGACTACGAGCGGATGTTAGAAGCCTTCAAAAAGGTCGAAGACCAGGGCCTTACCGGCGACGAAGCCGCCATGGCCGCCTTCGAGGAAAACCTCAAGGATCTCGCCCGCGTCGGAGGTAACTGACCATCGTCATTTCAAATCTCAAATTTCAGATCTCAAATCAACATGGGCAAGCCAACAGGATTCATGGAAGTGGAGCGGGTCACCGATTCCGAAACCGCACCACTCGAGCGCATCAAAAACTGGCGCGAATTCAAGATTCACTCGGACGAAAAAACCCAACGTGCCCAAGGCTCGCGTTGCATGGATTGCGGCACACCTTTCTGTCACACTGGCCACATGGTTTCCGGCATGGCCAGCGGTTGCCCGGTAAATAATCTGATTCCCGAGTGGAACGACCTCATTTTCCGGGGCCGATGGAAGGAAGCACTGCAACGACTTCACAAAACTAACAATTTCCCCGAGTTCACCGGTCGCGTCTGCCCCGCGCCGTGTGAAGGTTCCTGCGTGCTCAGTGTCATTGAGCCAGCCGTCACGATTAAAAATAACGAGTGCGCCATCATTGACCGGGGTTGGGAAGAAGGCTGGGTCACCCCGAGAATCCCGGAAATCCGCACCGGCAAAAAAGTCGCTATCGTCGGCTCAGGTCCGGCGGGTCTTGCCTGCGCGGACCAACTCAATCAAGCCGGCCACAGTGTCACTGTTTTCGAGCGCGAGGACCGCATCGGCGGCCTGCTCATGTATGGCATTCCTAACATGAAGCTCGACAAGGAACTCGTCGTCCAACGCCGCGTCAATCTGATGGCCGAAGAAGGTATCGTTTTTAAAACCTGCATCTTCATCGGCAAGGACAGCGAGTGGACTGCCGAGCGTTTGAGAAAAGATTTCGACTCCGTGGTCCTCTGCTGCGGTGCCACCGCCGGACGCGATCTGCCTATCGAAAACCGCGATGCCGCTGGCGTTTACATGGCAATGGAATTCCTAACACTCAATACCCGCTATCAGCTCGACCACCGGTTCGACGGCAGCAACCCCGCGCTCAACGCTACGGGCAAGGACGTTGTCGTCATCGGCGGTGGCGATACCGGCACCGACTGCGTGGGCACCAGCCTCCGACATGGCTGCAAGAGCGTCATCCAATTGGAAATCATGCCGCAACCGCCCGAAAAACGCGCGGCTAACAACCCATGGCCCGAGTGGCCCAAAGTTTACAAAATGGATTATGGCCAGGAAGAAGCCGCAGCCCTCCAAGGCCGCGATCCACGCCACTACCTCGTCCAAACCAAGCGCTTTATCAAAGACGCCACAGGAAATCTAACGGGCTTGGAAATCGTTGAGATCGAGTGGGCCAAGGACGAGCAAGGCCGTTTCGTCCCGAAGGATGTCGAAGGCACTCTCCGCGTGATCCCCTGCCAACTCGCCCTGCTTGCCATGGGCTTCACCGGCCCGGAAACCGAAGTCATCGAGAAATTCGCCCTCGATACTGATGCCCGCTCTAACATAAAGGCCGAACACGGAACTTTCACGACCAACGTCCCCGGAGTATTCGCTGCGGGCGATGTCCGCCGCGGCCAATCCCTTGTCGTCTGGGCCATCAACGAAGGCCGCGGTGCCGCCCGGGAATGTGATCGCTTCCTGATGGGTGCCACGAACCTGCCATAAGGCTTCACTCGAAATCAAAAGTCTTGCTCCGCGTCGGCAGGAGGCGGAAGCGACCTCCATTCGCCTTGCGGATCGGATCAAATACCGAGTCCATCCCTACGGCTTTAATCTCGCGGACTTGAGCCATTAACTCGCCAAGTCGGCCCTTGGGAAATCCGCGTTCGAAAAACCAGCAGAGGTATTCCTCAGGTAAATCCATGATCGGAACTCCGGCAGGGGGATACGCCTTGATGCCGAATTTCCCGAATGGAATTCTCGTTTTCCCGATTTCGAGGAGAAGATTGCGGAAATCCTCGCGGTCGATTTCGGGAATGTCAGCCACGGCACGCTGCTAGTTCTGCGCGGTCGGGGGAGCCGCTGGCTTCGGGGTGTTGCGCTTGAGCGCACCGTCCGTCTGCCCCTTGAACCAAGTGTCATACTCTGCCTTGGGTATCACTTCCATGGAACCCACCATGTTGCCGTGGCCTTCACCGCAGAGCTGGGCGCAGACGACATAGGTTTCCAGAGTCTTGATCGGAGTGAACCACATTGGGATTTCGCGTCCGGGAATCGCATCCTGCTGGATTCGCATAGGCACCAGGCAGAAGTTATGGATCACGTCCTTGGTGCCGATGTTGAGAACGGCTGCTTGGTTGACAGGGAGTTTGAGAATCGGGCTGGTGAAGTCGTCCAAGGCATTCGGATCGGTGTAATCAATGCCGAGTTCATTGGTTCCGGAAATAAGATTGGGATCGCGCCGACCGAATTTGTTGTCGGCACCGGGGTAGTGATAAGTCCAACCGAACTGCCATCCGACGACGCGGACACGGTTCGGATCGAGGTTTTGGACACTTTTCCAACTATCAACACGCTCGGCCCAAAGAGGGAATGCGAAACCGAGAAGCAGGACGGCTTCGACAATCATGACACCGACTTCCAAGTGGCTAGAGAGGTGGCTTTTCACCCCTTCGTAGGAGGCTTTCGGATGATTTTTGTGCCAGAACCGGAAGATGCAATAGAAGAAAAACAGGGTCCATCCCACGAACAGCGCGATCATGAACCAGTGGACAACATCAATCATGTGATCAACCTGTCCGCCGTGTGCGGAAAAGTTTTCCGGAATGCCTAGAAACTTGGAAGGACTCATGGTGGTGAAATACTAAATCTTGAATGCGATATTTGAAACGAAGGATTCACTGAGTGCGCTCGCTTGGGACGTAATCGTCTGACAGAGTGGGATCGAGACTTTCCTTTTCCCGGCGGGCGAGGCGGAACATGAAAAAGCCGATTCCGCCGAGCATGGCTAGAACCACTCCCAGCAAAAAGAAGATCGACCAGCCCGCTGCATCTCCACCACCGTCAATCATGGTGGCGCGGCAGGTGCCACAAGCGAAGATAAGAGGTAATAGATTCATGGTGATAAGTGGTTCGGGGAAACTGTCGATCAAATGTGATTCCGTGTGATCTTGCGGTAGAAATAGATGCCATAGACCGGCAGCAAAAGTGCACCCACGACACCGACGATTCCAAGAGCTGTCACCATCCCGGATTTCTCCAGTGCCAGCACGAAGGACCATAATGCCAGAAACACGCAGAGTAGAGTGCTGACTGTCACGAAGACGATATGGAATCCTTTGAGAGACATGGGAAGGGTGTGTGGGAATTAGTGGCCCGAGTAAAAAAGAGAGTCAAAAATCGGATCTCCCAAGGCCAAGGCGGTGAGACCCGCAAGACTGCATACCATGCAAAGCCCCGAAGCAAAGAGCCAGTAAACGGCTTTCTTCTCGTGATTAAGGTGCATGAACACAAAAGCAACCAAACCCGCCTTGATCGTGGCGATGGTTAGGCCGAGGACACAATCCCATTTATCGAAGCCATGCGCTCCGACATCGAGCCACGGGACCGTGGCAACAAGGACGGTGGTAATGGTTCCCAAGAAAAGTATCCCACCGACAAACAAGTAAGTGCGGATAGATTTCTTAATCGCTTCTGGGGTATCAGCCATGTGATTTTGAATTTATGAGTTCAGGTGTGAAATTTACATCAAATACAGGATCGGGAAAACGAAAATCCAGACAAGATCCACAAAGTGCCAAAACAAGCCGCCGATTTCGACGCGGTTGGCAAGCCACTCGGGATTCGTCAGATACATTTTCCGACCGAAGAATAGGTAATAGGAAAGCACCAACGCACCACCGATAACGTGCAGGCCGTGGAGACCGGTGATGGTAAAGTAGATGGCATAGTAGGTGTTCCATGCGGGAGTGAATTTGGCGGCAAAGGCGACCTGCTCGCGTGGAATAGAAAACTCAGGGAATGTTTCATCCCCACGCGCATCATAGTTAGGCCCTAAAAATTCTTCTTTAAATGAGTCAGCCGATGAAAGTTTGGCGTGACCACCATCTTCAGCTTTCTTCGCAAAATCCTTCCAGCCGATCCGATACAATTCCTTGTGAGTCGGAAAGCGTTTGGGATTGCCCTCCTTGTCAACGCCATAGCGCTTGAGCAAGTCCGCTTTCAATTTTACGATTTCGCCCTGATGCCATTCCCACGCTTCCCTCGCAAATGGGCTGTTTTTTATCAGCCATGAATTCTCGATGGCGACCTCGGGACTGATCCCTTTCGCCGCTGCTTTCATGACGAGGTATTGGAAGTCGATCGCATCAATGTGGTGGAAGCCCATGGGGCTGTCTAACAATTTACCATCGACCACGGTGTCGTCGCGAAGGCGGGATTGGCCATCGGCTTGCTTGATGTCGCGCGGGTGGAAATCGAAACGGGTGGCAGGCTCGACGCTGAAGGCGACCGTGGAAATCTCATCTAGCAACTTCGGGGTCAGTGCCTTCATGTCGATGTTCACGCCCGAAGCGATTTGCCAATCGCGTTTGTCCGGGAAGGCTGCATGGGCTTTGACCCATTCCTGCTCCAAGGCTGCGGTGCGGTCGGCACCGTTGTGAGCACGCGCTGCGAGATGCGCTTTCTGAATTTTATTGAGGAGTTCTATTGATAGAGGCTCACCGGCTTTGGCAATGACTTCAGCGGGTTCCTTTTCCTTGGTGATCGCAGTGACATCCGCCGCGAGGATGATTTTTGATTTTTCATGTTCGGCTTGAGTAAGGAGTTCTTCCACCCATGGCTTATGGAAACGGACGGTGTTATAGGTCAGCTTGGAGGTCTCCACATAGATCAAGTTTTCCTCAATCTGTTTTCCATGATGGTCGAGTACGGGAGTCTCTCCTTCCTTTTCGACACCCAAGTGCCCTTCCATGATTGTGTAGTCCTTCAGTCTAACGGCCTGGTGATGGAACTTGACGTTATACTCGACACCCTTGAGGACCATGAAGATCAAGGCGCAGAAAACCGTGATGCCCATGAAAATCTGAAACTTCCGCCATTGGCGCATTTTCAGCGATGCCCATGCGAAGACCACGGTTACTGAAGAACCGATGAGGACGAAGGTGTTAATCAAACCCGGCAGCACTGGAAGCGTCCGCTCGGGCCATGGATAGTCCGCCCCAAGGCGGAGGAATACATAAGCTGAGAAGAAACCGCCGAAGAGCATGACTTCGGAAGCGAGGAACAACCAGATCGCGATCTTCGCATTGAAGAGGCCGGTGTCCTTTCGAGGAGTGACGACGTAGGGAATTTCCATGTGAGAAAGGGAAAGCGTGTAAGGAGATGGACTGCGGTGTTGCGGTTAGGAAATAATGACTTAGTGCTTCGCAACCGGCTTCTCCGCTGTGTCGAGGTGTTTCGGCTCGGCCCACTGGGGAAGGAAATCCGCTTCACAATCCGGACGGCTGTATTCGTAAGGACCGCGATAGGTGACGGGCTCTTTAAGGAAATTGCCATGGCCTGGAGGCGTCGGTGTCGCCCATTCGAGCGTAGTGCCATCCCATGGATTATCACTGGTGACTTTTCTGCCGAATTTCCACGAGGTGAAGAGATTGATAACAAAGAAGATTTGGAAAAATGCCATGATCCATGCTCCGTACGACATCATGATGTTCATATCGATGTGCTGGACGACGGTTTTTCCAAAGATGTTCACGCTGTCCGCAGCCTGCGCGAGATAAGCATCACCTCCATTATACCAGCGGCGATGGAAGCCGGCCATCCCTTGGACTAGCATCGGGAAGAAAATGATATTCATGCAAATCAAGCTGGGCCAGAAATGCAAGTGGTTGAGTGTTCTGCTCATGAAGCGGCCCGTAATTTTCGGATACCAATGAAGCACTCCGGCGAAGAAGCCGAAAAGAATACCCGGTGCCACAACATAGTGGAAGTGACCGATCACATAATAGGTATCATGCAAGTGAAGATCGGCGAGGTTGAATGCCAGCGGCAGTCCGGTGAGACCTCCGATTCCAAACATCGGGATAAACGCGCAAGCCCACATCATTGGCGGAGTGAAACGGATTGAGCCACCCCATAGT
This sequence comes from Akkermansiaceae bacterium, assembly GCA_025362955.1. GTDB lineage: Bacteria > Verrucomicrobiota > Verrucomicrobiia > Verrucomicrobiales > Akkermansiaceae > Luteolibacter. The sequence continues at coordinate 7,834 of JANYFB010000200.1, forward strand.
GAAATAAGCATCGCGGTGATAATGACCACCGAAGGCACAGAAATAAGCACCGTTGTTGTTTGGAAAAAGGTGGAAACCGCCGCGCCCATGCCTGTCATATACATGTGGTGGGCCCATACGACGAAGGAGAGGAAACCCAGAACCAATACGGAATAAACCATCGACTTGTAACCCCAAAGCGGCTTGCGGGTGTTGACCGGAATGATCTCGGCGACACAGGCGAAGGCGGGAAGCAGCAACACATAAACTTCCGGGTGCCCGAGGAACCAGAACAAGTGTTGGAAGAGGAGAGGCGAACCACCACCTGATAGATTTGCCAGACCCTCGCTTTTGGTGAATAGCCCGGAAGGCATGAAGAAGGACGAGTGCCCCACGCGATCCATTAATTGCATGATGCCTGCGGCTTCCAAAGGCGGGAAAGCGAGGAGGAGAAGGAAGCCGGTCACCAACATGGACCATACAAAAAACGGCATCCGCATCCAGGTCATTCCCCGGACCCGAAGATTGATGATGGTAGTCACGAAATTAACGGACCCGAGGAGGGATGATGTGATCAGGCAGACTAGCCCGAGCAACCATTGAGTTTGTCCCGCCAGCCATTGATTCACAATTTGTCCATCGGCAAATCCCGCGAGCGGCGAGTAGTTCGTCCAGCCTGACTTGGCCGAACCGGACTCCATGAAAAAAGAAGAAACCATGATCAGACCACCCACAAGATAGACCCAGTAACTTGCCATATTAAGGCGGGGAAATGCCATATCGGGCGCACCGATTTGCAGCGGAGTGACATAGTTTCCAAACGCGCCGAAACCCAGTGGCACAATTCCGAGGAAAACCATAATTGTTCCATGCATGGCACCGAACATATTATAGGTCTCCCCTGTTACCTTGCCATCCTGTAACCAACGGGCCTTCCAGCCATCGGTAAAAATCCAGTTCATCCACCCCGGCAGCGGCTCATGGGGATAGGCGATACTCCAGCGCATCACCATCATCAGATAGAATCCGAATGCCAAGAAACACATGGCCGTGAATCCATACTGGAGACCGATCATTTTATGGTCGGTGGAGAATACCCATTTCCGGAGAAACCCGGGATTGTAATGGTGTTCCTCGTGGTGGGCATCGTGCCCGGTATCTGAAGTGGCGTGAGAGCTCATAATTCCGTCGTGCGGCGTGGGTATATCAAAAACTGAGGAGATAAATCACTTGGAACCTGTGATTCATTTTACAGCTTTGAATTGATGAAAAGTATAGGGTGGTGAAAATGGGAAGGTTGAATCAGGGAGCTTTCGCCGGTGCGAGGGTGATGGGATCGAGCATCATTTTCGGATCCATTTTTTCGCCCGGCAGGTTCTTCATGTGATCTGCGGTGAGTTCCGCGCCGGTGACGGACTTGCCTGCGTTTTTGCGGGCAGCGGACATTTCGATGGCGGCTTTCGCCATTTCCGTGGTGACCACATCGCCCTTGGTGTTGCCAAAGTTGTTACGCACATAGGTCATGATACCTGCGAGATCTTCGGGAGCCATCCCGATGCCCTGAGGAGGCATGATTCCGTATGTTTTACCGTCATCTACCGGACCTTCGAGACCGTTGAGAATGATCATCGCGAAACGCTCGGTTTCTCCATTAGGCCAAATCCCGCCAGCCAAAGCGGGAAAGGTGGAGCCGTTACCTTTCGCATCGGCACCGTGACAACCATTACATTTCGCAGAATAAATTTTCGAGCCTTTCGCCATGTAGGCGGCAAGCGCTTCCTTCGGCACCGGTCCGGAATCTTCCGCACCGCCCGGGGGCTTGCGGACATAGCCGGGGCGGAAACTTGTATTATAGGCGAACAACTCCGCTCCCGATCCGAAATAAACTCCACCCGCGATAAACGCCACGATTCCACAGACCACGAGTGACCAGAGGGAAATATGCCCGATGCCGTTGTCAACGATGCGATTCTCACGGGCGCAAGCGGCAGCTTCACGGACCACGCGCCCGTGGGCCTCGGTCACGTTGATCGAGTCCTCAAGATCCGGCTTTTGGTTAGTCAGGGACATGGATGAAATTAAGTAGGGAGTCGGTTCATTCAAGGGATCAGCCCTTCTTTTTCGGCGGTCCGAAATTCATGGAAGCAGGGACGGGCTGGTCCTTTTTGAGCGAGAGCAGATAAGATACCAAGGCTTTGGCATCGGAGTCGGGGATCAATTCCTTGTTGCCATGCCTTCCGAAAGGCAGAGCGTCATCCGAGGAATTCCCGGTGATCTTGCGCTCGGTGAACAAGAAGCGGAACGACGGGCAGGTCGATTTCCAGCGTTGTGGTTCTTGACGCGGGTTGTAAAGGTGGGCATACAGCCACTGTGAAGGATCTTTTCCGACGGCATAGATCGACTCCACGCGGCGGCCAAGATTGGAAAGATCCGGCCCCATCCGCGAAACGCCGATCTGGGCGAACTTCTCGCCGAAGAAATCGTAGGCATTCGTTTCACGGCGGGTGTCGCCACGATCCGGGTCAGCTTTCAAACCTCCCCAGTCGGCGCGATAGAGGTCATTCCCTGCATAAGTTGGCCTAACAACTTGCGTATGGCACAGATAGCAACCGTTTTCTGCGTAGATTTGCGCCCCGTCAGCAACCCGACCCGAGCGCTTCGGGAAGAAAATGCCTGTGGTGCCATCGGCAGCTTCGGTTAGTTGAACAGGGGCGAGGTCGCGCATCTTTATAAAGGGCACGACGATGATCGCCAGCCACGCGATGCCGAAACTGGCGGATAGACCGAGAATGAATGTGCGGAGGCTCATGAAATTGGAATGATGGAATTAATCACCTTAGTGGGCACTCACGTAACCCGGACCGGCATTGTCGATGTCACCGTCTTCGCCATGCGGGCTGACTGCGTGACCATGGGATGCCGCAAGCAGAGTCGGGTGGGAGCTGCGCCGTCCGAGACGTAACCACATCAGGGTGAGGTGGAGGAAAAAGAATACATTCGAGAAGAGGATGAAACACCAGGCAATCGTAGTCGCCACTGCATAGGGATACGCCGTGGCGGAGGCTTGCCATGGCTGTTGCCAATCTTCCTGACTTTTACCTTGTTCGAGCCCACCGTAGAGAGCGACCAAGGCCACCACGATAACACCATACACTGAAAGTAAAAAATGCATTTTGATCAAGCGCCTCGATAACCACTCGCGGCGCGTCACCCGTGGCACGATGAAATAGACGGCGCCAAACATGACGAAACTGAAGAATCCATAAAGCGCCAGGATTTCAAATCCATAACTCGACATTGAGAATTGAGTAAGCGGCAAAGTCGAATCGGGCAGGTTGAGGAACACCGCAGAGAAAGCGAGAATGATTAATCCGCCAATACCAGCGACAGTGAACCGGAGCGAAGGACTGCCGGACAAAATCTCAGGGGAAGCGAGCATGGTTCGGAGAAGGTTGATCGCAGCGGCGATCATCGGGATGAAGAGCAGAACAGTCGCCGCAGCACCGAGGTAAGGCAGGAAATAAGGGATGGGCGCACCTGCGAGCTTTTGCATGCCGGCCCAAGGAGCGATGATCGCAAGCGACCAGAATCCGAGTTTAGCCAACGAGTAACTGAATACAGGGCGACCTGTCACTTTGGGAGCAAGGTAATAGGCGGTTCCAAGCGCGACCGGAGTGAAGAACAGGAAAATCAACGCGGACTTATACCACGCATTAATACCCGCAGCCATGACAGGATGCCCCGGCAGGCAATGAAGTAGGGTATTTGCGGTGATGAAGATCCATGGGAACCAGACCATCGCGCCAAGGATATACCACTGTGAGATATAGACATGGCCTTCCGGGCGCACTCGGAACTGAATGAAAGACCAGATCACGATGGCGAAATAACTGACCAGCAGCACTGGCCAGACGAATGAGGGAAACTCCATCCAAGGCATCCCGGTGCTGAAACCCGCGAAGATTCCCACGAGTCCGAGAGATACTCCCAGATTCCAAATGTGACCGGCAGTTAGGATAAGTCCGGATGCCGTGCATTCCTTGCGTGAAAGCCGTGCTGTCATCCAGATGATCACCGCAAACGCGACTTGGAATCCCCAACCATAGATAAATGCGTTGATATGTGCTGGGAAAACCCGGCCGTAGGTGAGCCAGGAACACCCTGCCATGAACTCGGGACTATGGACCTTGGCCGAGGAAACAATTCCAAGGAGGATGGAAACCGCGAGCCACGCGGCTCCGCTGGTCATGAAAAACATCACCGGGTGACGCAGCGAGCGATCAATTCCCGCGCGAAGCAAGGCGTCCTGTTCTGGATTTGTTGGGATAGCGGAAGACATCGGATTGATGATAGGAAGAGAAATCGAGTTCAAGGTTTGGTGAGTTCCGCCGCAGTGATTTGGGGTTTACCCACCTCGCCCCGGAGCGGGGTGACCTGTTCGGCTTTCACTGCGGGGGCCTTATTGCCAAAGCTATTCCTAACGTAAGTGAGGACACCCGCGATTTGTTCGTCGGTCTGAAAGCCGAGAGCCGCCATACCTCCGGGCATGTTATACTCTTTGCCTTTTACCGTGATCGGACCTTGCAAGCCGCGCAGTTGGATGCGGACGAGATTAGAAACCGGACCGGCGACCCACTCGGAGCCGGCGAGGGGTGGAGCAATTGGACCACCCTCGCCATTTTGGCCGTGGCAGGCAGCGCATAACATAAATTGGGCCTTGCCGGTTGCCATCACCGCAGGATCGACAGGAGAATCGGCGGCGGCAGGTGCATCAATCGCCTTGGTATCCACAGCAGGTGCGGCTGCGAGTTTCTTGGAAGTCTCAGAGCCGGGAACAATTTGTGCGGGCGTTTCGATGGCGACCGGCTTGGAGCTCGCGAGTTGTTTACTCACGACTACCATGGCGGATTCGATGGCTTCGGGTGAGATGTTGGCTGCTTCTGCTGCGTCAATTTTCGCCCTCGTGGCATAGCGGGGTTGCGCGGCAGCGTCCTCCACAGTGGTCGGCTCTGCACGGTTGAAAAACCAGATCACCGCGAGCAGCAGCGCGAAGATGAGAAAGGTGCCCATACCCCATAAAAAAGTGGTGAAGCGGATGATCGGATTGTCGCGGGAAGGGTCCATGTGCAAGGAAGGAGATCAGTTGGAGGCGTTCGCGGATTCGAGAATGCGGGGATCACGGTTCGGATAGAGCGAATGTTGGCCGAGAGCGCGGAGAAGGAAGAATACGAAGGCCGCGCCGATGGTGATGAAGGCAAAAATATCTCCCCAGAAGGCACCGGGAATCGAAACTTGGATATCGCCGAAGACCTCTGGGTTGATTTTGCCCAAGGAAATTCCGCGCTCCGGAATGATGATCAGGTAGTGATCCAACGCGTGCATACACAAGGTGTAGATCGCGACGATCGACAGCAGCTTGGGATTTCTCTTCAACCAGGCTTGAAGCAGCACAACGAAGGGAACCACGAAGTGTCCGAAAAGGAGGAAATACATCGCCGTATTCCAGTTGCCGGTGTTGCGGATCAGGAAGTATTTGGTTTCCTCAGTGATGTTCGCATACCAGATCAGGAAGAATTGCGAGAAAGTGATGTAGGCCCAGAAGACGGTGAAGGCGAACATCAGTTTGCCCATGACGTGGAATTGTTCCGGGCCTGCAACGTGTTTGAGGTGGCCCTTGCTTTTCAACCAAGTGCAAACGAGCACACCTACAGCCATGGAATTCAGCGCGGCACCAGCGAAGAGATAGACACCCCACATCGTTGAGAACCATGTGTAATCGAGGCCCATCGCGAAATCAAATCCTGTGAAGGTGATGGTTAGCGCGAAAATGATGAGTGGATAATTTGAATGATAGCGGGCCTTGAGCAGACGCCAAGTTCCCGGATTTGGATCGGTGTCTTGGTCGGTCGAGAGTTTCCGCAAGCCAATGATGACGCCGCTGAAGACGATGGCATAAAATGCAACCCGCCCATACCAGAACGTCCGGTTCATGAACCAATACTTGTTATAGAGCAAATGATCGTGGTGATGAAGATATTCCTTTACGTCGCCCGGCGCTGCGCGGTGGATATTCATCCATTCATAAAGATAATGCTGCACATGCGGAGTCAGAAGAGGAATACAGAATAGGAACATCCAAGGGAAGGTCGCTCCGATGTTCTCGAAGACCCGTCTCACCGAGGTTCCCCAACTGGCGTTTGAGACGTTGTGAAGTAGCACCCAGAAGACCCCGCCTATTGAGAGGGTCAGGAATAAGTAAAAGGCATATAACCAAGAGTAGGCATACGTCCCCTGGATTTTTTCAGGGGCGAGGAATAGAAGATATAAGCTGACGACGGTGCCGATAGCGGCCACGCCTAGGGCAATGCTTTTCACTTTCGAAACCTTCGAGGAGTCGAGGTGGTCGCCGTTGATCGCGATGTCTGCGGAGGTGACGTGGTGGTGGGCCATTTCGATGAATTTCAGAAAAAATTATTGGGCCTTGGTGGATGCCTCTTTGGCGGTCTGCAGGGTGCGGACGTAGGCGATGATCGCCCACCGGTCATTGACCGGAATGTTGTAGCCGTAGGCTCCCATCATGCCCTTGCCGTTGGTGATGGTTTCAAAAATGCGTCCGTCGGGATAGGATGCTGATTTGAACGTATCAAGATGGAAATTCGCGATGCCGGGCACGCCATATTGGCTAGTCATGCCTTGGCCGTCGCCGGACTTGCCATGACACACCGCGCAATAAATCCCGAAACGTTCCTTGCCGCGATGAATCAGGGCTGAGGCACTTTCTTCAGTTAGTTTTAACTCATCGGGCATTCCTGAACCGAAGTAGTCACCGACGTGGCCGGTGTAGTAATAGCCAGTTTGACCGCCGAATTCATATTCAGGAATTCCACCGATGGATTGCGCCCCTGTTTCATTGAAGCCACGGGGCTGGGTTTGAGCAACCGGAAGACGGCTGCCATGGCCGTCTGCGAAGAACGGATCGGGCTTCTGGGCGCGGAGTTTGTCCTGCTCGTCCATGTCCGGGAAAATCCGGATTGGCGGCTTGGAAAAGTGCTGGCCACGAAATCCGAAGATTCCGATGACAAGCAACGCGATGAGCGCGTAGGCGAGAAAAAAGTAACGCATCTTGAATTTGAAATTTGAAATTTGAGATCTGAAATCCTTTTTCAGTCTTCTTCTTCGACGAGTTCGATGTTGGCCCCGCCGATGCCGGCGAGCAGGTCGCGGGTTCCGTTCGGGCTGAATTTCGGGTCACGCGCTTCGATAGCGATGAAGAACCCGTCGTCCGTCGCCCGGTGGAATTGGCGGCTTGCAAACAAGGGGTGGTTGAGGCGCGGGAGCTGGATGAGTGCGAGAAGTCCGAACAGAACAGTAAAGCCGGAGAACAAAATCGTCAGCTCGAACATGATCGGGAAAAACGCGGGGACCGTGAAAATATTTGCCGGTTTCGACTGCACCACGGTCGGATAGATCACGACCTGGGTGGTATAAGCGAGGGCGAAGGCGGTTGCGGTGCCGGTCATTCCGCCGAAGAATACGAACCAAGGCAGAATCGAGCGTTTCAGGCCCATCGCGCCGTCAAGTCCGTGAATTGGATAGGGAGAGTAGCAATCCCATTTCCTGAATCCGGCGTCGCGGATTTTCTCCGCGCCCTTGTAAAGAGCGGATGCGCTCTTGAACTCGGCGAGATAGCCATAAACGCGCTTGCGGGTGGTGCTCACTTTTTAAATTTGAGATTTGAGATTTGAGATTTCAGATTTTCCCCTGAACCAGTTCCTTTTGATAGGCTGCCTCGACGACGACGCCGTGGTCCGGGTGGTCGTGGATGTCATCGAAGTGTGGATCGGACTCCAGGAGGGTCCATTTCACTTCGGCGATGTTGATGCAGGGGAGGAAGCGCAGGAACATGAGGAAGAGCGCGAGGAACAAGCCGATCGTGCCGATGAAGGTCATGATTTCCACGCCGCTGGGTGAATAGGTTTTCCAGTCACCTGGCAGCCACATTCGCGCGAGGGTGGTGCAGATGATGACGAATCGCTCAAACCACATGCCGACGTTGACGCACATGGCGACGACCATGATGACCCACAAATTCTCGCGGCAGGCCTTGAACCAGAAGATCTGCGGGGAAATGACGTTGCAGCTCATCATCGCCGCATAGGCCCACCAGTAAGGACCGGCGATGCGGAACTTGAAGGCGTCCATTTCATAGATCGCACCCGAGTAGAAGGCGACGAACAGCTCCATCAGGTAGGCGTAGCCGACGATCGTGCCGGTTAGCAGGATGATCTTCGCCATGTTGTCGATGTGCTTCATGGTGATCAAATCCTGCAAGCCGTATATGAAACGGGCGGGAACCATGATCGTGAGCACCATCGCAAAACCACCGAAGATAGCACCGGCGACGAAGTAAGGAGGGAAAATCGTGGTGTGCCAGCCGGGAACAACCGAGGTCGCGAAATCGAACGAAACGACCGAGTGAACGGATAGAACGAGTGGAGTGGACAGCGCGGCTAACAGGAGATACGCCATTTCATAGTGGCTCCATTGGCGATTGCCGCCGCGCCAACCGAGCGAGAAGATTCCGTAAAGGATTTTGCGGATGCCGGGCTTGCAACGGTCGCGGATGGTCGCGAGATCGGGAACCATGCCGAGATACCAGAAGATCAGCGAGATGGTGAAATAGGTGGAAACTGCGAATACGTCCCACAGCAGCGGGGATTTGAAATTCTGCCAGATGGCATTGGCGTTAGGGACGGGAGCGAGGAACCAAGCGAACCAGACGCGGCCGACGTGGAAAGCGGGGAAAATGCCCGCGCAGATCACCGCGAAGATGGTCATCGCTTCCGCCGCGCGGTTGATCGAGGTCCGCCAGTTTTGTCTTGTTAGGAAGAGGACTGCTGAGATCAGCGTTCCGGCGTGGCCGATACCGATCCAGAACACGAAGTTCGTGATGTCAAAGCCCCAGAACACCCGGTTAGACATGCCCCAGACCCCGACGCCGGTGGAGACGAGATAGGTCAGACCGCCGCCGACGCCGATGAGGGCGATGAGGGCGGACGGGATGAAAAGCAGCCACCAGATGAACGGTTGCCGGTTTTCCAAAACTCCGCAGATACGCTCGGTGATCCAGTGATACGAGCGCCCGCTGAGGATGAGCTTTTCGCGCTGGAGAACCGGGATTTTAACTCCGGTGTGGATCTCAGGTGCGGTCTGGGTGGTGGAAGCCATGTTAGGTGGAAATGTGTAGCTCAGATAAAGTGAATCAGACCATGTGGACGGTTGCCTTGCCAATGAACTGGGCGTCCGGCATCTTGGGATTCGGATTCTTGACGCGGGCCAGATAGCTGGTCCGGGGGCGGGTGCCGATGTAGTTGAGAAGATCGTAATTCCGCTCGATGCGTTTGCTGCGGACCATCGCGGATTTTTCCTCGTCGAGGAGATTTCCGAAGGTGATCGCGTTCGCAGGGCAGGCATCTTGGCAGGCGGTTTTCACCGAGTCCACCGGGATGCGGAGGGTATGGATATTAACCTGCATCTCCGTGGACAACTTGCCCGCGACGAGAGCTTCCTGCTTTTGACCGCGCTTCTGGCGGATGACGGAATCCTTCAGGCGCTGCACGCAGTAGGTGCATTTTTCCATGACACCGCGCATCCGGACCGTGACGTTCGGGTTCTTCTGGAGGTGGGGGGCTTCACCGACCTGTTTCTCACCGAACGGACCTTTGTAGAGGTTGTGGGAAATGAGCGGGTTGCGCTTGTTATAGTCGAAATAGTTGAAGCGGCGCGCCTTGTAGGGGCAGTTGTTCGCGCAATAACGAGTGCCAATGCAGCGGTTATAGGCCATCGCGTTCAGACCGTCCTCGGTATGGATCGTGGCATTCACCGGGCAAACCGTTTCGCAGGGAGCGCTCTCGCATTGGACGCAGGCGACTGGCTGCGGGATGAGTTCAGGATTGTCCTCGTCGAAGGTGTTGTCCTTTTGAGCAGCGAAATACCGATCCATGCGAATCCAGTGCATTTCGCGACCGCGGGCGACTTGTTCCTTGCCGACTATCGGGATGTTGTTCTCGGATTGGCAGGCGACAAGACAGGCGTTGCAACCCATACAAGATGATAGGTCGATGGACATTCCCCACTGATGAAGCGGATCGCTGATCAGAGCTGGCGCCTTCCCGTCCTTGTCGGGATGGAAAGTAGAAGAACCCTTTGCTTGATAGAGGGAAACATTCGGCGGCGCGTGGGCGTCGTTGCCTTGTTTCGGGACGTTTGCGAGTTGCGACTCGAAGGTGCCTTTTTCCTCGTCATCGAGCGTGGAAACCTCGCGGGCCAAGGCGCGGCCATACATGGCGCTGTGTTCCTGGGTGATCGCGACAGAGTAACGGTTCCCGGTCGGAGTGACTTTGGCCCCGGTCGCGAAATAGGCGGTAGCCGCCGTGCGGAGCGGATAGGCATTGAAACCCCGGTTTACGCCGACCAGGCTGACGTGGGAAGTATTTTTAGGACCACGCTTGAGCTCGTCGTGCTCGTCAAAGCCCTGGCCGTAACCAAGCGGGATAATGATCGTGTTTTCGGCCTGGCCAAAGGAAACCAGCACGGGAATTTCCAGCGCTTGACCGTTTACCTCTACCTTAATCATCGGCGACTTGCGGTTTTCACCTTCGTCGTCGGGAGAGCGTGATGCCGTGGAGGTTTCGAGTTGGATGACCTGGTCGTAAATTCCCAGTTCTTTTGCGGTTTTTGGCGCAAGGAGTGCGACGTTGTCCCAAGCGAGCTTGGAAATCGGATCGGGTGCTTCTTGAAGCCAGCCGTTATCAATCCAGCGGCCATCGTAAATTGACGAGTCCGTCGCGAAAATCACTTCGAGCGAGTTCTTGGTCGGCGGCGTGCTGATCATCGGGGCGGACATGTCACCACGCGATGGAGGACTCACTAACGGATAGATGGAACCCGCCAAGAAACCATCGCGGAGGAGCTTTTTCCATGCCGTGTCCCCTTCCCCGCCGAGGGCGGTGAAAGTGGCACGGACGGCCGTGTAGGCGGGAGAGGCCGCGCCTTTTTCCCCTTCACCGTTGAGCAGCCTGCCGTCGTTAGACAACAAGGCCAGAAGGAGTTCGACCTCCGAAACGCAGTCCTTGTAAAGTGGCAGGATCATCGGTTGGACCACCGTGTAAGTGCCACGCGCGCTACGGGCGTCCGACCAGGATTCCAAGTAATGTGCGGAAGGAACATGCCACGTTGCGGCATGGGCGGTCGCATCCGTTCGCATCCCGAGGTGAATGCTGGACTTCAGCTTAGCAAAAGTCTCGGTGATTTTAAGATCGGTTGGAGCATCGAAAACGGGATTAGACGGAGTCAGGAGAACGAGCGTTTCGACAACGCTAGAGTCGATGTCCGCTTTCAAGGCTGCTAGATTTCCTAGTCCTTGAGTTTCCGTCTGGAGTGCGACGAGCGGCTTGCCTGCGCCGATATTTCCGAGCGTGACATTGATCGCATGGGCAAGCAAGTGAACGGAAAGGGATTGGCGGGAACCTGCGAGAACTGCGGATTTTCCGACGCTGGCCTTGAGGTCATCGACGAGACCGTTGACCCATGCGACGTGTTTCGGATCGGTTAGTTCAGGCACCGCAGCGGCGGCGGCGGCCTTCACCCCGAGACCCCGGGCAATTTGTGCGGCGACGGCGTTGACTTGGCTGGGAGAAACGCGGAGCCGGTGATCCGCCATGCCACCAGTCAGGGTGAACGCGGCTTCTACCGAGTAGAGGCGGTTCATGCTCAACTTGTCGGGCTTGGTCTCGTAGGCTTTTCCCTCCGGCTTGCGGCGGTCGAAAAACGGAGTCACCGGCCCTTGGGAATCCGTCCCAGCGAAATCACAGTCGAGCGAAACGATCCGGTCTGCCTTGGAAAAGTCAGCCACTAACTTCACTCCATCGCCCAAGGCAGTGGTGGCAGCATCGCCGGTCAGCGCTTCATACTGATAGAATTTCGCGGCGGAAAATTTCGCGGCCAACTCCTTGGTCAGGCGGGCGCGGGTTGGGCTGTCATCAGCGCCGAAAAGAAAGCCGATTTTTGCGGATTTGTCTGCGGCTAGAGCTGCCAAGATCGTCTCGAAATCCGCCCGTCCCGCCGATTTTCCCGATTTGAGAAATTTCCTCGAACGCGATGGAGAATACAGATCCAAAATCGACGCCTGGGCAAACGCATCCGTGCCCTCGGCATCCGGGTGGAGTTTGTTAGGAGCCAGCTTGGTCGGACGGCCTTCGAAGGTGGTCACCACCAGCGGAGTCGCGCCGTGGGCACGCGGCATGGAAGATGCGTAAAACGTCGCCTTGCCAGGAATCACCCACTCGGGAGCCTTGGTATAGGGGACGATGTAGGATTCTGGACGGCGACAGGCGGCCATTCCGAAGCCGGCCAGCGCGGTGGACGCGCCCATCAATTTTAGAAATGAGCGGCGGGACGTTTCCAACTCATCTTCGTTGGTGATCTCGGAGGCTCCTTGCGGGAATTCACGATCCAGCCATTGGCGGAAATCGGCGGTGTCTTCAAGCTGGCCCGCACTGCGCCAGGCGACGGTAGTTTCGCCAGCGGGAACTGCGGGGTGATGCCAAATGCGCTTGCTCATGTTAGAATACTGAAATTTTGAAAATCGGGCGGAAAGATCAATGGTGGCAGGTGGCGCAAGTGACTTTGGGCTTCACCATGAATTGCTCCTTCAGCTTGAGGCCCAGCGCTTCGGTCGTCTTGACACCGAGTTGGGGGTTGTTGGAGATGTAGGTCTCCGCGTTATAACCGAAATTGTAAACTTCCTCCAGCGGACGAAGGTTTTTCTCAGGCGCACGGTGGCAATCCAAGCACCAGCCCATCGAATGCGGTTCGGCTTGATAGATGACTTCCATTTTGTTCACATTGCCGTGGCAGCTTTGGCAGGAAATCCCCCGGTTGACGTGCGCGGAGTGATTGAAATAAACGTAATCTGGAGCCTTGTGGACCCGCACCCATTCGATCGGCTTACCGTCGTAGCCGGGATAAGTGACATCCATCGACTTGTGAAGCGGGGCGAGTTTCGGGCTTTCCCGCTGGACGTGTTGGTGGCAGTTCCAGCAAGTACTACCCGTCGGCACGTTCGAGTGGCCTGCGACATCGACAAATGAGTGGCAGTAGCGGCAGTCCAGACCGATCTGATCGACATGGATTTTATGGGAAAACGGGATCGGCTGCGCAGGTTGGTAGCCAGCCACCAACGTCTTCGGCGTCGCATAGTAAGCGAACGCCAGCGCCACGCCTGCCGCCGCAGTCCCGGCGCAGACAGCGATTTTGAGGGGCAGCAGATTGGACCAGCGGGGAAAAATATTTGCCATGAGAAGCGCGTTGCAGTGCTCGGAGAATGGAGCTTGTGAAATTTTTCACAAGCGATTTCCGCA
>JANYFB010000231.1 GCA_025362955.1 Akkermansiaceae bacterium
CGAATAACACTCTCGCCCTTAAGCGCCTCCAGTTGGACGGAACGGCGACCGGCAACACGATCGGCGCGATCACCAATGGTAGCGGGACTTCGGTTTTGGCGCTCATCAAGGACGGCAGCAGCACCTGGACGCTCAACGGCAGTAATACCTACACGGGTACGACGACTGTTAATGGCGGCACACTCAAAGCAGGCACCACCCAGGCATTCGGAAGTAACTCAGCCGTGACAATGGCCAACACCGCAGGTGCAGTTCTAGACCTTAACAACAACGCTAACTCCATCGGCTCCCTCTCCGGCGGCGGCACGACTGGCGGCAATGTCACCCTTGGCAGCGCCACGCTCACGGTCGGCGGCGACAACACCAGCCCCGCCGCCTTTGCCAGCGTGATCTCCGGCACCGGCGGTCTGACGAAGACAGGCACGGGCAACCTCACGCTTTCCGGGCTCAACACCTACAGCGGCGGCACCATCGTCAATAACGGCACCCTCACGCTGAACACTGGCGGCGGAGCGGGAGCGATTCGGGGAACGGTCACCGTCAATACCGGAGCCACGCTTTCTTCCACTGCGGACGACTCGTTCGGCTACGATATTGGAACCAAAGTCAACACGCTGAACATCGTGGGCGGCACGGTGACTCACAATGCTGGAGGCAACCTCACTATTTCCAGCGCAATCATCAACATGACCGGCGGCACTCTCCAGAGCACTGGGTCCGGGGGCCTCGACATCTACAACAGAACCGGCACCCAAACCACCATCAACACATTGGTTAGTAGCACCACTGCCACGATTGCTGGAAAAATCGGCCTTCGCTCCGGCGACAGCACCAGCTCCCCGGACACTATCTTTACCGTCGCCGATGGTGCCGCAGCTATCGACCTCAATGTGACTGCTGTAGTCGCCAACGGCTCGTTCAACAGTGGCAACTCCTCCATTCAAAAAGCCGGTGCGGGAACGATGGTGCTTTCGGGCGCCAACACCTACACCGGAACCACCACCATCAAGGCGGGCACGCTCAAGCTCAACACCTCCACCACCATCGGCTCAAGCTCCACCATCACCGTCGGCGATGCCGGTTCCTCCGGAGCGATACTCGATGTCACCGCCGCCGGCTTTACGGTGGGTTCCACGCAGACGCTCGGCGGAATCGGAAAGATCCTTGCCACTGGGAGAACCGTGACGGCATCCGGGACGATCTCGGCGGGCAACGGCCCCGGCATCCTCACCATCGACGGCGGCACCCTGGCCTTGGATAGTAATACAGACTTTATCTTTGAACTTGGCTCCTCCAGCGACCGCATCAACCTATTCAACTCCGCTTCCCTCAATCTCGGATCCGACACCTTGGGGCTGGCGGATTTCGTGTTCTCAAATTCCGGCGGTTTCGGCGAGGGCGTTTATACGCTGATCAGCGGTGCGTCCTCCTACTCGGGCACGCTGGATTCTGGGAATCTTACGGGCACGGTGCTTGGAAAAGACGGCACGCTAAGCATGAGCGGCAACAATCTGATCCTCACCGTGGTCCCCGAGCCAAGTTCCGCAGCTTTGTTAGGATCGCTCGGTCTGCTCGCCCTGCTGCGCCGCCGCCGTGTGGATTGAAGACCACTCTTTGAAATCTTTGCCCTAGAGGGGTCAATCACAGGGCGGGGTTCGGAATGGGTTTCCCTGACTCCGCATGTCACCCATGGTGAAATTCGCGTCACCCCCTCCCACAGTGGCAAGGTGATTGGCGTCAGTCAGGCGAGCGCTGCTGAGAAAGCGGTCGTGAGCCAGCAGACCGACATGATTGGCACGCACCAGATGTGGAAGCTTCGATTGGTTCTTGAGCAAAGACAGCCAGTGTCGCACGCACCTCTCTTCGGGGGAGGAGCATTTTGCTTGGTGGTTTGTGGTTAACGCTCCCTCCTCACTCTGGACAAGGCGGGATCGTTGCGCTTGAATCTCAATCAACAAATATTGATATTGAAAATCCACCTTAACCATCTCGTCACCTGCTTTGGGCGGGCGACATTTGTGATGTTGTTGTTTACCTGGCAGCTTGCTTTAGCGGATGATGCCGCGCTGACGTGTGTTCGGGATTTACTGGATTTACCGGCGGAAGAAGCGGCCCTTGGGAAGGCTGTCCATATACGAGGTGTGGTCACCTACACCGAGCAATCATGGAACGGGCAGTTTTTCATCCAGGATGCCACTGGAGGTGTCTTTGTCGGTGGGTCGTCAAAGGGAGCTCCCCAACCGGGACAGGTTGTAGAGGTTCGTGGGTTCAGTCATCCTGGGGCCTACGCACCTTTCGTTGAAAGACCGGAATGGGAGCTGGTGGGAAGTGCTCCACTTCCCGAGGCTCGTGATATTTCCATCGAGCGCTTTGCCAGTGGTATCGATGACGGGCTCAGGATCCAAGTGAGCGGGAGGGTGCGGCGCGTGTTTCTCGAAAAGCCGGACCGTTGGAACCTCCTCATGTCGTCCGGTGGCCAGCGGTTTGTGGTGATGGTCCGGCCGGCGAAACCGAACACACCCGCCCCCACCTCGTGGGTCGGGGCGATGGTCAAGGTGAGCGGAGTCTTGGCCGCCGACTATCAACTGCACCGACGCGGACTCGCGATGGTAAGGGTGTTTGTCGCATCACCTGACGAGGTGGTGGTCGAGAAGCCCGAGGAAATCGATCCTTTCAAGCAGGAATTGATCTCACTTGCTAGAATCGGGCAGTACAGGCGGGACTTGGCACCGGGGCAGCGAAGCAGGGTCCGCGGGGTCGTCGTCGCACGGTTTGGCAGTGAAGGTCTGGCCCTCGAGGATTCGAGTGGTGGCCTGATGATCCATGGTCTCGACTTCGATGGATTCATGCCGGGCGATCTGATTGAAGCGGTTGGCTTTGAGGAGTTGGAGGGGTTTCTCCCGGTCTTGCAGGATTGTTCAGTAACGAAGATGGATGCTCCCCGTCGTCTTCCCAAGGTGATCAATCCATCTGTCGAGGACATGATTCGAGGGAAGGCCCACGCCTGCCTGGTGGGGGTCGATGCGGATTTGATCGAAGTCAGTGAACGACCGGCGCCGGACGGGAGTGACAAGGGCCGCGAGATCGTGATGATTCTCCAGCGTGACGGAAAGGTTTTCAAGGCGGAGTATGCGGATGCGAGTTCGGAAAAAGCCGATCTTCCTTTTCAGCCTGGAAGCCGCGCGAATGTTATCGGGATCTGCCTGGCAGAGGCGAATCGCGACGGCCGGGTCGTATCATTCAGACTGCGTCTCTCGGGAGGGGACGCTGTCACCATCACCCGGCCGCCGCCATGGTTGAACAGCGGTCGGTTGCGCATCGCGCTTCTATCAGCGCTAGGTGGCATGGGACTTTTCGGAGCGTGGATTCTGATGTCCTCGCGGAAGAATCGGCTGCTTCGCTGCGAGATTCGCGAGCGTGAGAAACTCACTGCCGAACTCCAGCAGGCGAAACAGAAGTTGTCGCAGCGCGTCGACGAGCGCACCGAGGAATTGAAACTCCAGATCAGCGCCCGCAAGGAGTCCGAGGTGCGCTTCAAGGCGGTCATCGGCGAGCGCACGCGGCTGGCCCAGGAACTACACGACGGTCTGCAACAGGGCCTCACAGGGGTCGCACTCCAACTCGACACCGTATCCCGCTTGCGCGAGCGGGCACCGGAGCAATCGAATCACCATCTTGAACTCGCTAGAACGCTGATGCGCCAGACTCACGCGGATCTTCGCAGTTCAGTATGGAACCTCCGGTCCCGCAGCCAGGAAGACTTCAGCCTCGTGGAGGCGCTTCGGCAATCCAGCGACCGTTTCACCGAGGGCGCGGGCGTGAAGGTCGAGGTCTTCCAGACCGGTGATCCGCAGACCCTGTCGGAACTAGAGGAGGAAAATCTGCTTAGGATCGGTCAGGAAGCGCTGACAAACGCGCTCAAACATTCCGATTCCAAACGCATGGAGATCCATCTGGATTTCTCGCCCGAGTTGCTGGTTTTGCGGATTCGCGATTTCGGCAGAGGCTTTGCTCCCGAGCAGGCGCTCGGCCCGGCGGATGGGCATTTCGGACTATCGGGCATGGCTGAGCGCGCACAACGTATCGGCGGCTTGCTTGAAATCCACAGCGAGCAGGGGTCCGGCACGTTGATTGAAGCGAGCCTGCCACTCACGATATCCCCAACCGCCACTCGATGAACGAACACCCACCCATCCGGATTCTCCTGGCCGATGACCACTCCGTCGTGCGCATGGGGCTTGAAGCGCTGATCTCCACCGAGCCCGGCCTCGCCGTGGTGGGCCATGCGGCGGACGGCAACGAGGCGGTTCTCCAATACCGCAAACTCAAACCGGACCTGGTCCTGATGGATCTGCTCATGCCCCAGATGACTGGCACGCAGGCACTTTTCCAAATCCGCACAGAGTTTCCTGCGGCGAGAATCCTCATCCTCAGCACCAGCGATGGCGATGACGACGTCTATCGGGCATTGCAAGCCGGAGCCTTCGGCTACATTCTGAAAAGCATGCCCGGCGAACAGCTCATCCCGGCCATCCGCGCCGTGATGCGCGGGGAAAAGTGGATCCCGCCGGAAATCGCCCGCAGCCTGGCAAACCGCTCGCTGCGCGAGGAACTCAGCCCGCGCGAGATCCAGGTGCTCCACGAGCTCGCCAGCGGCGGCTCGAACAAGGAGATCGCGACCGTGCTCAACATCACCGAGCACACGGTGAAAGCCCACATCAAGAACATCCTCGCAAAACTTCCGGCCCGCGACCGGACGGAGGCGGTCACCGTGGCACTCCATCGCGGCATCATTCATCTCTGAACCCATCCAGTCTCACCCACACCAGCAATGATCCTGTCACAGATTCCGTCCGTCATGCTCGCGTTCGCATGGTCCGCCTCATGGGGTGGCCGCAGCTCCCGTTACTGAGAAACTCTCACTCGACCTGTGCGTGCCAATTGAGACGCACAAGATCGGCGGGCACGAGGTCCGCTCCATCGGTGGCGGCAGCCTGCTCGTCTGCCTATCCACCAAGATTCCCCGGGCCGACGTGGGACCGCTCGCCCTCGACAGCGTGAAATGGCAGTCGCTCAAGCCCGCCGGGGACACCACCATCGTCTTCCGGGACAGCGCCATCGCCGATGAAGTAGCCAAGTCCAACCTCACCGCCCTCCTCCACCAGCACGGCCTCGAAACCTTGAGAAACCTCTCAGCAGTCATGCAACCCTACGTTCCCGATTCCCTACCGCTGGCCGATTTGGACTACCGGATGTTGCTGCCCTTGGTCGGACACGCCAACGCCGCATTGGCGCGTTATGACGGCCTTTTGCAAGGCATCCCGAACCCGGAGGTGATGCTTTCCCCGCGGCATGCGCGGACAGAAGACGCTGGGGAATTCCGTCTGGATCAGAACTGGATAGAAAAACATGGATGCACCACGGAGAGCCGTTTAAAAACTCCATCCATGAGGGGATCCATGCCGCCCACCCGATTGCAGAAACCGGAACACCGTTCGTTCCTGCAATGCGATCAAAGCGACCGCTGTTGGGGGATTCAGGAGCCCGCCCATGGCACGCGATTGTTTTGACATTAAGACCGAGAATTTCGTTTTTCAGCCCCCGGCCTGATCGCGCCGAGTTGCTGGCACCAAACCACCGCCCACCGGTTTGTCAAATCGACTAAACGCCCATCCTTCCTTGTCGCATGCAATCGTGGAGTGCATCGCTTCGCGGGGAGGGGGCGTGTCCCCGCCAGCCATAAGCTAATGCCGAATAGGGGGGAGCCAAATCCTCGGCAGTAGCTATTCACCTCGCTATGAAATCGGCAATGTTCCGGAGACGTGAGCACCGCTACCCGTTTACTACCCAGATCCAGACGCGTTTTAGTGCGTTTTTTGCGTCTGACCCTAGTTTC
>JANYFB010000237.1 GCA_025362955.1 Akkermansiaceae bacterium
AGTCGCAAGCAATACCAGTTACACGGTGGTTATCAGCACCACCCAAGGCACGGTCGGCAGCACCGCACCAGCCGCTGCGCTTCCAGCAGGTTATGTCAACACAGGTGAAAATATCGGCACCGGAACCGGAAGCGACGGTTCACCTAATGGTTCGCTTGCCGTGGTCATGTTGACAACCTCTGTCATCAACGCAAACTTCGGTGTCGAGCGCACGCCTACGGCCAACACTATCAGCGCCACGTCGCAGTTGAATCCGGCGGGGACCACACAAGTCACGGTTCCGTCCCTAACGGCCACCGATCCGGAAGACGCATCAATCACCAGTTTCACGATCAATACTCTGCCATCGAACGGCTCGCTATACTACAACAGCATTGCCGTAACGGCGGGCCAGACGATTGCAAATTACAATGCCACCTTGCTCAAACTTGATCCGAACGACGGCGCGATTACCGCGGCCTTCACCTATTCCGCAGTCGATTCTGCGGGCAAGTCTTCCACACCTGCAACCGTGACCATGCCGTTCACGACCATAGGTATCAGCGGAAATGTTTTTAATGATGCTAATGGACTGCTGGGAGCCCCGGTCAACACAGTGGACGGCAGTGCATATTCGGGTGCCACGCTCTACGCCAACCTTGTGAGCGGGGCAAATGTCGTCCAAGTCGTCACCGTCACGACCGGTGCATACAACTTCCTCTCCGTAGTTGGGAACACCAGTTACACCGTTGTCATCAGCACCACCCAAGGCACGGTCGGTATCACCGCACCAGCCGCTGCGCTTCCAGCAGGTTATGTCAACACAGGTGAAAATATCGGCACCGGAGCGGGTAGTGATGGAACTCCAGACGGCAAACTTGCGGTGGTTGTGATCACTACTTCGATTTCCAACGTGAACTTCGGCATCCGTGCGCAAGGCAGTGTCACAGGCCACCTTTATGTTGATACTAACGGTAACGGAACCCAGGATTCTGGTGAACCCAATCTTGCCAACGTCAGCGTGGTGATCACCGATGCGAATAGCATTACCCAGACGGTTGTGACAAACGCTAATGGCAATTGGACTGCTATCGTGCCAGTTGGTTCCACCAATGCCAATGTTGATGAGTCCGATCCGGATTTCACCGCACTGGTTCTAGCCGGATATGTGCAGACGGAAGGTAACGACCCTACTACCGTGACTGCACTCGTGGCTCAGGCGGTGAATGGTGGCACCGATGGATACTTCGTCCCAGGCAAGATCACCGGCACTGTCCTCAAAGACACTAACAAAGACAACGTTGGCGATGCTCCATTCAGCGGGGTTGCGCTCCAACTTCGTAACGCTGCAACAAACACGTTGATCGCCAGCACCACGACCAATGGGTCAGGAGACTATACCTTCTCGAACGTTCCTCCCGGCATCTATAAGATCGTGGAAACCCAGCCCTACGGCTATGACAGCGTGAGCGACAAGGACGGCGGCAATCTCGACATCATCGGCGACGTGGCTCCGGTTGGCGTAACCGCTGGCGGGACTAACAGCGGTAATGATTTCGTCGAAGCGCTCGACACCTGTCCAGACGATTGGGCGCAATGGAAATTCCTGAATCCCGGTGAAACGGCCTCTGGAAATCCTGACGGGGATGCCCACGACAATCTCGACGAATTCGCCTTCTCCCAGCCAGCCACCAGCGGGGCAGGGGACGACTGGTATATCGCTCCCTCCACCACGGCACCCGGAACGATCAAAGGAGTTTTCACCCGTCCGAAAGGTGCCTATCTGAATGTAACTTACACTTTGCAATACGCTGCTAGCCTAGGAAATCCGATGACTTGGCAATCTATTGTAATTCAGCCTTCGATGATCACTGTTGTGGACGACGGCGATTGCACGGAGACGGTTACCATCAACGCCCTGGAAACACTCACGGGAATGCTTGGGGGCAAGGGGATCGTCCGCATCCGCGCGGACTTGGACGAAGATAACAATTCGACCATCGACCATACCTCTTACACGGAAGTGGAAGGTTGGAAGAGAACTACTTTAGAACTTTGCTGCCGCACTTATACCAATCCATTTCTTCATAGCACTGTCTTCACCGGCATGATCGGCGGAGTGACTGGACAGACTCTCAATCTCGCAGCCAGTGCAGGAACTGCAAATCTCTCATCTCTTGTGGCAACTGGCCTTTACTACATCGAGGTAATTTCTGGAGACAACGAAGGTCAGCGCTTCGACGTAGTTTCCGCTACTGCCAACAGCCTAACACTGGCAAACGACAGCAATTTATTTGAGAACGTCGCACCCTACAATACAGTTACAGGACCACTTCCAGCCAATCTAGCGGGAGACTTGATCGTTCTCCGCCGTAACCGGACGCTCGGGGAAATGTTCCCCCCCTCTGGTTTTGGCGGCACTACCGATCGCAACACCGCAGACCAAGTCCAACTCTTCGCCGACGGGCAATGGATTATTTACTGGCTTTACGATAACGGAACCCTACCAGCGCGCTGGGTGAAAACAGGAGATAACACCTATGCCGACCAAACAGCGACAATCCTTGCGCCGGGACAAGGAATTTTCTTCAATAATCGGAAGTCCGCGACTAGCATCCTCGCCTACGGGGAAGTCCGTGAAAACGATTTCATCCGCCCGCTCGCCATCGGCTCTAACTTAATTAGCGGCGGCTATCCAATAGATCAATCCGCCACGGCAGCGAACGGCCGGGAAATGAAGACGACCAAAGGCTTTTTCGGATCACGGGACATTGCCACGGCGGATTCGTTCTTCGTTTGGAAAGGCGATGTGACCATCGGTGAGGACGGCTACGCCACCTACTTCCTCAATAACAATGCGCCTCGTAGCCCCTCAGTGATCAAGTGGGTCAAGGTAGGGGATGCGACGCTTCTCGCTAGAGACGCAGAATTCCTGCTGCTAGGGGATCGTGCGGTTTTCTTCCGCTCCAAAAATGGCCTGAACGGTTACATGGTCCCATGTCCGTGGTCTCCTTGAGAGATTGGCAGCAGTAATGAAAAATCCCGCATTATCAATTCATCCATCAACTCCCGAGTTTCAACACCGTGAATCAAATGAAAACGCACCTTGCAAAGCTTATCGCCCTTCTTTTCGTGTTCGGAGCGGAGGCGGCCTGCTCCCAAACGCTGAATTGGGCTAGCTTGTCCGGCAGCACCATCGTTGATAGCAAAGGCGATCCTCTCAACACCACTTTCCTGTTTCAGTTGGGCACCTTCGATGTCGGGTTCATGCCTAACAATACCAATATTGGGCAATGGACAGCCAAGTGGCATGTATTTGATACGGCCGCCTATTCCTATAACACCACCGATCTCGGATACTTCACCGGAACGGAGGATGTTCAGGATGTTCCGGCTTATGCAAGTATGTTTGAAGAAATGAAGGCCTACTTGTGGGTCCGCAATGATACTCAAACCGAGCATTTTCTGGCCAGCGCCAGCACTTGGACATTTCCAATCAAGGATCCTGGTTGTTGTCCTAACGGCTTGGTCACCTCATGGTCGGTGAGCGATCTCGGGACCGGCACGCCGATCTGGGGCAGCCAAGGAAGTCACGATGGTGGTGGCGATTTCACTTCGCCCGGACCGTATGACGTGCAAACCCACGTGGTTCCAGAGGCGGGTTCTTCTTTACTAGCGCTTATCGGTTGTGGATTTGCTCTGCTTCGCCGTCGGCGGCATCTGAGAATCTTGCCCGTGACCACAAGCTTTTTATTAGCGGCACCGCTTATTGTTAGCCGGGTCGAAGGAGAAACGATCAATTGGTATGGTTTCCCCCAAAAACCGAATTTAACTAGCACCGGCATGGACATGGATGTAGCCTTTCAGTTTCAACTGGGTATGTTCACTGGCGGCTTCATTCCCACAGCAGAAAATATCTCCCTATGGACTGCCCACTGGGTGCCCGCGCAGACAGCAGCCTACAATTCCACTACCCGAGCTTTTGATACCACACTTACGATCCAAGGAAATACCGCACCATTTATTGTAGGCGCGAAGGCATATGTCTGGGGCCGTAGCACCGGTAGCGACAAGGACGAGTGGATACTATTTCGTGGAACTGGCTGGACTTGGCCTAGCGGAGCGACCATGCCTCCGAATTTTCATGAATGGAGCGCTGCGGCTGCGAATGAAGTCATCCTTGGGACCGTCAATAGTGGAACCGCATTTCTCATGAAATCCGAGGCGGTCGTTTCCTATTCCCAATGGCAAAACGGCTTACTCGCCGGAGAGCCGCTCAACGGACCTAACGATGATCCCGATCATGACGGTGTGCCCAATCTGTTGGAATTTGTCTTTGGCACTTTGCCCGGACAACCGGGCACCCTTCAACCGATGACGACCTCGTTGGTCGGAGTTGCCGGGCAGCAATATTTACAAGTCGCCATCCCCCGTATCACTAATCACCTGGCGACGGTGAGTGTGGAGGTATCGGACGATCTTATCCATTGGCAGCCCGGAGACAGTCAAACTACTGAGGTTTCAAATACTCCACAAGCACTGGT
Organism: Akkermansiaceae bacterium; assembly: GCA_025362955.1. Taxonomy (GTDB): domain Bacteria; phylum Verrucomicrobiota; class Verrucomicrobiia; order Verrucomicrobiales; family Akkermansiaceae; genus Luteolibacter. The sequence continues at coordinate 4,524 of JANYFB010000237.1, forward strand.
AGTTAGGGATAATACGGCGACAGGTCCAGGAATGATCAGGCGTTTCATGCGCTTGAAAGCAGTGACGGAGCCATGATTTCCCGCTTGCGACTGCTGGTAGTGTTATCTCTCTGCGGGTTGCTGCTCAATCTCTTGTTACTCTATGGGAAACTCGCCAATCCTTCGTCCGAAATTATGGGATGCGGCGGCGGGGGACCGTGCAGTGACGTTCTAACTTCCCGCTGGTCACAGGTTTTACAAATTCCAGTGCCAGCTCTGGGAGCATTTGTATATCTCTTTTTGCTAACCTCGCTGCGATGGAATAAACATTTCATCGCCGGATTCTGTCATGCGGCGATCGTCGGTTCGGTCGTTTGGTTCATCATCGTTCAGGCGGTATTGCTCCATCACTTCTGCCCGTGGTGCATCGTGGCCCACGCCGTGGGATGTTTCGTCGCTGCGCTAGGAATATCGAATAACAACCGCGAAAACGCTTTTTGCAAAGGCTTGATAGCAGGGGCGGTCGGCGCCGTTTCCCTTATACTGGTTCAGGTTTATGGCCCGGTTCCTGCCGCCCATTGGATCGACCAAGAAATGAACCTGACGGCTTCACGGGCTGCCGGCATTCATGCGTTTGGAACCGGACGTAAGATCGCCTTTGATGACGGACGGAAAATCTATAACTGCGCATCCTTGCCTCATCTCGGTTCGGTGGATGCCAAGTGGGTGTTGGTCGAGTATTTCGATTACCAATGCGGGGCCTGTCATACCATGCGGGCCTACCTATCGGCCCTAGTGCGGAAGCATCCTACCGAAATTTGCATCGTCCTTCTGCCCGTTCCATTGGACCATCAATGCAATCCGGCACTCGAATTGGATGATGACGGGCATCCCGGCAGTTGCGAACTTACGAAAATCGCCCTCGCCGTCTGGCGGGTGAAGCCGGAGGCCTACCTTGCGCTTCACGAAGCACTCATGTCCGACCCGCCACCGGACCGCGCCGCTGCATTGACATTGGCCCAAGAACATATTTCCCCCGCACGGCTTGATGCTGCCATGCTCGATCCGTGGATTGATCGAATTATTCAAGCAGATATTGCGGACTGGGTTTCATTTTCCGGGAAAACCAAAGTCCTTCCTAAACTCTTGGTTTCAGGAAAACGTATCCTTCACGGCCTGCCTTCGGACGAGGAGGATTTCATCCGGGTGATGGAGCATGAACTTGGACTCTAACTGAATCCGGTTCCGTATTCTACCACAGAGGGAGGAATAGCAAGGAGATCGCAGGGATAGAGAATCTTGATTTTTCCGCCCGCTCGTCTTCATCTCCTCCCTCCTCGGGTAAACTGAAACATCGCTCATTTTCCTACCAATCTCTTCCGCGTGGCCTCATCCACCGTCTCGCACAGCCGATAACCTGCGCCTTGGCTTGGAATTGTCATCAATAACGCATCCCGCTCGTAGGATGACGGAAAATCCAGTCCGATCAATGCCCGCCCGATCCGCTCGCCGGATTGCCGATAGTTGAAATAACACAGGCTCGCGTTTCCACGGATGCGTTGGCCCAGGAAATCATGGAGCGCTCCCGGACGTTCGTAAAAATCCAGCCGTAGGAAAGCAGCATTTTTCAATAGATCCCCGCGCAGTGGGATCGCCCGGAAGGCAATGTCAATAGAGCCAGTTAGATCCTGCCACGCGAATCCATGTGCATCCAACTTCGCGGGCAGGGCATCCAGAACTGCTATATCTTCCGCGTGGATCGTGAATGCGGGCCATGCTTCATGCTCATCGGTTTTACCATATTGAAAATCGGCGATGTCCAAGCCCGCGAAACACGTATCTAGTAGCTCCAACATTGTGCCTGCCCGCTCCGGGATACGGACGCGCAGGGTGCGACTGGTTCTCGTGCCCGATCCCACGGATTGGGCGATGAGGCCGAGCTGGAGGAAATCGATGTTCGCCCCGCAAAGTATTACGAGAATTCGTTTGCTTGCCAGCGCGGCACGGTTTTTCAAAACCGCCGCGAGTCCCATGGCTCCCGAAGGTTCCGATATGCAGCGCAGCCCTTCCCAAAGTGTGCGGATCGCGTCGCTAACCTCTGCATTCGTGACGGTTTCCACGCGATCCAACGTGTTCCTACATATTTCAAATGGCAGTTCCCCTGCCTTTCTAACGGCGGTTCCGTCGCAGAACAAATCGACATTCTCCAGCGCGACCGGTCTCCCCGCCTCCAGCGCGGTTTTCATGGATGCTTGCCCCACCCCTTCCACGCCGACGATTTCGATGTCCGGCCAATACGTTTTCAACCACGTCGAAACGCCCGCCGCCAGCCCGCCGCCGCCGATTTGGAGGTAAGCGGCGTCGAACGGTCCATGGCCTGATAGAACAATTTCATCCGCCAGCGTTCCCTGGCCAGCCATCACTTTCAGGTCGTCGTAGGCATGGACATACACGGCACCGCAGGAAGCTTCATCGGCCCGAGCTGCGGATACGGCCTCGTCGTAACTATCACCAGTTAGATGGATTTCCACGAATTCGCCGCCGTGATGGCGCACGGCGGATTGCTTCACTTTGGGGGTCGAGCGCGGCATGTAGATCCGCGCCCGGATGCCAAGTGTACGGGCCGCCAAGGCGACTCCCTGCGCGTGATTTCCAGCGGAAGCGGTGACGACTCCCCGAGCGGCTTCCGCTAACGTGAGGGTGGCCATTCGATTGCAGGCTCCCCGCCATTTGTAGGATTTCACGGCAGATAGATCCTCGCGTTTCACCCAAATTTCCGGTCCCGGACCGGGTAAATCAAGTCGCTCCAACGGAGTCGCGGACCCAAAGCGATAGACGCGTTCGCGGGCAAACAGGATTTCTTGGCGCAATTGCCGATCCAGCGGCAGATCCTCAGATTTCATGGCAGAGCATTGACCCAAAGTCCCGGCGGTTGCAAGGGACTAGGTACAATCAATGCTTCATTTGTTTCGCTTTTTCTTGGGAGGGGTTTTATGCTCCTTCAACGACATTCGCAAATGCCAAAGCCTCTAAAAAATTCTAATTTTCTCGGCCGTATTGTGAAATTCGAGGCCCATCACCGGTTCACGGTGGCCTTTGCGGTCGCGCTGATAGCCTTCGTGACCACGTTTAACCGGATAGAATTGCCGGTTAATGTAATTGTTTCCTGGGATGCGTTTGCGATTTGCTTATTGATCTTGTCGTGGGGTGGCATTCTTTACACTGATGCGAAGACAAGCGTGGAGGAGGCGCGGTTGCAGGATTCAAGCCGAACGGCGATCTGCTTGTGCGTGGTCCTAGCCGCCGTTGCAGGACTCTTCGGGGCCGCGTATTTGCTCCACAAGGCGAAAGATTTAAAGGATAGTTCAGCCGCTTGGCATGTCGGCCTTGCTATACTCACGGTGGTTTCCTCATGGCTACTGTCCCATACCGTCCTGACACTGCACTACGCGCATGTTTGCTATCAGATCGCTGGGAAATCGCTGAAAAAGTCGCCAGACCTCGGGCTGAATTTCCCGGAGGAATCGGAACCCGACTTCCTCGACTTCGCCTACTTTTCTTTCGTCATCGGAATGACCTGCCAAACTTCAGACGTGGAAATCACCTCGCGGAGTGTCCGCCGGATCGCCCTGATGCACGGGCTGTTAGCATTTGGATTCAACGCGGTGATCGTCGCGATGAGCCTGAATCTTGCTTCTTCATTACTATAAAATGCAGCGTCATTTCGAGCATTCCCAACCATGTCCTCACCCTTATCCCACCCGAATGATCCACTTCATGGGGTCACTTTGGAGACTGTGCTCAGGACCGTGGTGGATTGTCACGGCTGGGAGCGCATGGCCGATCAAATTCCGATCCGCTGTTTCATGTTTGATCCCACGATCAAATCCAGCCTCACCTTCCTCCGTAAAACCCCTTGGGCGCGGAAAAAACTGGAGGATTGGTATGTTTATGATATTACCCGGGGCTGGCTGGATGGAGATTCAGGTTGAATATTATTTGTTAGATTATATTGGGATGGGATCAGCGTTTCCATATACCAAATAAACATCAATTTCTCTTCTCATCTCCTCCAGAAATTGCCGGAGAAAATGGGTCCGCCTCGCTGCTTCCTTTCGCCCCGATTCCGTCTGCATCGTCGCTTCCAGTTTGAGCAATTTGCACTAAAGATGATCCAGGGTATAAACCGAATCGTCTGCCTCGCGTGACTCACAAAACGGATCGGCGATATGGTAAAATGTCCGCCTCAGTTCCCCGCCGAGCATGAGGGTCCGGGCTAGACCGACCGCACCCAAGGCGTCAAGACGGTCGGCATCTTGGACGACTTTTGCTTCGAGCGTGAGAGGCACAATCCCTGCGGAAAAGCCGTGTGCTTCGATGGCATGGGATATTTCCTCCAATTTTCCGAACGGCCATTCATTTTCTATCAGCCACTCTCGCGCCCGCGCCGCCGCAAGCCGCGAAGCCAGCTTCCGATCCGGCGACGACTTCGGCACGATCACGCAATCATGCAGCCACGCCGCAGGCATGACGACCCGCCAATCCGCACCTTCAGCGTCGGTGAGCCGCCGGGCATTCGTCACAACCCGACGGATATGCTCCAGATCATGCGCAGCATCGGCGACCGTGTGTTTTTCTAGCAACGCACGGAAAAGGACAGGCCAAGAGGAATCGGGAGGTTTGCTTGAATCCATGACGGGATGGCAGCCGCAGAAACCCTATGATGAGCGAGTTGTCAACTGGCCATGCGGATTTGTCATTCGGGTGATTTGCGCTGCCCGATCACTTATGTGACGCAATCGCCCATGCACCACCCTTGACATTGAAAGACAGTTTGTTAGTCGTGGAGCGTGAAAACGTGTTTCCTTATCACCACCTTCCTCAGCGGCGGGCTGGTTTCCGCCATTGAATTAAATAATGCTGATACCGAGGTGGACACAGTGGTGATTGATACGACTTACGGTGTCCAACTTACCCAGGCCGCAGCCCCGATTCCCTTCAAGAATTTCCGCTATCCGTTTCTCGATGAAAGCGAGAACGTCACGTTCATCGGCAATGATCCTTATCTCTACGGCCAGGCGAAACAGGGCAATGGCATCTACCGCTCATACGCGGACGGCAGGATCGAATCGCTGGTGAGTCAGGACGATCCCTCGCCGGATGATGGAAAACCGATTGGTGCCATCATGGGACTGAGGACGGATTTCAAGTCCTTTGTTTTTCATCGGGGCTATGATGCCGGGACTGGGATTTACGGCAGTTTCGATGGCGGACCCCTGGTCACCGTGGCTAGTCGGAGCACGAAGGCACCGGGGTATTCGACAAATTTTGATTGGGTGTGGTATGCGGATGTTTGTGAGGATTTGGTAGTCTTCAATGGAACTCCTAAAGCAGAGCCAGATTGGATTAACGGCCTCTACCTGTATCGTCACAGCTCGGGACAAACAACACGCCTGCTAGACACCACCCAAACAGTTTCCGTAGTCGGCAATTCGCGACTTGGGAATCTTTCCTATCAGCCAAGGATCGACGCAACTTGGTTGGTTTTTTCCGCATCTCGCCAAGGGGATGGCGATGGGAAAATCCCTCCAAAGAAAGGGATTTTTGGCTGGCCCGTGACCGATGGAGGAAATCTGGATGGGATGTTTGCATTGGATCGTTTGCAGGTGCTGGCGCCGGTAGGCATGGAAATCCCTGAAAGTGGTGGGCTGCCCTTGACCAGTGCCTCCAACCCGATGACTTCTAACGGACTAATGGCGGTGGTGGCCGGAAGTCACGCGCTGGGCGAGGACGAGGAATTGCCGAAATGGCAGGCAATCTGCATCCGCACCACCGATGGTGTCTGGCACAATCCCGTGGACACGAACACGGTGAACCCGATCCTGAAGGATGGCAGCTATTTCACAGGCTTCAGCAAATGGGTCGGAATGCAGGATGGTAAAGTGATTTTCCTCGCAGATGGGCCTAACAATTATCAAGCGGTTTATATCTATGATGTGGCATCCGACTCGTTGTATTTCATCGCGGATACCAACGTGCGAATTGGGGACAAAAAAGTAGTTTCGTTTGAACATAGTGGACATCCGCTCGTCGGAAAACGCCTGGCGCTTATGATCCGCTTCTCCGACGCGAGTTCGGGAGAATATCTAGCAACTCTACCGAAGCTCCCCACCAAGGCCTTCCGAAAAAAGGCATCTGTCCCGGCTATCACGGAGCACTGATGATGCTGGATCGCATTCCTATCAGGTCAGAAGGCCAGTTTCCAGATCACCCCGAGAAGGGCGCAGGTGGCTAGCGTCGGTATCACTCCGATTTTGAAACGCTCCATCGCCACCCATGCGCCAATCGCAAGCACTCCGACGAAATAGTCAATGGTCCGCTCGGTTGGCCTTAGAGCATTCCAAGCGAACCAGATCGCAAGATTGAGAATCACCCCGACCACGGCGGCGGTGATCGCGGTGAGGGCTGAGGCTAGTGCCGGGCGCTGGCGCAGGCCTTCCACATGCGGCGCGCCGAGCAAAACGAACAGGAAGCACGGCAGAAAAGTCACCCATGTCGTGACCAATGCCCCCAGCGTTGCCGCCATTAGCGGCCGCAGATTTCCGGGCTGTTGCCAAGCCGCCACGAAGCCAACGAATTGAAGGACCATGATCAGCGGCCCGGGCGTGGTTTCCGCTAGACCGAGGCCTGCCATCATCTGCCGCTGGGACAGCCAGCTTAACTTCTGAACCGCCATTTGCGAAACATAGGGCAGCACCGCATAAGCTCCGCCGATCGTCACGAGCGCCGCCTTACTGAAAAACAGTCCTTCTTGGAATTGGATACTCTTCCATCCTAATAACAATCCCACGCCAAGAACCGGAAGCCACCACAATGTTAGACAAACGGCCAGTATCAAAACCGTCCGCCCGACACTCGCAGGCGGCGAAGGCGGCAGCACCACGCACGGAGCATCCTCCACCCCTGATTTCCCATGTCCCTTGCCTGCGGGAAATTGTTTGGGAAACCATTTCCCCCCCAGATAACCCGCCAGTGCCGCCGTTAGAATAATCGCGACGAACGAGATCTGAAAAAAGAAAATTGCTACAAAGGACGATCCCGCCAGCACCCACAAGCTCGCTGATTTCAACGCCTTCGAGCCGATTCGTTTTACCGCCGAGGCCACGATGGCCATCACCGCCGGAATCAATCCATAGAAAATTCCATTGATCCAAGTGATTTCATTGCCCGCCATGTAAAGCCAGCTAAGACCTAACAAAATAAAAACTGACGGCAGGACGAATAAGACTCCCGCCGCGATTCCTCCGCGTGCGCCATGCAGCCGCCAGCCCAGATACGTCGCCAGTTGTTGTGCCTCCGGCCCCGGCAGTAACATGCAGAAATTCAACGCGTGGAGGAAATGATCCTCGGACAGCCAGCGCCGCCGCTCCACGATCTCCTTGTGCATGATTGCAATCTGGCCCGCCGGTCCGCCGAAACTTATCCAGCCGAGTTTCCACCAAAAGCGAAGGGCTTCTGTGAAGGTGGGCATCGCCGGGATTGCTTGAGTGATTAGAATTTCCGGGGTGTTGGATTTCATGGATGAAGTAAAATTTGCAATAGGCGGGGAACTCCAGTTGCGAGAAAAATCACTCGCGAGAAGTAATCCACGCTATAGTCTTTTCCGCGAGCCTGTCAAAGGCGATGACGCACTGGGCGAGATGCTCTACTTTCGTATCCTCGATCTTGTTATGGCTGATGCCGTGGAGGCTTTGGACGAACATCATCACCGTGGGAATTCCAGCCGCAGCGATTTCCGCAGCGTCATGGAGCGGGCCGGAGGGGAGGCGATGGGAAACACCGCAGGTTTCGAGAATGGAATCGTCGCAGAAGGAAATGAGTTCGTCGTTGAATGGCCGGGGTGCGATCTGCCAGATGCGCTCCCAAGTGACTTGGACGTTGCCTTCTTGTGCAAACGTTTCGCTGGCCTCGCGGGCTTCGGCTAACATTTTTGCGAGGGCCGTGGAGTCGAGATGCCGCTGGTCCAAGGTGATCCGGCATTCCTCGACGACGCTGGTGACGATGCCCGGTTTGGTAGTGCAGGAGCCGATCGTGCACACTCCTTGGCCGCTGCGCGCGGCGATTTGATAGATTTCCCCACTCATTTTACCGGCTGCTAGAAAGGCATCGCGGCGGCGGTTCATGGGCGTGCTGCCGGAATGCGCGGCCTGCCCGTGGAAGGTGATGGCATGGCGCTCGACGCCGAAGGTTCCGAGCACCGCGCCGAGCGGGAGATTGAGATCTAACAATACCGGGCCTTGTTCGATGTGTAGCTCGATGTAGGCAGCGGCGTTATCTAACTCTTTACCGCTCGCCTTGACGTTTTCAAAGTCGATCCCGTGCGCGGCGATGGCATCCGGCAGTGAAATTCCATCCTTGTCCTTGAGTCCGCGTGCCTCGTCCATATCCAGATTCCCCGAGCAGGCGGAGGAACCGAAAAGACTTTTCCCGAATCGTGCCCCCTCCTCATCTGCCCAGTCCACGAGGCGCACGGTGACCGGTGGCTTGCCGTCATATTGCGCGTGGATGCGGCGCAGAATTTCCACTCCGGCGACCACGTTCAAGCAGCCGTCAAGCCAGCCACCGTTAGGCACGGAGTCGAGGTGCCCGCCGATGATGAGAGCGCGTTCGGATTCGCCGTGAAGGGTGGTCCATAGGTTTCCCGCTTCATCGGTGTGAATGTCCACTGGGATATCCTTCACCAGCCGTGTAAACCATGCCCGCGCCTTGGCCCAGGTCTCGGTGAAGGCAACACGCTGCGCGCCGTTTTCATCGCCTGTTAGTTCACGCAATTGTTTGAGTTCATCAATGGTCCGCTGCGGGTTCAGGCTGCTGGTCATGGGGCGATTTAAGTGGATTGAGCAGCGGAAACAAGTCGGCTTTCGGGTGCAATTTTTGTTGAGCGCGAAGAATGCCAAGTCCGTGAATCACTAAGAACTTCGGATTGCCAATCCACGCTCTATCGGGTTTTATCGCTTATGCACGATCTTCACATCCATCTCGGGGGAGCCGTTCCATCCTCGGTTCTTTGGGAAATCCTCTGCGACAACGGGCTGCGGACGGAATACGTCGATTTTGCCACCTTCCACGATTCTCTAACCGCCCGAGCCGATGACGTGAAGTCTCTCGATGACTTTCTCGGCCGCTATTTCCAAGTGACTGAGGAAATCCAGTCCTCCCCCTCCGCCGCCAGCGTTTCCGCCTATCAGGTCGTCGCTAAGGCTTACCGCCGCGCCCAGGTGAGTGCGCTGGAGCTTCGCTTCAACCCTCAAAAACGGATGCGCCACGGCCTTCATACCATGGATGCCATCATCCTCGCCGTCATGCAGGGGCTGGAGCGCGCATCGCTGCACTACGGAGTCGCCACCGGGATCATTCTCTCGCTGGGCCGTGATTTATCGTTAGAATCTAACTGGCAAATCATCGACGCGGCGATCAAATGGCGCAGCCGCGGTCCTCTCAACGGGGCGAACGGCGTGGTCGGCATCGACATGGCTGGCCCGGAATCGCGCTCGCTCGAACTGAGCAAGCCATGGATGAGCGAGGTTTCCGCGATGATGGAAAAGGCGCGCGAGGCGGGATTGAAAATCACGTATCACGTCGGCGAGAGCGAGGCCACTGGCCCAGATGGGATGTTGCGAGTGTTAGAAGAGATCCACCCGGACCGGATTGGGCACGGCATCGAGCTGCGGAATGCGGTAGGGAAAACGCGGGATGCCTTAGTCACCTTGCTCCGGGAAAACGCCGTTTGCATGGAACTCTGTCCCACGGTGAACCTCGTCACCCGCGTCATTCCAGACTACGCCTGCATCGCCCGTTTTGTGCGGGATCTAGCAGACAACGAAATTCCCTACTGCATCAATACGGACAATCCCTATCTCATTCACACCAATCTCCAGCGCGAATATGAAATTGTGGGAAATGAGCTGGGAAATGATGCGAGCCTCCTGCTAGATCTGGGAATGGAGCACGCCATCCGGCACAGTTTCATCAAGGCCTGAGTCGATTTACCGAGAGGCCTTCGATGATTTTTTCTATCTGCTTTCGGTGTAGCCGCATGTGAAAAGCCGCCATCGCGTGCCAGCCTGCGGCATCGAGCATGCCGAACCAAGGATGGGCGTATTTCGTCGCCGTATTCAAATTCGGGACGGTCGTGATTGTTCGAAGGAATTCGTCGCAGCCATTGGGAAATATTTTCATAGTGGACGAGTCCACATCCGCTGCCGGCTTCACCGTCGCTGTGCTTGCTGCTCCAGGAGGAACGATTCCGGCAGCAAGGGCTGCGATGCAACGTGTAACGGTCGCATTGACGATTCGCAAATGTTCCAGAGTCATGTAAACCGACCAATTGCGACTGCTGTCCTCCAACCCCCGCAGGCGTGTTGGATCACAATGGGCCGCATCGCATTTTCCGGCCCGCAATGTTCCGCCAGATGGACGATCAAATCTCGCTCTTGCACGAACAAGCCGGTGATTTCCTCGCGGGACATCTGCTTGCGGAAGCGACCGAAGATCCACCGGGCGATCAGCAATTCAATTTTAGGCAGACCAGCACCGGGAGGAGCCAGTTTGGGGGGAGCGGATGACTTTTCGGATTTCATATTCCCGCAAGGCTTAAAATCGTTTGTAAATGAGTCAATAGCCATCAGCCATTGGCGCGAAGCTTGCTTAGTGCATGGCGGAACCCCATACGCTCCCGCATCCTGCCATGCCCAACCTCAAAGACAAAATCGGCTTCACCGATCACGGACCTGCCATCGCCTCTCCAGCCGAAGAAAACCGCTTGCGGGAGTTTGTGAATCTCAAGCTGGCCGCGCGAGGCTATCCGATCGTCGGCGATGAGGCGGACTATCCGTTTCTCGATCTCGGGCGCTCGTTGATCGCGAATTTTCAGGAAAAATCCCGGCTTCTCACCGACTACCTTTGCCAAGCGGACGCCTCCATCGATGCCTTTCTGCGGGACTATCTCGGGAGTGAAATCGTAGCAGAGGTTTTCCCCAATGCGGTGCATTTGCTGCCCGCCAGTCCGTTAGTGATGGAGCGCCACGGGATCGCCCGGATGCTTTCGCTGCCGCCGGATGAGGACCAGTTCAAGTCCTCGATCCTGAGTTCCTACCGGGTCTATCAGGGAGTCTGTCATAATCCCGCCAGTGATCGCCGTACGACTGAGGGCGTTTTCCATGTGGCTGAGGGTGGCTTGCCGATCCCCGCCGACAAGAAGGCGGTGCCGAAAGCGGTTTTCGCCCGTTTGTTAAAACACGCCCTCGCTCCGCCCGAGGAAATCATGACGCTGCCTTTCACCGGGACGAGTGAAAATCCGGCACGGGTCTTTGTCTCGCTGCTGCTGCGCCCGGTAGTGACGCCGGAAGTGCCCGGGGTATCTCCGGAAAAATCCATGGAAACCCGCTTCTTCGCGCCGGGAAATCTGGTGAGCAATCTCGATTTCGTAGAGAGCATTTTCGGCAACGCCGGTGATCCCTTCCTGCCCGACAATGATGCCCGTCTCGATGCGGAACATTGGTCCGGCCACACTGGCTGCGTCATCCTCGCGCCGCATCTCGTCACCACTAACAAAAAAGATCTCGGACTTCCTAACAGCGCCGACGCCACTGATCGCCAGAAGGCCGATGGCATGTGCTGGACCTCCCCGGACGAGTGCTACAACGACGGTAGCGCGTTCAAGATCACCTGCCGTGACAAGCGCGGAATCGTCGTGACAATCATCGCGGACAACTACTACGGCTATTGCAAGAAGGAGGTGAAAACGCAGCTCAGCTACGCGGCGAATCTCTTCGGCAATGCGGAGGAAGAACACGCGGGCGGAGCAATCGCATTCCCCAGCTTCGACCTTGGTGAGGACTTCTCGCTCAGCGACTATTCGCGTCCGGTGGATCACAAATTTGCCGAAGGTTTTTCCAACCGTTATGGCGAAATTTTCGATCTCCAGCCCGAAGGCTACGGCATCGACAAGCAATTTCCCGACATTTACTACGTGCCGGAAGACGTCCACATCGACCTGCACAGCCAGTCGGTCGCATGGTCTAACGAAAACGGAGCACAGAAAATCTCGCTCCAGCCAGGCATCACCTATGTCCTCCCTTCCGGCTACAAAGTGGAGATGGTCAAGCCCAGCGCCGGGCAACGCTGGCGGCTGATCGGCACAACCGCCGAGGGCACCTTCTGCCACAAGCCCTGCACCGTTTCCGGCGGAGGAAAATCGGAAATTTCGAAGTCTCTATCAGACGCGATGATTACCGCTTCAGTCCTCGTGAACAATCTGAAAAAAGACCTCGATGCCGCTTGGGAAATCATCAACCATGATTTTTCTAACCGCTACACCAAACCCATCGAGCCCGGCAAACCCGGCCGCCCACTTCTCAGCCGGGAACGTTCGCTCGGCTCGGTCATTCGCCTCCTCACGCCCAACGCCGCTTACACTGCCGAATATAACGCTTGGCTCGCCACCATCGGCAGCTCCGTGCGCGACCTCGTATTCATCATCAAGCGTTTCCACAAACCCTCATGGGATAGCGATTGGCGCAAGCGTTTCAGCGTGGATCTCATCAATGGCCGCCCCGGTCGCCAACTCATCTACCGGCGCGTCCGCCTCGTCACCCAATACCTCCGCGTCGGTTTCAGCGAGGATGGCACTTGGCGCACTTTCAGCATCCGCAAAGATTTTTCTCCCGCGAAAAAAATTCAGACTGAGGACGACATCAGCGCCTCCATGGTCGTCCCGCATGATGCCGTGGCAGGACTCCATCCGGACGTGAAAAATCCCTCGCTCAAGTTCATCAAAAACTGCGAATATCGGCTGTTCCAACGCCCCGACGACGCAATCCTCCGCGGCTACGATAAAAAGACCGAGAGCGATTTCAGCCATGGCGGCTTGTTCTTCTCTAGACCCTTTGCCAAAAAAACTTGCCGTTATTCGGAGTGGGTTTTGCAGACCGAACGGAGGGTTTCCGGGCGCTCCAGCAGGTCGCGGATCGAATGATAGATCTTGTCGGACAACTCCTGGCCGTGCTTGGTCAGGTAGCCTGCCAGATAGTGGCTTTTGAGATGCTGCCAGAGCCGCTCGATGGGGTTGAAGTCGGGGCTGTAGGGCGGCAGATAGAGCGGCTCGAGGTGATGCCAGTTCAAACGCTTGGTTTTGTGCCAGCCTGCGTTGTCGAGCACGAGGATCACCCGCTTTCCCGCAGCGGCGGGGACCTCAACGGCCATGGTGTCGAGGAACGCCTGGAAAACTTCGGTGTCGCAGTGCGGGACGATCAAGCTGACCAACTGGCCGGTGGCGGGATTGACCGCGCCGACGACATTCTGCCTGACGTGGCCACCGAAGTAGCCCTGGGTCGGCCGCGAACCTCGTTTGACCCATTTGGCGCGCGGCCGGGGATCACCCTCGAATCCGGCCTCGTCGCCGAAGAATATTTCCGCGCCGGGCGTGGCTAGCAGGTCGAGGAGTTCGCGGGCGAAGGTCTCACGGTGCTGCTCCCAAGCGTCCCGATCGGGCGGTTCGGGAACGCGGCGGGGAATCCGGCGGGCATAGTTATGTTCGTGGAGATAGCGCACGAGGGTGCGGTAGGTGAGGTCCATCTGCTTTTCCTGGCGCAACCAGCCGCAGAGTTTGACGAGCGTCCAATGAGTCTGCCCGGCAAGGGCGGGTTGATCGACTAACGGCAAAATTTCCGTGGTAACCCGCGCGGCAGCGAGCTTGCGCGGCCTGCCAGTGTAGGGGCGGTAGGTGAGTCCATCAATGCCCTGGCGGTTGAAGCGCGAGATCCAGAGCCGGAAGGTGCGCTCGCTCACCCGGCTGTTGCGCAGCACCAGCTGATAGGCGGCTCCCAGCAGGAGCAGGTGGATCGCGTTGAGACGCTTGAAAGCCTTGCCGTCCGGCCCGCAATCCATCGCCAGCTCAAGCTCCTCGAGAGTGCAGGTTTCGGGATTCGGGAGCTGGTAGGGACGAGCGATTTGTCATTATTGAATGATTCAAACGGTCGTACCAGTCTATTGTGAGGGTTACGGCAATTTATTTTGGCAAAGGGTCTATTGACAGCTAGAAAGGCATGAATGGCATTTGAGGATGAGTCAATTCGCTGTGCAGTAGAGAATGCGAAAAATGCGATTTGGAATTGTTGACCAAGTTTGTGGGTTTTGCGAATTCTGAAACCGTGCCGAGAACGATGCGGATGGACGCCCGAGTTTGCGGAGTCATGGCGCGGTTCACCAGAGCATTCCCTAACAATTTCCAGACGCATTCATATTACAGTTGGTGGAAGCGAATCTCAACTCTGCAATTTCCGTTGTATTTGACCTGCTCGGTGAGTTCTAAAAATCGCATTTGCTGCTTTCCTATTTCGCCTCTTATCCGTGTCAATCCGCGCAATCGGTGGCTGATTCAGAATATTTACGCCAATATTCCCGAGTTTCACAATTTATTGATATGCGATACCTGAAAAGAATGATGCCCAATGACTGCAAGACTGAGGCGGCAAGTCGATCTTGCCTCCCCACAAAATTCGACTAACCTTCAGCCATGTCCGTAATTACTCAGCGAATCGTAAGCGAGATCGAAGCCGCCCCCGAACCTGTTCAGGCGGAGGTGCTCGATTTCGTGCTTTTCGTCAAAGCAC
>JANYFB010000262.1 GCA_025362955.1 Akkermansiaceae bacterium
GGAACCGCTGTTGCCGCCGCTGGAAATGATCAACGGCACGAACATTGCAAGCACCACAGCTTTTGAAATTTGGTTTTGATAGTAGCCCATCGCGGTGGCGGTTAGCATTTCTCCGAGGAAGAGAACGACTAGCCAGGTGGCGCGTTTGCGGATCAGAAGGGCCAGCGAAATGTCCATGTAAGGTTCATCGAGCTGCTCCATACCTCCGATTTTATGGATGTCTTCGGTGGCTTCTTCTTCGGCCACGTCGAAGATGTCATCCACGGTGACGATGCCGACAAGGCCGCCATGACCGTCAATGACAGGGAGCACGGTGCGGTCATATTTCCGGAAGGCGGAGACTGCGGTTTCCTGATCATCCGTGGCGTGGAGCGCGGTAAAAATTTGATCGCGGATTTCACTGACCTTTCGATCTAAAGGACAAAGTAGAAATTCCCGAATGCGGATGTCGTCCAACAGTTTTCCATCGCTATCGACTACGTAAAGGACGTTGAGCGTTTCGCTGTCCCGCCCGTGGTTGCGGATGTGATCCAGCACTTGGCTAACAGTCCAAGCATCGCGGACGACCAGATATTCGGAGGTCATCAGACGACCGATACTGTCCTCGGGATAGTCTAGCAGTTTCAGTGCCACCGCACGCTCGCCGGGGGAAAGGGAATTGATTAACCGCGCGCAAACCTGAGTGGGCAGTTCTTCGAGGAGCGCGGTCCGGTCGTCCTGCGCCATGGCATCGAGAATTTTCGCAGCCTCCTCGTTTCCCATGGCGTGGAGAAGCTCTTCCTGGGACTCGACAGGTAGATATTCGAACAGCTCCGCAGCCTTGTCCGTGGGCAGCAGTCGGAACAATACCGCCTGCTCGACAGGGGAAAGGTCTTCCATTACCTCGACGGCATCCGCCGGCGGGAGGCTCGATAACTCGGCCTTCATCTCCACGAAATTTCGCTCCTGGAGAAGCTTGGCAAGGTTAGGAGAATGGAGATTCGTGCTCATGAAAAACGGGTGCGCGGGAGTCTCGGAGACAAATCGCAACCCGTCCAGCCTTTGAATGTGGTGGCGATGACCGGTTGCCGCGAAGCTTAGGTTCGGGCCATAAATGGAGCCCCCTGCGTCAACGACGCGCCGCTACAATGGTTCTGGCGCTTGCTTCTCTAGCTGCCTCCTCGCGGCCTCAAGTTTCACCATTTGCTCGGGTGAAACGAGTGGGTATTCGAGCTTCAAGTCATTGATTGCCCGCACGATGATTTCTGAGACGAGCGCGCGGGCGACTGGCTTATGATCGGCAGGGATGATAAACCACGGCGCTTTTTTGGTGCTGGTCGCACCTAAAGCATCTTCGTAAGCATGCTGATAATCCTTCCATCGTTCCCGTTCGGGCAGGTCGGTTTCCGAGAATTTCCAGTGTTTTTTCGGATTGGTGAGGCGTTCGAGGAATCGATTCTTCTGCTCGCTTTTCGACAGGTGGAGGAAAAATTTCAGGACCAGCGTGCCGTTGCGAGCGAGGTGCTTTTCGAAGCTGTTGATGTCCTCGTAGCGCTTCTCCCAGAATTTCTTGTCAGGCTTGCCGCATCGGGATTCGTCAATCCATTCGGGATGGACTTTGACGACAAGCACGTCCTCGTAGTATGAGCGGTTGAAAACGCCAATGCGCCCCCGTTCGGGGAGGGACTTCATGCAACGCCAGAGGAAATTGTGATCAAGCTCCTCGGTGGAGGGTTTTTTGAAACTGAACACCTGGCAGCCCTGCGGATTTACGCCGGACATGACGTGGCGGATGGTGCCATCTTTTCCTGCGGCATCCATCGCTTGGAAAATGAGCAGAACCGAGTGGCTGTCACTCGCATAGAGCAGCTCTTGCGCTGCATCCAGCTCGGCGCCGCTTTTCTCTAGAATTTCCTCGGCGTGGCCCTTGATCGAATCTCCGCCTGTCCAATCAGTGGCATGATGTTTTAAATCTACTTTTGAGCCGGGTCGGACGATGAACTGGTCGAGGATTTTTTGCGGGATCATAGGACGATGTGTTAGTTAATGGGGAATTTACTTCACCAGATTCGCACAGCTGCGACCAGCCTCGAAGTCTGCTAGGTTTGCGAGGGTGGTCTTCGCGATATTTTCCATCGCTTCATGGGTGAAGAAGGCTTGATGTCCGGTCACAAGAACATTGGGAAATGTGGTCAGACGCATGAAAACGTCATCTTGAATAATGCTGATAGAGCGATCCTCAAAAAACAGTCCGGACTCCTCCTCATACACATCGAGGGCCAGCCCGCCGAGCCGCCCGCTCTTGATGGCAGTGATCGCGGCTTCGGTGTTGATCAGCGCACCCCGGCTGGTGTTGACGATGAAAATACCATCATGCATCAGGGCGAATGTTTTTTCCCCAATCAAATGGTGAGTCTCGGGCATTAAGGGACAATGCAGGCTGATGGCGTGGGAACGCGCGAAAAGCTCGTCAAGGGCAACGTAGCGGACCCCGAGCTGGACGCATTCGGTGTTAGGATTCACGTCATGAGCTAACACCTCGCAGCCGAACCCCCGCATGATTCTGGCGAAAATACTGCCGATGATTCCGGTGCCGACGACGCCGATGGTCTTGCCATGGACGTCATGACCGATTAAGCCGTCGATGGAAAAATTTCCCTCACGCACGCGGTTGTAGGCCTTGTGGATGTGGCGGTTCAGGCATAACAGCAGCGCGACTGCGTGCTCGGCGACCGCGTAGGGGGAATAGGCCGGGACGCGGGCTACTAACAGGCTAAGCGATTTTGCGGCAGCGAGATCCACGTTGTTGTAACCCGCGCAACGCAGGGCGATGAATCTGCAGCCGCCCTGGGCGAGTTTTTCCAAGGTGCTCCGGTCGAGCACGTCATTCACGAATGCACAAACGGCGAGGGATCCCTCCGCAAACAGCGCAGTCTCCGCCGTCAGGCGATTCTCGATAAACACTAACTCATGGCCGAATACAGCATTGAACTTTCTGAGAAATTCTTCGTCGTAAGATTTACTACTGAAGATTGAGACTTTCATGAATTATGGTCCGTCTTTGATTCCGGCGTTGAGCAGCAAGATACGCCGCATTTCCTTAATCGCCACCGGATCGTCAAACGCGCCGTGATTGCGCGGCACGATGACCTCCGATTCCGCGCTATCAAGATGCGAACTCCAATAAGGTACCACTCCGTCGCTGCTGTTAGGTGTGTCGCCCCTGCCACGATCACCGATGATGGAGTGGTGCGGCACTTGGATGGGGATTTTTTCCAAAGCTTTGTAGAGCGGATTCAGAGTTGAGAGTCCGCCGACGCTGGTGAGTTGGCCCCGCTGCACGAGATTTGCGGGGAGATCAATGAACGCGCTGGTGATGGTGGTGGGGAGTGTTAGGATTTTGGAAAACATCGCAGTGAGCGAAAGGTCAGCCAAGCCGCTGCCACGCTGAGGTGTGCAGATATAGACTTCGCGCCCAATGTCTGGGTTGGCGGAAAATAACAGGACACGTCTTACCAAATGATTGGGAGGTAGCTTGGCATAGAGTTCGTCAGCGCTTTTTCCTAACTGCTCGTTCCAAATCGTCCGACCAGGTGTGATGACCTGCATCCGGGCGAGCAGTCCGCCCATGCTGTGCCCGATCACCACCATTTTTTTCGGCTTGCCGACCAAGCTTTCCAATGCCGCCAACTCTTCACGGAGGCGCATTGAGGAGTAGGTGATCGGCCACCCACTCGGGTAATAGAAAAACATGAACTGATAGCGTCCACGCAGTTTGGGGTCCGCACGAAGGTCGTTGATGACATCTTTCCACATCCGCGGGTGGGAGACGAGGCCATGGACGAGCAGCACGGGGATCCGCTCAGGATCGTAGGGCTCTAACAAGATCAACTTGCAATCCAGGACGCCCGGATGAATCAGCCCGGTGAGCGAGACCTGAAGTTCGTTGATGTCATTGGTTTGTGCGACGATCGGAGCGGTAAAATCCGCAGCGAGGGGATACTCGGTGCGGCCAAGACGCACGCGGGAAAGATAGGTCGGATCATAGCCAGTTAGAGAGACTTTGTGGATACCGCCCGGCTTGGTGGAATTATCGAAAGTCAGGACGGCGGTGATCGGTTCGAGGTAGCTGCGCTTGGTGACGAAGCGCTGCATTTTCGGGTCCGTCGGACGTTTCCATTTCGGCGCGGAGGGCACGCCAACGCCTTCCTCGGTGTGCCAGTGTAGGCACAGTCGATGCGGCACTTCTCTAGCGGGTTTCGCGGATTCGAGTCCGGCAAGTGGAAAAATCCCGGGTTTCTGCGCGATGCCCGCATTTACCCGATAGCTGTATCCTGCGTAACTGAATTGTTTCTCCGGCGCGTATTTCTCGCCAATAAAATTCGCCGCAACGCCTTCGGTGGCACGGGTAATAATCCGGAGTGCGTGCTGTTGGGTTTCGCCCAGGTTTTTGATTTCCTTGACGCTCCCGCCGTCGGTGTCCAGTTGGTTCCAAGCGATCTCGGCGGCCCTGAGTTGATAGACGGCGGAGATTTCATCGTCCGCAGTGATGCGTTTGGCCTGTTTCATCAAAAGGTCCGCATCTTCCAAGGTAGTTCCACGAAGTTGAATGGACGCTTGCGGCTCGGTGGGCAGGAAATTTCCGCAGGAGGCAAGCAGACAGGTGGCGACCAAGGCAGCCAGACGGCAGAGTGAAAATGAAAGCTTCATCGTCGGATTGTCGGAAAGTCAATCCGGTCTATCAGAAAAAGCTGAACCAACTGCGTTTCACCTTAGGGAAAAGCTCGGTGTTGGAGCGCTCCATCAGCTGTCGGGACCACTCGTCGCAGATGGCTTCGTTAGATTTGGCGAGGCGTTGATTTTCTTTCGGGACGACCTTGATTTCTGGACCTCGGCGATCCGCAGCCGTAGTGATGAGATGGCCCGTGGCGGCATCTCTGGTCCGGGACTCGAACGCGCAGTTTGGCGGCCCGGTCACCGCGCTCACCATCCCGCCCGGAGTGATGGTGTCCGCGCCGACCGTGGACACTTGGCGATCAAAGCGGACTTCCGTCAACGCCGGTTCTAGCACAAGCGTTCCAGGTTGGCTGATGTTGGTAGTTTTATAAAACATGCACACGGGAGAGGAGAACGCCTTGGCGAGGGATTTGTCCCAGTAGCGAGCCAGCGCGGAACAGCGTTTCAAATACGCCCGCTTGTTAGGTATGGCCGCGCTTTTGCTTTCTTCCCATTTCGCGCTGCGGAGATAGGCAGTCGTCACGGGGCGCACGACGATGTATTTGTATTTCGTCATATCCACCTTGGGATCGCGCCACGAATGCTCGAAAGGCAGCCGCTCAGAATGCTGGGAAACATCGACCCCGGTGGATTTTAGGAAACCCGTCGGCTCGGGAACGGTCGTCGCGTTTTCCAAGCCGCAACTACTCAGGCCAAGGGCAACAAGGGACGAGACGACAAGCAGTGGCAAAATGGCTGGTTTCATGATTTCGATCTATGATTCGCGATGCCTCTTGGTAGAGGCACGCAGTCATGTCAGCAAGCCGCTTTGTCGGCGGAGTTCTAATAGGGCACGGGCACCAAAGGCGAAGCGCCTTGCCCGATCTTGGTGCAAATTGCAGGAGACTTGAAATCCGGCGGGCTTGTATTTCCGCTGAAAATGAAAGAGTTGCAGGGAAAACCACAATTGGCCCCGAGTCTGCGAAAAGAGCGTGGGTATAAAATTTGAACCTATCAACCAACAATCCAATGAAAAACACATCAATACAAACCATCGTGGCGGGCTCGTTGCTCGCCTTTACAGTTGGCCCGGCAATCGCAGCCGACGCCGAAAAAACCTCGAAATCTGCCATGCCGATGTCCTCTGTAGATCGCGGTTCCATCGAAAAAATGATCGCCGCATGGCCAGAGCGCCCCCGTCTCGGAGCGCAACAAATGCTCGGCAAATATGGAGTGCCGCAAGAGGCCACGGCGGAAAAGCTCATCTGGAATCATCCCGGACCCTACAAACGGATTACTGTGACAATGTCGGAAGACCATCATGATTTCCCGCTCCCTCACATGGACTATTTGGAGGTGACCGTGGACTACAAGATTCCTGCTGGCAAAGCGGATGAAATCAACAAATTCGACGGCAGCGTGACCTTCGATAAAACGCGCGGTGAAATGTCTGCACGCTGCGACCTGGAGGGCCACGATGTCCTCTCATTAAATCTAGCGAATGACATCGCAATCGGGAAACTAACAGTAGAAGAGGCTCGTAAAGTTTTTGGCGACAATGTGGCCGAAGACATGGCCGGTAAATATCCGCCATATACGACAACGCTTCAATTCAAACCGTCCGAATTACCGAAGGATTCTGACAAAACAACGATACCTGGTGCTCCGATCCGTTCCATGAAGGCGGACGGTGATAAAGACCCAGACGTCAAAGTCGCTGGTAAAACGGCCGGGGACGCCGAAATTTTATCACTTCTCCTTGCTGTCGATACCAATGAAGTGGTTGCAGCAATGGAAGCGGCGAAGAAAAAGCTTACTCCGGCCATTGAGGATTATGCTAAAATGCTGCACATGCAACATGGCAAGCACGCGGCAGATACCATGAAGCTCGCCACGAAGATCGACATCACACCCTCCGATACGGCGATGACCGACGCCTTGCGTGTCAAGGGCGCGGGCGGCTTGGCGGCACTAGTGGCGCTTGACGATGCGAAATTCGGCGAAGCTTATATCGACGCGATGATCAAAGGACACACGGAAGTGCTGGAAATGATAGATAGTCAATTCATCCCCAAAGCTGAGAATGAGGCACTGAAGATCTATCTGACAGAAACCCGCGAACACATCGCGATGCACTTGAGCAAAGCTAAGGAAATTATGGGTATCGCGAAGCAATAAACAATGACGGCCAAGAATGCATGGCGTGTCTAATCCGCACCCATTGAGTCGGTAATTCTAACATACGTTCGGCAGCTTTCCAGCTCCGGACGTCTTCTTTTTGCTCCGGTGCTGCGTCAGATCGTCAGTCAGTAACAAATTCATCTGCCGCCATCTGCGGGCTTACTTGAGCAGTGCCCAGATCGGTTGCGGCCAGAAACCGACGACGAGCACGGCGAGGGTGAGCCCGGCAATGCACACCTTGCTGATGCAGGGCAGGACGATGGCCTTTTCATCCAAGGGGGCGGCCCACCACATGGCGCGGATGACGTTGAAATAGTAGTAGAAACCAGCCGCTGCGGCGATGAAAGCAATGCCGACACCTGCCCAGAGCTTGGCATCCACGGCCAGCGAGAACACGAAGAACTTACCCCAAAAACCTGCGGTGAGCGGAACGCCAGCGAGGGCGGCGAGTAGGATGGTGAGGGCAAGAGCGAGCTGCGGATTGGTCTTTCCGAGGCCGTTGAAATCGCTGATGTTCTCGCCGTCGCGCTGGATACGGACTTGGGAGAGGATGAAAAAGACGCCGAGCGTCATCAGCAGATAGGTGGCGAGGTAGAAGGAAACCACCTTGGC
>JANYFB010000109.1 GCA_025362955.1 Akkermansiaceae bacterium
CCTCGTGCCCGGCAAACCGGATGATTCGGAATTGCTGAAACGCGTCCGACTGGCCTCCGATGACGAGGACCACATGCCGCCGATCAAGAAAGGCGAGCCACTTGAACCTACGGAAATCGCCGCCTTGAGCCAATGGATCGCGGCCGGTGCGCCATGGCCGGAGGGCGAGGTTTTGTCCTCAAAATCAAAAACCTCACTACCTCGCTGGGACGCGCCCGTGGACCCTCGGATTGTTTCGATTGAAGCGTTTCCGAAAATTATCAGTCTCGAAACGGCGGCGGATTTCCACCGGGTCATCGTGATCGCCCGTTTCAAGGATGCCTCCACCCACGATATCACCACTCAGTCGAAAATGACGCTCGCGGATGCCACGCTGGCCTATTTGATCGGCACCTCATTGACTCCGAAAAAGGATGGGGCCACGAGCCTGCGGATCGACTATCGCGGCCTCAGCACCGAAGTGTTGGTCACGGTGAAGGATGCTCAAAAGCCCCGGCCCGTTTCATTCCAACTCGACGTGATGCCGATCCTGACGGCGGCAGGCTGCAACACCGGTTCCTGCCACGGCTCCGCACGGGGACAGGACGGATTCCATCTTTCACTCTACGGCTTCGATCCCAAGGGCGACTACTTCCGCCTAACAACTGAAATGGCCGGCCGCCGCATCAACCTCGCTGTGCCGGAGGAATCGCTCATGCTGACCAAATCCATCGGCACGGTCCCGCACACCGGCGGAAATCTGATGAAAAAGGACAGCCCATTTTACCAAACTCTGGTGGAGTGGATCCGAAATGGTGCGAACTACGACGAAGGCGAAATTCCCCATCCCACCGGCATCGAGGTGCAACCGAAACAACTCGTCCTCACCGGTAGCGATGTGCGGATTCCCTTTACCGTCCGTGCCCTCTACTCGGACGGGACCGACCGGGATGTGACGACACTTTCGAGGTTTTCGAGTTCCAACGATAACTCGATCACCATCGGTCCGCGAGACGGCATCGCGGCTTCCAAGAACCGGGGCGAGGCATTTGTGTTAGCACGCTTCCATACATTCACGGAAGGCTCGCAGGCGATTGTCGTGCCGGCGGATCTCGTCTATCAGCGGCCTGAATACACGCCTTTCAATTACATCGACACGCTCGTCGCCGAGAAACTCAACAAACTGCGGATCATTCCCTCCGAACTCTCAGACGACGAATCATTTCTGCGGCGCGTGTTCCTCGACATCGTAGGCGTGCCGCCGACCCTCGCGGAACGGGAGAAATTTCTAGCAGACAACCGCCAGGAAAAACGCGAGGCGCTGGTGGACGATTTGTTAGGGCGCAAGGAATTCACCGAGATGTGGGTCATGAAATGGGCGGAGCTTTTACAGATCCGCACCTTCAACAAGGATGGCCAGCAGGTTTCCTACAAGGCTGCGCTCAACTACTACCAATGGCTTCGCGACCGCATCGCCGGAAACATGCCGTTCAACAATCTCGTCAAAGAGCTGCTCTCGGCCAAGGGCGGGACATTCTCAAGCCCTGCGACCAATTTTTTCCAGAGTGAGGCGGACGTGTTGAAACTCACGGAAAATGTGGCCCAGGTTTTCATGGGCACCCGTATTCAGTGCGCGCAGTGTCATAATCATCCGTTCGACCGTTGGACGATGGATGATTACTACAGCTTCGCCTCGTTTTTCGCCCAAGTGAAACGCAAACCCGCCGAAGATCCGCGCGAACGGGTAGTTTACGATGAGGGCGGGGAAATTCAGAATCCGGTGACCAAGCAGAACATGGTCCCGAAATTTCTCGGCGGCCCGAAGCCGGATCTCACCGGACAATCGCGGCGCGAGGCCGTCGCAAACTGGCTCGCATCGCCTGAAAATCCCTGGTTCGCGAAAAACGTGGTCAACATCGTCTGGGCACATTTCAACGGGGTTGGAATCGTCAATCCCGTCGATGATGTCCGGGTATCCAACCCGCCGTCGAATCCCGAGCTGCTCAACGCGCTGGCCGAGAAATTCGTTTCCTATAACTATGATTTCAAAAAACTCGTCCGCGACATCTGCACCTCGCGGACCTATCAGTTATCTACCCGCACGAATGAAACGAACCTCACAGATACCCGGAATTTTTCCCACGCGATGATCCGTCGGGTGCGGGCGGAAGTTCTGCTGGATTGTATTTCCCAAGTCACCTCCACGCCTAACAAATTCAAGGGGCTTCCGCTCGGCGCGCGTGCGGTGCAAATCGCCGATGGCAATACGTCCAACTATTTCCTAACGACATTCGGGCGCGCCACCCGCGCCACTGTTTGCTCGTGTGAGGTCAAGATGGAGCCAAATCTTTCCCAAGCACTCCACTTGCTGAACGGCGACACCACCCAACAGCGGATTCGCCAGGGGAAGGTTGTCGAGACGTTACTCAACGAAAAGAAAAGTCCGTCGGAAGTCATCACGAACCTCTATCTAGCAGCAACAAGTCGTAAGCCCACTGACATGGAGCGGGAAAAGCTGCTAGCCGCCGTGGCCGCGGATAAAGACCCGGAAAAGGTGCGGGAAACGCTCGAGGATATTTTCTGGGCACTTCTGAACTCAAAGGAATTCATCTTCAACCATTGATCAGGAGTTTTTCGTATTTTTCGGAATGAACATGGCTGCGGCTTTTAACCGCCAGGCTTCACTTGATTATACTTGGTACTGCAGCGAAGAACCTTAGCCGGTGTCTGCCACCGCCAACGTCATCCGTCCGTCGTGACCAACAAAAACCCCGGCAACCTAGGGTTGCCGGGGTTTTGAAAAAGCCGTGATTATTTTGATGTCGCCAGTGTCTGGATCAACGATGTCCGTATCCGTCGCATGGATTTACACTGGTCACCGGTGGCGGGAAGTGTGGTGGCGGCGGTGGGAGCGGTGGGGTGAAAGGACGATCAAGAGGATTTGGGATTTCTGGAGCGGCGATTGAAGCAACCTTGGCACTTTTCGCACTCTTGGAGCTGTATCCTTTCGCGCTGTAAGCTCCGGCATCGCCGGTGTTGGGATCGAGCTTGGCCAGCAGCGCTTGGACTTCCGTGATAGATTCGGGCATGGAGGCGATCGCGCATTGGGCGACGATTCTCATGCTATCCGGTGCGGCGGTGATGGCGGTTTGGACAATGGCGACGACTTGATGGACATCAGCATCGCTGGCTTTGATCGCTGCTTTCACGATTTCACAGGCGCAGGTCGGGTTGGCACCGACTTCGGTTTCGACGACTTCGAGCACCGTTGACGCATTCAATTTAACGCGTTGTTCGACGGAGAGTGAAAGTGCCAGGCAATCCGCACCTTTTACTGGCTTTCCTGACTCGCGATAAACAGCGGAAATCAGCGCGAGGCCAGTTTGCAAACTTTCAGGGGAGATTTCGTAAGGTTTGCCAGCCGTGCTGACCATCACCTTGCGATAAGCGGAAGGGTTGCGCAGAACATCAAGATCCACCACGGAGTCAACTCTCTGTTGGCTAGCGGCCCGCGCATCCAAGGTCGCGGAATCTTGTGCGGTAAAAACGGGTTTGGTTTCAGGAAGATCCCCTTTGGCTTTCGCCACAGCGGGAACTTCATATTTACCGACAAGTAAGGCTCCATCGGTAAAAGCTTGTTCGCTATTACCCTCAACGATATCAGCTTTGATGCTGATCTCCGGGGCGGGGGAGGCGCTAACCAAGTTCTGAGCGGAAAGCGGAGCGATCGTGCTGAGAAGAAGGAGAGCGACCATGTGGGGGGACACGGGCGTTTTCATATGTGGGGGGAACGAGAAGATTACAGCCGAAACGCGGATGATTGGCAATTCTTGATCTTTTTTATTTTTTACGCAAGGGTGGACCAATAACAAATGTGTTGATTATGAACGACTTATTGAATTGATAGCAGCCAGCTTTCACATTAGTTCAGGAAACTTAAATATCTAGCATCACTTATTAACCTGACAATCCTGGCATTTATGAAGCCTCTCGGATCTGTTTAGCAAGAACGGGTTCCAATCATGTTAGGCCTTGATGAAGCAACTAAACCTGGGAACCTTTGCACCATCCGTTTTACAAAATCGCCATCATGGTACCGGCAATTTTCCGCATACCGAAACCGTCACTGCTTGGATGATCCCTACTCCCAAACAAATACTCGCCAGTTTTGAGCGCGGGGAAATGAATCGCGATGAGATGCACTCTCTGATGGCAATGCATGCCCGGGAGTTGATCGCTGAAATGGAAGAGGACTATCAGAATCCGGCAGCGGCATGGATCGAAGGGATGCGTGCGAGACGAGCCGCGAGTCGGCTCGTGCGCCGCCATGGAGCGAGGCTCTTGCGGGAAGTACTTGCAGCGCTTGCCGAGGTTGAAGATTTTCCGCCTGCCAGCCAATTGTGGAACGCTTCCCACCCGGACGTCCCTTTGCATTGTTTTCTGCGAATCCGGCGAGCGCCTGTTTTCCGTATTTTGTCGTTGGAAGCGGTGCCTGGAGAAATTCAGGTCATGATTGAGTATGGAAAGGCCGCTAGAGGCGAAGGGACGCGGCGAAAGTTCCTCCTGAAACGCGATGAACGATGGAAATTGAAAGCGGAGAAGTTTAGCCATTAGGCTCGTCCCCACCACTCGCTTTTGAGCAAGCCCCACTCGCTGGTCATTCGCCTTTGTTTGGAAAAGCCTGCTTTTTGGAGGATTGCATCGGGAGACACCAATGAGTCCGCTTTCAACCCACAAGCAATTCGGAAAAAGCCGTATAATATCGTGACGATGATCCGACTCCTCAACCTCGCCAGAGTGCGAGTAGGTATCTCAAAATCCGCTAGCAGCCAGTTCGCATCCGGTGCCGCCATTTCACCCAAGCGGTCCACCACCACCGCCAACTCATCCGGCGGGAAGCAGTCTAAGAAAAAATTCGTCACAATTAGATCAAAGCGCTGCGGCGGCCCCGGCCAATTCAGTAAATCCGCGTGGATAAATTCCACTCGCTCGGGCTCCACTTTATCTCGCGCGATCCCTAACATTCGCTCGCTCGAATCCACCACCACGATCCTTGCCTCTGGAAACCGACGCACACATTCTGGCAGAAACCGACCATGCCCTTCTCCAGCTAACAGCACCTGACGCGGCTTGGGAATTTCGTCCAAAAACTCAAGTCTGCATCGCTGCAATTTCCCCCCTGCGGCTAAAAATTCCATGGCACCGTAAAAGGGAGCAAGCGGGTCAAAATTCATAAATCATGATCGTCTGGCCAAACTCCATGTGCAAGAATTCACAGGCCCCCTGAACAGAGTTGAATGCTTGGCTCCGCAGGTTATTCTCCTGCATGTTCAGCGGAATCAAAGACAGCCTCACTTCCACGGCGGCAAAATCACTCCTCGCTTCCCGCCTCGACCGCT
This sequence comes from Akkermansiaceae bacterium, assembly GCA_025362955.1. GTDB lineage: Bacteria > Verrucomicrobiota > Verrucomicrobiia > Verrucomicrobiales > Akkermansiaceae > Luteolibacter. The sequence goes on from JANYFB010000109.1 coordinate 5,379, forward strand.
ATGGGAAGCTCACCGATTTGCGCATTCGCAGCCGGGAAAAATCCATCACTGCCGAGATTTTGCTAGAAGGCGAGGAGATCCCCGTCGGCATTTGCATCGGGCGCTACCGGGTGATCGGCAAAAATGGCGAGCACGCACTGGTCGTGGAGAGCATCACCGCTTCCCGGCCTTGGTTGCAAAACCTGTTACTGGATCTCCTCGTGGACAAGCCGCTTCCGGTGCCGTCGATCATTCTGATTGCACTCGGCAAGCCGGAAGATTGATGATGTTAGAATGCCGGACCGGCACCGCCTTGGGCGAATTTCCATATCGGCCCGTCCGCTTCGCACGGTGGTGTTTCCCCCTTGGATTCGGGGGCTGGCAAGGAGGAGTCCAAGCGGAACAGCGGCAGGATTGGCGCACCACCGGGATCTTTGTCGTACTTCACACCGATTTCCTCGATCATGAGGGACACGCCGAAATATCCGCCCGGAATCTCGGCGATCAGGATTTCTATCGGATAGGTGGAGCCTTCCCTAGCCTCGAATTCCGGGCCGACTGCCAGACCTCCAAGATCCTTGTTCCATCGGGGTGTCTGCGAGTATTTGTAAAATGTGAGCGGCAGGCGCATCGGCGTGTCCTTGCGAATTTCTTTGGCCAAATCCCCGTTCCCACGGGCGTTCGATGCTCCCAGATACCCGCCACCGTGGGTTCCGCTGCCAGCGATGGTATAGCCATAATCAAAAACCGCATGGTTGTTGAATCGAACGGCCAACACGTCGTCCCCCGCGCCGACGAAGCGGAAGCGCCCGGACTTGGGAGCCTGGACGGCCCCACGATACACGACGACCCAGCGGCGCGGTAGCACCTCGTTTGCGCACTCGAATGCGGCGGGCGCGGCGTCGGCAGTCATTACAGGGATGCAGAGTTTGGTCTGATAGAGCTTGCGGGGAGCCTTGTAATATTTCTCGAAATCCTGCTCATCGAATCCGTGTTTGACGATTTCTTGTAACTTGCCACGCATTTGGTCGTCGGTCATTTCGGTCGGTTTACGGTCGCTGGTTTGCTTGAAATCATAAAAAGTTCCCACCAGCGCATTTTTGTCCAAGTTGGAAATTCCGAATGGGGTCTTCGTACCATCACCGCTCGTCATGCCCGGTAACAGGCCGTCCCCGATATTGAGTCCTTGGGCAGTGCCTCCGTTTCCTTCAGTTTTGCCAGTGTCGCCGAGGAGGCCAGAGGATAGCCTTCCCACCGCAGCCACCGCAGTCATTTCCTGCGGCTCTGGAAGAGTGATGTTCGAAACGAAACCTGTTGCGATAATGCGTGATGGTTTTTGCATCATTTCCACCTGTTTTTGACGGACCTTGGTTTCTGCCGTCTTGGTGCCTCCGCCCGATCTTGGGGTGATCGTGACATTTTTCTCAACTGGCGCGACGACTTGAAACACCCAGATCACGCCGATGGCCAGCAGGACGATATGGATGAACAGCGAAATGGACAACGAACCGCCGCCCAGCTTGCGCCAGAAGGAACGCTTGGACTTTGAAAGAACGGGCGATATTTGAGTGGGTGAATCAGGGTTGGTTTTCATCGGGCAAATAGGTTTCTAAAAACTGCTTCCAATGTCATGACTCTCGGACCTACCGATCCTTAGAAAATTCCCCGGAAATATATTCTATCGCGCCCTGTGAAAGAGTGACAGGCGATCAGGCACATGCCTTGATTCCTGCATGACATTTGAACTCCATCCACGGCTCGCGGCAGGCAGTTGCGAGATTGGGCGGCTTGGCGGCTGTCTGTTATTGCTGAAAAACAACGCACTATTTCCATGGTTCATCCTCGTCCCGGAGGTCGGAGGCATTGAGGAATTGCACCAACTTCCCCTTGAGCAATACCTCGATGTCATGCGGGTCGTGCGCCTCGTCAGTGAGTTCGTCTCCAGCCATTTTCTATTGGAAAAACTCAACATCGCGTGCATCGGCAACCAAGTCAGGCAGATGCACGTCCATATCGTCGGACGATCCACCGACGATCCCGCATGGCCCGGCACGGTATGGGCATTCGCGGTAAAACAAGCATACCCGGCCGAGGAGATTGAAAAAATCCGCTCTGCCGCCCGCGCCCAACTGGGTGTCGTCGATTTGATTGACGTTTTTCCCACCGCCACCTCCGGCAAGCTCGGCAATCCAAGGGAAGTGATTGAGCCGGGCGATTAGAAATTTGGCCGTGCATCACGTAATCGGATAGGGCATCACGGGAACATGATGATAGGAACTCACAGCCTGCTGCCAGTTTGCGGTTGCCTGCTGGCTGATAAAATCTCGATGGCCACCGGTCGCCCGCGGATGTTTTCTGGATGGAACCTCTGTGCCATCGGAACCTTCGGTTTTTTGCCTGACATCCTTTCTCCACATTTGTCATTGGAATCTCGTCAGAGCAGTTGGTCCCACACGGTTTGGGCAGTGATCGCGATCACCTTCTTCGTCCCATTGACGCGATTCACCTGCAAAACGGGCTCCCGGATTCCCGTTGCGATCGCGTGCTGGATTGCCTACGTGCTGCATCTTGCCGTGGATGCCATCTCCGGTGGAATTGCGTGGCTCTATCCGTGGCGCGAAGATGTGGTGGGGCGTTATTTCATACCTTCTGAGGATTGGATCTGGTACGACGCAGGATTCATCCTTCTCGTCTGGGCAATCTATCGGGTGTTTCCGCATTTTACTAGAAAGCCATCGGGGGCAAAACCTTCTGATCCTCTGTCATGAAACCATTCGTCATTCTCCTACTCACCGTAATCTCACTCCACGCGCAGTCCGGGGAAAAAATCGTCACGTCCGCCCGCAAGCAAATCGGAGTCACCATTTCCTATGACTCAAGTTACACCTCTCTCGCATACCCCGATGGCGATGTCCCTTCCGAACGCGGCGTTTGCACCGATGTCCTCATCCGCGCCCTGCGCGAGGGCCTGTCGCGCGACCTACAGAAGCTCCTGCATGAGGACATGACCGGAAATTTCTCCGCCTATCCGAAAAACTGGGGCCTCGCTCACCCAGATTCTAACATTGACCATCGCCGTGTTCCCAATTTGCAGACTTGGTTTAAACGCCAAGGCTACCAAATCCCGCTTACCCCCGAGAACGATCCTGCGAAATTTCTCCCCGGCGACATCGTCACCTGCACGGTCCCTCCCAATCTCCCACACATCATGATTGTTAGTGATCGGAAAAACGATGTAGGAGTGCCGTTCGTCATCCACAACATCGGCAGAGGTACCCGCGAAGAAGACATGCTATTCCGTTTTCCTCAGACCGGGCACTATCGGGTAAAATAGGAATGGCCATTCCGCCTTTGCTAGGGCGACCGATGATCGCCGCGATCTCAGGCACTTGCGAGTTTGCTCACATCCCAGGCGGGCTGACCAAGCTCGGCGTTGATCTCGTTGAATTCGCCGATTTCCGCCTCGGTGAAAAGCAGGCCACCGGCAGCATCCGAGCGTTTGCGGGCACCCGCTTCGATCTGGCCGGGGAGCATGGAGGCGTCATTCCCATGGCCAAGAATATCGTCGATGACTGCCTTGAGATTCTCCATTTGGTCGCGGCCTTGCGCGAAATTTCCGCCGGATAGAGCGTCTGGATGAATGACTTGAAAATAGAAAACAGGAGTGTTCTTTTCCCCTCCGGTGCTCAGCTTCCGGCCCCGGATGGTGGGGAGTGAGCCGCCGATGAGGCCGCCGAAAATTTCATTCAGCAGCGACATGCCGTAGCCTTTGTGCCCACCGAAAGGGAGGAGGGCGACGACTTCGTTAGGGTCGATGGTCGGTTGGCCGTTGGCATCGACGGCGGCACCGGGCGGGAGCATTTTCCCTTCGCGCTTTAGGGCTTGGACGCGGCCCATGGCGACGGTGGAGGTCGCCCAGTCCATGACGATTGGGAATCCGTTAGCCTCAGTGCTGGGTATGCCCCATGAGTGGGGATTCGTGCCGAGGGTGGGAAATTTTCCGCCGAATGGAACCACTTCGGCGAGGGCGGAGGTGCAATTCGTATAAGCATAGTAGCCCCGCTCGGCGGCTTCCATGACGTAGCCGCCGCCCCAGAGATAGTGGAAGGCATTGTCCACGGCGATTTGGGCGATGCCGTATTGGTCGGCCAGTTCGATAGCCCGGTCGATAGCGCGGTAGGCGACGGATTGGCCAAGCTTTTTGTTTGCATTCCATCGCTCCGAGGCAGGAAACCGAGATGGCAGCACTTCGATTTCCGCACCGGGCACGCAGCCACCGGCGGCGGAGCCAAAAAGGTGATCCAAGTGGAGTGCCTTGAGTGCATGGTGGGTGCGGATACCATGGCGGGCGGCCTCAGCGGCGAGTTTCGCACCTTCGGCGGATTCTTCAGCCGTGTAGCCACGGGACTGATAGGCGCGCGAGACAAGGGCATCGTGATCTTGACGGGGAATGACGAGGAATTCGGACATGGCGATACTGGGTAAAAGGATGCCCAGCATGGCGGGATCACGGCCCATGTCTAGCCGGATGGTTTCCTGATTTCCCTTCAGGTAGAAACGATTGACCGGGCGGGTGACCGGGAGGATCGCTTGGGGCTGCATCCTCCGGTCACGCCGACCGGTCGTTGTTTTGGGGGGAGAGGGTGCAATCAAGGTGCCGAGCCGTCGGAAAAGTTCACCTGCGTGGCGTTGACTGAAAGGGTGCGGCTGACGGTGAAGGTAATTGGGGGCGCTAGCAGCTCGAGGCCATAGACCGTTTGGCTCATTAACGCCACGGTGTAGGTGCCGTCCTTGGTGAGTTTGGTGTCGAGATCGTTGACGGAAATGATGGTGCTCTGGGTGGCGGTCCGGTCCATGGGGTAAGCGGCGACGATGGTGCCCGTGACGCCGTTAACCGAGCTGCCCGGATAGAGCATAAAATAAGTATCGCTGCGGGGGTAGAGGTCATTGAGGTTGAGCTGGATCGTGGGCGTCTGGAAGCGGATTTTCTGACCAGAAACGATCCCGGTGATCGAGCCGGAGGCGATGGGTAACACTTGAACGTGGGCAGAAGCAATTTGCGTCTGGGTAAGGATGCCGTCGGCCAAGGCGTGGACGATAAAGTGCTCCTCACCGGTGGCCTTGGTGGGATCGGTGGCTTTCAAAGATGAGGCCGCAAATTTGAGGACAGTAGGACCATTGGTGGCAATGAAGCCGGAGTAGAGTGGGCTGTTAGCCGCCACCACTGCCGGGTCGAGCGTGGATTGACCCGTGGCGTAGGAGGCGATGTGTTGCTCTAACAAGACCTTGGTAGCGGCGTCGGGCAGGCCGGTGCCCGACAAGAGGCCGCCCACGTTGATTTGCACGCTAAATGGCTGATCCACGCGGGTCCGTGGATAACCGGCATAGGGATCGAGAGTGGTGATCTGGATGTCGGCGGTGGGCAAATAGGCACCGACGAGTTTCTGATCGAGCAGGTAGTCTTTGGCCGTGGTTTGGTTGACGGTCCAGAGCTGGAATAAGGCCCCACCCGTCCCAAGAACGAGGGCGGACGGAGCCGCTCCTACCGCAGCCACTGGCATGTCCCAAATCACTCCGCTGCCTTGTTGGTTCTGGCGGACAAAATTGACGTAGCTGCTGGCCTGCCCGAAGGCGTTGGAGGTTAAAAGGGCAATGAGGAGACAAGAGGTTTTCATCGTTGTGAGAGGGTTGGGGAAGGGGTAACAATGCGAACGGAAATCGGACCGCCTTGATGCACGGCAATAACGACCTTTTCTTGCGTCGCCCAAAACGCGACGCGGGCGGCAGGGAGTGGATCGACTCCCGCAGCTTGTTCGAAGCTCACCTCATTGGTGGTGATCCAAGATGGGTTTTTCCCGAGAAATTCGATGAATGGCAGCAAGGTGCCCACCGGGCGGACATTCACCCGGGACTTCATGGCCTCCGGGAGAAAAATCACGGCCCCGATGGGAACGAGGGTCCAGTTGTTTCCATCATGCAGGATGACGGATTGTTTGACAATCGACTGCTCGATCGGGCGGACGACCTTGCCTTTCCCCTCCTCCGGTTGATTCAAGCGGACCATCGGCGTCATCTGTTGGAGACGTGTTACCGTTTCGGCGGTGACACGGTTCAGAACAACTGGCGCGGCGTGAGCGCAGGTTGCGAAGGCGCAAAGGATCAATACGGCTTTCATGGGTGCGGGGAGTGGAGGTGGTTTTACTCGAAGGTGACGAGGATCACGAGATCCTGCATGTCGAAATAGGTCGTGCCCGGTGCTGCGGTCGAACATTCCCAAAGGACGATCAAATCGCGTGGACCGATTTTGATCTTACCCGTGGTGTCGAGGTAGGGTGCCAAAAATGATTTGGCACTGGCCTGATCATAAGCGGGGGCATAGCTCGGGGCACTATCCCCGTTTTTGAGAACGGTGGTGTATTGATCGGCGGAACGAGTGTCATGGAATGGAAACCATGCGGAACCGCTCCAACCGCGTGCGCCGAAGTCGATCTTGTCGTTGACCGATACGGTGGTGTCGATCAGGACGTTGGTGGAAACCACGCTCGGGCCGATGCCGTAGAAGAAGCGGGTGTAGCTGGCGCTGTTGTTTTTGGACCACGAGCCTTCCACCGGCAGGAGGGTCGAGCCGGATTGGAAGGCAACACCGAGGGTGCGGACTCTCATTTTCATGCTGGTTTTCGCGGTGATGGTGCCACTGGGGCCGATTGTAACAACATCGGTGACGACGGTGGATGGATACTGGATTTGCCAGTCCAGGTTCGATTTGGTTCCCACGCGGACCATGGTGCGGTCCACGTTGAGTTTACCTGTGGGTATGTCTATTGCGAAGGCGGCGTTGACTGAGTACAGGCCTGCAAGCAAGCCGATCATCAAACGTCCACCACGGGGGGAATGGTGATGTTTCATGGAGTGGGGGGAGGTGAGGTCTGCTCTTGCGAACCGACGGACTCAGTGAAGACCTGATAGGTTAGAAAATCAAGTAACCCTGCCCTAAACTACGTGATTACGTGGGGGGGCTGACGTGTCCTCCGCCCGTGTGGCGTTCCCATAACCACCTTGTAACCAGTGGTTCATGGAGGAAATAAAAAATCCCCACCCCGCGGTGTTAGAGCGGGATGAGGATGATCTGGTAGCTAACAAAAGTTAACTAACCTAAAATCACATATTCTATCAGCGATCCAGGATCGAGTTCCAATGCTCCAGATTGTCTTTCTGCGATTCGAAAAGGGCGACTGTGTCTTCGTGAATCGTGATCGAGTTGATCTTATCCCCTTTGGCGATTTTGTTGACCACATCTTGACCGGTAATGATCTCGCCGAAGACCGCGTGCTTGCCATCGAGATGCGGAGTCGCGAGGTGGGTGATGAAGAACTGGCTGCCGTTTGTGTTAGGGCCGGCGTTGGCCATGGAAAAGATGCCCGGCTTGGTGTGCTTGAGGGAGAGGTCAATCTCGTCTGCGAACTTATATCCCGGTCCGCCTGAGCCAGTGCCGGTCGGATCGCCGCCTTGGATCATGAAGTTGGGGATGACGCGATGGAATGCGACTCCATCGTAGTAGCCCCGTGTCGCGAGATTCAGGAAATTTGCGGTCGTGACCGGTACTTGGGAGGCGAAGAGCCGGGCGTTGATGTCGCCTGCGGTGGTGTGGAGTGTGAGTTTGATGTCGGACATGGGCGCTAGGAAATACCGCTTTTCCCGGTCTGGCAACTCATCCGTTTTCCAGCACCCACGCGTATTCCCCGGCGATTTGTTCCTCCACCGGGCGTTGCAGCCCGTCCGGCAGGACGCCCCAAGTGTAAGTTTCGATTTCGTAATGTTGGCACGCCCCCGGGTGATCCCGCCGCCATTCCAGCACCTCGCGCGTCTGGCTGCGGGTCGAGCGCAAGGGCGTGGCTGGTTCCGCATCCAGTGGAATGTGGAAGTGCACCCTCATTTCCTCGAAATCCGCTGGATCTATCATCCCGCCCTCCACCGCTGCGAAAAACAGCGGCAAATCTGCGAAGCGAAAGATGGTTTCATCCGGCCGCCGCAAGAGCACCTGATGAAAATAAACCGGCTCGTCGAATGCCCGGATTGCCGCCAGCGCCGCTGAGTCCCTCGGATCAAGCGCCAATGCACTGGACAAGTGAATCTTCGAAATCCGGATTCCTGCTCCAGCCAGCGCGTCCAATGATTCCTTTGCGTCGTCATATTCCAGCGCGAAATGGCACGCATCATAATTCACCCCGATCCTCCGCCGAATGACATCCGGTTTGTTAGCCATCCGGTGCAGCCGCTCAAAAAACGCCAGCGTCTCCACCGTGTTTTCAAAATGCCCGAGCGGCTCCGGTTCCAGCCCGAGGTGAAAATCCAGCCCCGTCTCCACCGCCAATTCCTCCAGCCAATCCGCCATCTCGATCAAATGCCCCAAGATCCGCCCATCATCCGCGTGAAAGGTTTTGTGTGATCCCGGCAAGGTCGAGACTGATGCTCCCGTCCTCGGACAAGCGATGGCCGCCAAGATCCGGAATAGATCTTTCGTGTAATCCACACGCGCCCGCTCCGTCCAATCCGGCTTGAAAACCTGTTCCTTCACCCGCGTCCCGTGGAAACTGCCGTAGGGAAATCCATTGATCGTGAAAACGTAGGTGTTCGTCTCCGCCAGCCAGTCCTTGAAAATTTCCAGACAATCACCTGCTAACAATTCCCGTGCTGCCACTGCGGATAACCGCAGGCCGATGGCGAACGCATCGTCCGCCCCCACCGCGCCCGTCGCCCGCAAGCGATCCCGCACCGCCAGCACATGAGTTCCCAGCACTGCGAATGTCTCTGCCCAGCTTTCCGCCGGGTGAATGTTCGTGCAGTAGGAAAGGTGAGATTGGTGAAATTTCATCGGTTGGAACTACCTAGCAACGGTCGCAATGAGCCCATTTTGTCAGTGATCGGGAAAATCAGAAAGCTGTTAGTTCAACTGCTGTCGGGCAAGCCCCTCGGAATTGAACTACGGCGGCCCATTCGTTTTCACCAAGAGTATCCATGATCCGGCAATCCCGCCTTGAAATGCCGGGAACGCCGTGCATCCTCGCCGCCCGCCCATGGCAGGACCCACTTTCCAAGCACTTCCAGGATTCCGCGATTTCACGCCCCGTGAATGCGCGGTCCGCAATTATTTGTTCGAGACGTGGCGTGGGGTGGCCCGCCGTTGCGGCTACGTGGAATATGAGACGCCCATCCTTGAAGACACCGGACTCTATCTGAAAAAGTCGGGTGGTGAGCTTTCTTCGCAGCTCTTTCGCTTCGAAGACCAAGGCGGGCGCGATGTGACGCTGCGCCCGGAGGTGACCGCTTCCTTGGCGCGCATCGTCGCGCAGCATCAGCGGGATTTCCCGAAGCCGCTCAAGTGGTTCGAGATCGGCCAATGTTTCCGCTACGAAAAACCGCAGAAGGGCAGGGGACGTGAGTTTCATCAGTTCAATGTGGATATTCTCGGTGAAGCCGGACCGGCTGCCGATGCCGAGTTGATCGCGCTGGCGATTGAAACGATGCTCTCTTTCGGCTTCGTCGCCGGGGATTTCGTCGTTCGGGTGTCCGACCGCAAGGCGTGGATCGACTTCGCAGCTGCTCACGGAATCCGGGAAGAAAGTATCCCGGATTTCCTCGGCATCATCGACAAGATCGAGCGGGAAAAGCCGGAAATCCTTGCGCAAAAGCTCGCCGCATTTTCCCTAACACCCGAAGCTGTCCGCACCTTCATCGCCGATCCAGCGAACGCCTCTGTCGCTTATCTCGCGATCCACGAAGATCTAACTGCCCGTGGCTTCGCGGATTTCCTGCAGCTGGATCTGTCCATCGTCCGCGGCCTCGCATACTACACAGGCGTCGTCTTCGAGGTGTTTGATGCGAAAAAATCCATGCGCGCTGTCGCCGGTGGCGGTCGCTACGACACGCTCATTTCCACCATTTCCGACGGTGCGACCGACCTGCCCGCCACCGGCTTCGCGATGGGCGACTACGTCATCCGCAACCTCATTGAGGAAACCACGCACACCGCCATGCAGATGGAAGTCTGGCTCCAGCGCAACGCCGCCGCCTGCGATGTCTATGTGGTCGTGGCTGATGAAACGAAGCGCACCGAGGCCCTCCGCCTCGTCACCGATCTGCGCCGTGCCGGGATTTCAGCGGATCATTCATTGGGCACTCCCAAAGTTGCTAAACAATTCCAAAGCGCCGAGAAATGTGGTGCCCGTTTCGCCCTCGTCGTCGGTGCCGAGTATCCCGACCTCAAGCTCAAGATCCTCGCCAGCCGTATCGAAGAATCCGGCCACGCCGCCACCGCCATCGACTGGCTAACCGACCGCCTTCTCCAACCCGACGGCCCGCTGCTGGCTTGAAGAGAAGAGAAGTTTAACCGCAGATGAACGCAGATGGACGCAGATTTTTCATATAAGAAAGAGACAGATGTTATTATCGGTTCAGCGTTTGAAGTGTTGAACGAGATCGGCCATGGATTTCATGAGAAGCCTTATGAAAATTCATTGGCAGTGGAGTTTAA
>JANYFB010000302.1 GCA_025362955.1 Akkermansiaceae bacterium
CTCAACTTCTAACGGGACTCCATGGGGCAGCGGGAGGGCGGTTTTCATGGCATCGAGGATTTTCGGGACGAGCTCTTCTTCATCGAGGGCGAGGTCGAAGACGAGTTCATCGTGGACCTGAAGGAGCATTTTCGTTTGGTACGGCTTCTCTCGTAGCAAGGCGTCGATGCGGATCATGGCGAGCTTGATCATGTCGGCGGCGGTGCCTTGGATGGGGGTGTTGATGGCGGCGCGCTCGGCATTTCCCCGGAGGTTCTGGTTGCCGGAGTTGAGGTCCGGGAAATAACGGCGGCGGCCTGATAGAGTTTCGACGAAGCCGGATTCGCGGGCTTCATTGATCGTGCGATCCATGAAATTTTTGATCGATGGATACTCGCGGAAATAGGCCTCGATGATGTTCGCCGCTTCCGTGCGCGGGATGGCGAGGCGCTGGCTGAGGCCGAAGGCGGAGATGCCGTAGATGATGCCGAAGTTCACCATTTTCGCGGTGCGGCGCATATCCGAAGTCACATCGGTCGGCTCGACAACGAAGACCTTGGAGGCGGTGATGGTGTGGATGTCGATGTTGTTTTGGAAGGCCTCGATCATGGTGGCGTCCTGAGAGAGCGCGGCCATGACGCGGAGCTCGATCTGCGAGTAGTCGCAGGAGAGGATTTCAAATTTGAGATTTGAGATTTGAGATTTTCTTGGGACGAAGGCCTTGCGAATCTTGCGGCCGGCTTCGGATCGGATGGGGATGTTTTGGAGATTCGGATCGGTTGAGGCGAGACGGCCGGTGGCGGCGACGAGTTGGTGAAAATGGGTGTGGATGCGGCCGGTCTCCGCGACGATGTGCGTGGGCAGGGCGTCGAGGTAGGTGGACTTGAGTTTGGTGGCCTCCCGCCAGGCAAGGATGTCGGTGATGATGGGGTGCTTGCCTTCGAGGGTGGCGAGGGTTTGCTCGTCAGTCTTGTATTGGCCGGTCTTGGTTTTCTTTGCCTTGTCCGCGAGGCCTAACTGGTCGAACAGGATTTCCCCGAGCTGCTTGGGCGAGGCGATATTGAACGAGCGGTCGGCATGGGCGTGGATGGATTTCACGAGGCCGTCGATCTGGATTTGTAGCTCGTCGCCGATGACCGTTAGAGCGGTGGGGTCGATGGAGATGCCGTCCATTTCCATGGCGACAAGTACCGGGAGCAGCGGACCTTCAATCGTGCGGAGGATGGTCGCTTGGCCGGATTTTTCAAGCAGCGGGCGGATTTTTTGCGCGAGCTGAAAGGTGACGTCGGCATCCTCTGCGGCGTATTCCGCGAGGACAGTTAGAGGAATGGCCGAGATGTCGAGATCCTTGGTTGCCTTGGTTTTCACCGCATGGGCGAAGAGGTCAAGGGAGGCGGCGTCTTCCGGTTCTTCGGTAGGTTTGGAGATATGGGCGAGCTTGACGGGCGAGTATCCTAGCAGAATTTCGGAAAGGTAATCCATCGCGTGACGGCGCTCCGGGGCGACCAGCGTGTCTGCTAGAAGCGTGTCGAAAAACGGACCGGTGACTTCGATGCCGTGGTGGAGCAGGATGGAGAGGTCGAACTTGAGATTGTGGCCGATTTTTTCGGCCGGAGAGGCGAGGATGCTGCGGAGGGCGGGTTTCACGGAATCGGAATAGGGCAGATACCAGCCTTCATGGGCTTTCCATGAAAAGGCGATGCCTAGCAACTTCGATGTGAATCGGTCGAGGCCGGTAGTTTCGATGTCGAAGCAGAAGGATTCCTGTTGGGCCAACTCGGCGAAAAGTTGGGCCTGGAGTTCGGGGGTGTCAGCGAGGTGATAGACGTGATCGACCTCGCGGATTGTTTTGAAGGTTTCAAAAATAGTGGGTGTGGCGGGAGACGATTCGGGCGGGATCAGTTCCGCGCTCCCGGTGTTGAAAAGCCTTTTGGATAGGGTGCGGAACTCGAACTCGTTGAAGAGGGTTTTCAATGCTTCGTCATCGCGTTTCGATAGAACGAGTGCGTCCCAAGTCACTTCGACAGGAACGTCGAGAATGATGGTGGCGAGATCCTTGGAGAGGAGGGCTTGGTCGGCGTGGGTTTCGAGATTTTCCTTCTGCTTGCCCTTGAGCGTGGCGGCGTTGGCGAGCAGGTTTTCGATAGAGCCGAAATCCGCGATGAGTTTCTGCGCAGTCTTCGGGCCGATGCCTGGGACGCCGGGGATGTTGTCGGAGGCATCGCCCATCAAACCTAACAAGTCGATGATTTGATGCGGCTCCCTGACACCCCAGATTTCCGGGAGTTGTGGGAGGCCGATGATTTCATGGTCCGTGCCTTTGCGGCCGGGTTTCCACATGAAGGTTGTGGCTGATAGAAGCTGCGCGAAATCCTTGTC
>JANYFB010000305.1 GCA_025362955.1 Akkermansiaceae bacterium
TGCGGATGAAATGGTGAACGGGACCGATCCGAACAACCCGGATACCGATGGCGACGGCTGCACGAATTTGGAAGAAATCACTGCGGGAACCAATCCCTTGGACCCGCTTTCCTTCCCCTTCAAGGTAATCGGCTCCTTGCCTCGTACTCCTGATTACGGAAATACTTTTTGGGGATATAATGCTGGCAAACCCGTCATACTCTATCTGAATAAGCCGATTCCCGCAGGTGCGTCCATCTCGGGGAGCTGGGTGGAGGACAACAACTAAGAGACGCCCGCCGCCGCAACTGGCACTACGATGATTCTGCCAGGACGCCGCGCCATCGCCTTTATTCCTGCCGGAAATTCATTTGTGCCTTGGGATGAGGCGAATCCGAATCCACCGCTCTACCACATTCAGTTTAACGGCGGCACGAGCAGCCTCACGCCGATGATTCCTTTTGAGCTCTTTTTCAGCATCACCACGGCAGCGGGTTCCTCGGATACGGGACCTTCATTTTCCTTCCCTTCACCTGCGGATGGAAATATTGATGTCAGCCTCACCCCCTCCATCACCGCGACTTGGAGTGATGCTCTGGATCCCGCCACCGTCATCCCCGCGAATGCAAGCGTCGTCCCAGAAGGAGGCAGCCCCGTTTCCGTCACCATTGCCTTCGACTATGGAAAAGACGGCAACCTTCTCGTCATAACGCCAGCCCAGCCGCTCGCCCCAGCCACGAAATATACCGTAACGCTCGGCACCGGATTCAAGAGCCTGACAGGGAAGGCCCACCCGCAAGCGGCATCCTGGTCTTTCACCACCCGGCCGGTCCGGGTGCCGCCTATCACGGGAGCCGGACCGTATGTAACTGCGGTTTCACCGGCAGATTTTTCCTTTGGTATTACTCCACCCGCCAGCATTTCCATCACGTTCAGTGAAGCGATGGATGCGAGCACGCTGGGTACTGACCATATCCATCTGGTCGCAGGAACCGCTCCCGAACTGCCCGGCACCGTGAGTTATGATTCCACCAGCCGCACGCTGACTTTTGTGCCAGCTGCGGCCCTGCCATTGTCCACCTATCATGCCCTCACGCTGGATGGAGCTGAAATCTTCAATGCCGCCACTGAGGCGTCGGGCAATCGGAAAACCCTGCAAGCTAACACGAACTTCGTTTTCTCAACCAACACGGGAACCGGCGGCGGCGGCGGTGGCGGTGGTGGCGGTGGTGGTGGCGGTGGTGGTGGTGGAACTCCTGATCCCGGTGCTCTCCCGCCCATTTCACTCCACTACACTTGGGGCGAGGTTTTCGATGCGGACGGGGATTCCGGCTGCACCGTCCATCTGAATTACATCGACAAAGACGGATTCCCCAAGCTCAGCACGTTGGCTGCGGATCCTACGGCCATACAGGTTAAGGACAGCGGCCCTCTCGCCGCCGGGACCACCATCGTCATCACACTGGAGTATGCTCCCGGTTCGGACCCAGACATGGAGGAGGAACTCTCGGAAAACGGAATCGATGTCTTGCCCTCGTATCTGCCATCCCCCTCGCCGGATAAGCCCGGCATCGCCTATCTGGCATTCAGAAAAACTCCTGGAGCCACCCCGGAGGTGGAATACCTCGGGCGCTTCGGTGGCACGGAAACGATCACCTCTACACCCGGACCACAAAAATTCTCCGCCACGCTCAGTGATGCGAATGGCCACGGTCCGCAAGCCCTCTACTTTGTTCCGGTGCCCATCGAGCGCCAGATCGACACTGAATATGTTTTCAAACTCATCGAACAGAAAACCGCCAAATCCCTTCCTGGCCAACAGATGAAACTCCGCCTCCAGGACAAGTATCTGGCGAACAACGGCCCGGGCGGTGTCAACCTTGATACCTTCCAATGGACCATCCCGGAGAAGACCTTCAAGAACTACAGTCCTGACGCGAATAACAGTCACTATGAGGATCTGTTGCCCGTTGATTCGCAAACCCAGGAAATTACCTACTATTGGCGGGATTCCGGTGCCAAGCAACCCGAAGTGAGTTTTCACGTAAAGATTAACGGGACGGACACGGCAACAGAGAACGCCAAGGCCAAGATGAAGGTGGATAAGGTGGAATCGACATTCACTTTGGATACCGGAGAGGAAAGAGTCGCCTCGATTGGGACATCTGTAGATCATTTCGGCCTTTTCGCAAAAGGTGTAACTGTCTACCCAGGTAACAAATTCATAGGGACCGTCACAACACCCGCCGGATGGCCCGTCGGAACTTGGAGTTTCGCGCAATTGATTAAAACCAAACGCACATACTACTACCCAAGCGGAGCAACCAATCATAGCGGAGACGGCCAAACATATAAGCTCGATCACCATTACCCCTATGGGCAAACCTATCAAGCTAATGGTTCAGTTTCGTCCGGTGCTGATTCTGGCGACACACCAAGTGATCCTCTTACTGGATCCGTTAAACCGACGATGCCAATTCTGCGTTCAAAAATCACAGTTGATGACGCGTTCTTCACCTATATTATGTTTAAGCCGGATGGATTCAATTCGCGTCCTGTTGCCTTGAATAGGGTGATGTGGATGTGGGGTGGAGAGGTGAGCGCTTTCGATAACTGGATGACGGTGATTGGTAAAAAGGCGGGTGGCTCCGACAAATCAGGCACGGAATTTAATGATCATCCGCAATGGGCACAAAACGCAGACAACGACTCAGAGACCGCTGGTCCTTAAATATTTAATTTAGAAATATCGAAAATGCAATTCCACATGTTTTTAATCTTCAGTATCCTCTCGTTATTAGAATCCGCCTTTAGCTTCGATGCCAAAGATGTTTCAAGTGTGAAAGATGGAATGGTCATCACTGCGGATGCCGCAGTGCAGGCAGACGGAAAAACCCATATCACAATCGCTATTGAAAACCAGTCGCCTTACGCGCTTGCTTCTGGCTATCCTCACGCTAGGTATGATTTCTATTGCTTTCAGATCAGATTAAAGAACGGAGTTGGGAACTATGTGATGCAAGACGATGTGTGGGCGCACCATCATGCTCAAGTGAATGAGCATCCCGGATTTGACGGATCAGTGGTAACTGGTAGTAGAGGAGTAATCACAATACTTCCGTCGGAAAAGAAAGAATTCCAATTTGATTTGGAAGATGCCTATGGGGATCGGGCCTCCTCTGGGAAGGTTCTTGAAGTGTATTGGAAAAATTGGTGGGATCAACCCGTCGAGGTATGGGAAAGAAAAGGTCCGGACGGTAAGCTGATACCAGCCCATGTGGAACCAAACCATTTCCCCGGATCACAAACATTTTCTGTATCCCTACCTTTGCCGGACAAGGCAGAAGAAGTCAAAACGTCAGCCGGGCCGGCTAACGAGATCACCGTCCCGCCGCTGCCATCCATTCCGCCGAAAGTGGACGTCAGCAACCCCGGAACCATGGCAGCAAAGAACAACACCGATTCCCTGACAGCCGCCATTGGTGGGTGGTGGGGGCTTCTAGCTATTCCTTGTGTTTTCGTGATTTGGCTCGGCTTACGGCTCAGAAAACGATGAGATCCATATCGATGCATATTGGTTTCCTTGTCGTTGCTGTTACCTTGGTAGTTACGACCCAGCATGCAGCCGCTGCGGGGGTTGAGGTGAGCTGGATTCCCAGACCGGGAAATTACTTTCTCGAACGGCGCACTCACAACCACTTCATTTTTTTGAAAACGATCAACTGCACCACCGCGATGAGAGCCATGATGAGCATCACTCCGATGTAGCCGTGTGGCAGATAGAGTTCCGGCATATTGAGCGGGAGTTTTTCGCCGGATGGTGTTTCTGGGGCGAAGTTCATACCGTAAACCCCGACGATGAAAGTGAGGGGAATAAAGATGGAAGTGATTACGGTGAGCACCCGCATGACCTCATTGGTGCGGAGGCCGACGCTGGAATGATAGAGTTCCATTAGGCCGGCGGTGATTTCCTTGTAGCTTTCCACCAGGTCCATCAGTTGGACAGTGTGGTCGTAGCAATCGCGCAGGAATACCTTCGTCGGGGAGGTGATATAGCCGGAAGAATCGTGGAGCAGGGAATTGACTACATCCCGTAGCGGCCAGACAAAGCGGCGCAATTGGGTGAGGTTGCGTTTGTATTCGTGGAGCATCAGAACCATCTCACGTGACGGGCTCTTCAATAGATCGTCCTCGAGTTCTTCGATGGCAGTGCCGAGTTCCTCTAACACCGGATAGTAATGGTCGATGATCGAATCCAGCAAGGCATAGGCGAGATAGTCCGTCCGGGATTTCCGAATTGAACCCAGCCCAGCCCGGATGCGCTCGCGGACGGGATTGAAAACATCATACTCGGCTTCCTCCTGGACGGTGATGAGGAAATTTTTCCCGAGAAACATGCTAACTTGTTCGCCGCAAATATTGGATTTTTTATCCTGATAGACCATTTGCGCGACGATGAAGAGATACTCGGGAAACACCTCGGTCTTCGGCCGTTGGCCGGTGTTCCATACATCTTCGAGCGCGAGGGGATGCAGGTTGAATTGTTCTCCGAGCGTTTTGAGTGCCTCCATGTCGCCGAGGCCGTCGATGTTGATCCAACTTACATTCCGTTGATTCAGATGGGGGCCGAGTTCCGCGAGATCGGTGATCTCGCGTTCGTCGAAGTGATCCTTATCATACTCGATGAGTTGAATCTTTGGACGGATGACGGGGCCATCAATGGGTCGCGGAACCAAGACGGATGGAGACGAACCGGGGACGGAGTGACGGGTCTTGAACATGGGGGTCGGGGCTGGAAAGGGTCAATCTGAACACGAAAATACGAACGACAAAAGGCACAAAAATCCTCGAACTGAAGAGTAATCGGATTGATTTCTAATCACTTGGCTTTTGTGGTGGGAGTGTTTGGACTATAATAATGTACCGTGGAGAATCACGCCCGCGACAGCAAAGTAGATGATCAGTCCGGTAACATCAACGAGCGTCGCCACGAAGGGAGCGGAAGAGGTGGCCGGGTCCAAGCCGAGGCGCTTGAGCAGAAATGGCAGCATCGAGCCTGATAGAGTTCCCCATAGGACGACTCCGATGAGGGAAATTCCAACAGTTAGAGAGATGAGTGGCCAATGTTCTCCATAGACGTCGGAAAAAATCGACCATGTTGCGATTCGCAGCATCCCGATGGTCGCGAGAATCAGTCCGAGGACCAGTCCAGAGAGGATTTCCCGCCTCATTACCCGCCACCAATCCATCAGGCCTACTTCGCCGATTGCCATGGCGCGGATGATCAACGTCGCGGCTTGGGAGCCGCTGTTGCCGCCGCTGGAAATGATCAACGGCACGAACATCGCGAGCACCACGGCTTTTGAAATTTGATCCTGATAGTATCCCATCGCGGTGGCGGTGAGCATTTCTCCCAAAAAGAGAACGACTAGCCAGGTCGCGCGTTTGCGGATCAGAAGGGCCAGCGAGATGTCCATGTAAGGTTCATCGAGCTGCTCAATGCCCCCGATTTTGTGGATGTCTTCGGTGGCTTCCTCTTCCGCCACGTCGAAAATATCGTCCACGGTGACGATGCCGACGAGGCCCCCATGACCGTCAATGACGGGGAGCACAGTGCGGTCATATTTTCGGAAAGCGGAGACTGCGGTTTCCTGATCATCTGTGGCGTGGAGCGCCGTAAAAATTTGGTCGCGGATTTCACTGACCTTTCGATCTAAAGGACAAAGTAGGAATTCCCGAATGCGGATATCGTCCAACAGTTTTCCATCGCTATCGACCACGTAAAGGACGTTGAGCGTTTCACTGTCGCGGCCGTTGTTGCGGATGTGATCGAGCACTTGGCTAACAGTCCACGCATCGCGGACAACCAGATATTCGGAGGTCATCAGACGGCCGATACTGTCCTCGGGATAGTCCAGCAGTTTCAGCGCCACCGCACGCTCGCCCGGGGAAAGGGAATTGATTAACCGCGCACAAACCTGGGTAGGCAGTTCTTCGAGGAGGGCGGTTCGGTCGTCCTGCGCCATGGCATCCAGGATTTTTGCAGCCTCCTCGTTTCCCATGGCGTGGAGGAGTTCTTCTTGAGACTCGACAGGTAGATATTCGAACAGCTCCGCAGCCTTGTCCGTGGGCAGCAGTCGGAACAATACCGCCTGCTCGACAGGGGAAAGGTCTTCCATTACC
>JANYFB010000308.1 GCA_025362955.1 Akkermansiaceae bacterium
AAGGATTTGGATACAACAGACGTGGGCAGTAAAGGAATCAGTGATACTTTCTTAGATACTAAAGGCTTCGGCGAATACAAAGACACAAAGCCAAAGGACCAGTCCTACGTTTGTATTAGCTTTGGAAAAGACGCGAAGAAGGGGAAAATGGGTGCGACACCGAGTGCTGTCGTTCCTTACGCTGGATCGGACGATGTGATCTCTTGGTAGGCTTTTTATCCGATCCCGAGCGATTTTAATATTCCTCCGCAGCCATCCTCAAGCAGTGCGATTACGTGGTCGAACCCACGTTGCTCACCATAATAGGGGTCAGGCACTCTGGGATCGTCGTGGGAGTGACAGTAGCTCACGAAGGGGTGAACCTTGGAATGGTAAATCCCGGTTTTATCGAGTGCTTTCACATCCGAAAAATTGGATTCATCCATGGTTACAATTAGGTCGAAATTTTCCAAATCTTCGGCTTCAATTTTTCTCGCATTTCCATGAATCGAGTAGCCTTTACGCTTGAGAGCGTCGGACATGCGGGCGTCGGGCGACGACCCTTGATGATGCCCGATGGTGCCTGCCGAATCGACCACGAAGTCCTGCTTGCGGCCGGCATCGCAGACGAGTTTCGTGAAAATAATCTCGGCAGCAGGAGACCTACAAATATTACCCAGGCACACGAAAAGGACTCGGCAAGGCGGAGGTGAGTTTGGCATTTTGGAGGGGAATTACTTTCGCGGAAACTTCTTAGTTTTTGGATTTTTGAACCGCAGATGAACAGGATAAACGCAGATGAAGAGGATTGGGTATGATCCTAAACGACTTGAATTATGATATTAGGGGCGATGCCGCTTGTTCAAGCCTCACCTGCCATGAGATTTTTGGTCCAGAATCAAGCTGGCAGGCACGTCCAGATAGATTCTGGCCGCAGGGTGGGTTTGTAAATACGAGGCGCAGGTTTTTGGTGAAACCGGCCCTTCAACCGCCCGCCGGACAATTCTGTTTTTCTTCGACCCCCAGGCTAGCAGGGCAATCTTGCGGGCCTTCAAGATTGTGCCGCAGCCCATGGTGACCGCCTGCGTGGGGACGTTTTCGATTTCACCGAATGCACTGATCGCATCGGTACGAGTCATTTCATGGAGATCTACTTTCCGCGTTCTGGAACTGATGGGAGTGCCGGGCTCGTTGAACCCGATATGGCCATTTCGACCAATGCCGAGGATCTGATAGTCGATCCCGCCCGCCTGCACGATCTCCTTTTCGTATCCGGCGCAACGGGCGGCTACACAGGCATCAGCGACGCCCGATAGAAAATGAATATTGGCCGCTGGAATGTCCACATGATCGAAAAATTCCCGCTGCATGAAGAACCTCATGCTGCGCGGATCGGTGTCTCGCAGCCCGAGGTATTCGTCCAAATTGAAGGTGACTACATTTTGGAACGACAAACCTTCCTCGCGATGCAGATAGACGAGTTCCTGATAGAGCGGGCGGGTTGTTTTTCCAGTGGCCAGACCGAGGACGGCACTGCGACCCAGGGTGGCCCGCTCACGGATCAGTTGGGCAATTTCTGCTGCGACTTGAACACAGGCCGAGTCCGGACTTTCGAACACCCGGTATTGGATCGGAGGAAGCATCTTGGACTCGCAGCAGCTTTAAGCTTCGATCTCGACAATCAGATTGATCTCAACAGCGACGTTGAGCGGAAGGGCTGCCGCGCCGAGTGCAGTGCGGGAGTGTTTTCCACGCTCGCCGAAGATTTCGACGAGAAGTTCGGAAGCCCCATTGATGACTTGAGGATGGCCGTAAAAGTCCGGCTCGGAATTGACGAACCCGGTGAGTGCGACAATCTGCTTCACCTTGTCCAGCGAGCCGATCTCAGCCTGAATCACGGCGAGCCGGTTAAGCACGATCATGCGGGACGCTTCCTTGGCATCCTCAATGGACACCACCGTCGGGACTTTCCCGATCACCTTCTTTTCGCCGTCAATCGGCAGTCCGCCTGATAGAAATAGCAAATTTCCACTGCGGACGCAGTTGACATAAGCCGCGACGGGCACGGGCACCTCGGGAAGAGTGAGGCCAAGTGAGTTGAGTTGTTCAAGGATCATGGATGAACGGGTTTCGGAATGGGAGGAGCAACCGGGAAATCGTCGGACAGCAGCGCGACAAGTTGTTTCCCCGCAGGTGTTAGGCTGGCTTGATTTCCTTCCCCAAGGACCAGGCCTCGGGTCAGGTAACGTTGCGGTACCGTGGAAGGCCGGATTGAGGTAACGAGCGGTGCGGCGACCTCACGTGTGCTGGGATTGAAGGCCAAAGGCAGCCCGGTGGCGCTGAAGCTAATTTCCCAGGAGACGGCACTTTCTGCAGCACCGTGATTGAGCCACGGGTAGCGCTTGACGAAATCCGGAGTGCCATGCGACGGGAGCGTGACTTTGAAATAGACAGGAGTGGTGGAAATAAATCGGCTGAACTGAAGCTCTGGACTTGCCTTTTGTTCAACGAAAAACCGCGAAACTTCAGCACCGATGATGTTCATGCCGTTGAAGTTGCCGTGGTAGTTTTCCGCCCCGCCGGATTTTTTGGTCCAATCGTCATAGCGCGTGCTCATCAGCATCCCAAGCTCAAGGTGGCAATGGGCGCGTGTGCGGTCGATTCCGGCGCCGGTAAACCCCATTTTCCCCAAAACCGCACCGGCGTCCACCGCATCGCCCGGCTGACAGGTGATTTCTGCAAGGTGGGCGTAAATGGAATAGAACAACGAGTTCTCCCACGGATGCTCGACGACCACGTATTTTCCGTAGTTGCTACGCCCGGCGATGGGGCTGGTGTGGACCACGCGCCCCGGGGCGATGCTGGAAACGAGGTCGAGCGGGTTGCCTAGTTTGTCACGGTTCATCGGAGCGATATCAATGCCTTCATGAAATTTGGTAAGCACGATCTGGTCGCCCACCCGGATCGGCGAACGGACGATTCCAAAACATCCCGCCTGCCACTCCTTGGAGCTCTGCCCCTCGAAGTTCCGGTCCACATACATGTAAAATTGGTCCAACTCGCCCGTCAGCAGATGGTGGTTCTCTGTCGGCAAGCGGAGATCGATCGGGGCGGCCCCCAGCACGCTGGCTAAGGAGAAAATGAGAGCGATCAAGCGAATCATTTGAGTGTGCTATTTCTTCTTTTTCTCCTTCGCGCCGACGCGTGGCAACTCGGCATCCAATAGCGCGATATCCGCTAGAGTCACGCCCTTCCAAATGACGAGGACGCCGTCATCGACCTGCTTATCAATCATCACGCCACCCACGATCCGACCGTTCATTTGCGAGAGCATCCACCTACCTTGGCTAGCATTGGTGATAGCGGACAATCGGTTCGCGATATTCCCCTTAAGCCGGAATGCTACGCCGTAATCGTCCCCGACATCTGCGGGAAATGGGCTGAAAGCCACCATGTCCTTGAGGGAAAACTCTGGAATGCGGCGGAAATAGCGGGTCTGTCCGTTCGTCAACTGCGGGAAAATCATTTTCTGGTTGTCCGTGCCCTCAGTCTCCATGTGAAAAGTGACGGAACATTTCTCCTCCTTCTTCCCACCCGCGAAAACGGAGGGAGCCAAGGCCAGAATGACCATCATCGTGACTGCTGCGATGCGCGTCTTCATGACCAAAGTGAAGCAGAAGATGGCGATCCCGGAAGGAAAATCGCGAAGCTCCGCTGTCCTGATCGTTACGAGATGCTACCCGGTGATGGATTTGGATTCAAGGGCTGAGAAACCGTTAGCCACTGGAATAAGAAGGAAGTACGAGGACTGGGATTCGAACCCAGGACCAATTCCGCAGGTGCTGTGGCGAGGTGGGCAAACAAATGCCGGGTGCCCGCGCATAGGTGCCTGCTTGAGGTCTCTTCGAGGCTCGGCGGGCGCCAACTGTTAGGCGAGGAAATCGCGGGCGTGATTGAAAATGGTCGACAGCATTGTCTCCCAGATAGAGAAGATCGCTAGCTCTTAGCCGAAAACGTCGCCGGAATGAAGACCGTTCGAGTGCCTGAAATAGTTTATCAATGTCCCGCATCGTAATAACGCTTTGGTTTTCTCCCGGCCTGACGACGGGGGTGTATTATTTGTTTTCGTCAGCTCGTCAAAACCTCAGTTCGCTCCCGTGCCTTGGGTGCCGGCGACGCAAAATAGCCCGTGAATGACGCAATTTCACCCTAGAACCGGCACGAGCAAGCCTGCTATGCATCTGCTACGTCTTTTAAAATGCACTGGGTTGATTTGCGAAATTTTCGTTCTCAGGAATTGATTTAATGGCTTCCAAGACAACCTGAAAAGTTGAACTTCGAAAACCCATTGCCGAAGAACGCTTTTTTTCATGAACCCACCTCACAAACTCCACTCCTTCTTGAGTCCTAATTGCCCATGGAGTCAATTGCTTTGCTTGCCTGTTGTCATGCTATTTCTGTGGCTGATTCCGGCGGCCAATTCTTCAGCTGCCGCGGAAGGATCGACGGTGGCCGAGCAGCAGAAGTTTGAACTCATACAGCGTGAGGTATCACCCCTGGTGGCGGATCTCAGCGGGGGATTTGCGGCCGCGTGCGGGGAGTTTTTGATGGTCGGAGGGCAAGAGGGTCCCGGAACATCTGGGATTTCAATTTGGTCGCTGCCGTTGGATCACGATGGAAAAGTCTCGTGGACGAAGGCGGAGGTGAGTGGGCCAGTTTGGAGCGGCTCTGCAGTTTGGAGAGATAGCGTCATCTGCGCCGGCGGCCTTGTGGAAGGGAAGCCCACGGATCGGGTTTTGAAAATCGTGATGTTAGGCGGTCAGATGAGCGCGAGCGAACTTCCGAAATTACCAAAGCAACTAGCTGGTGCGGGGGCGGCGGTGATCGGCAAGAATCTGTTGGTTTTCGGTGGCCTCTCGTCAGTCGATCCGCCTGTTTTTGAAAATACCCTGTGGACTCTCGATCTTGAAAAATCAGGGGCGCAATGGGCTGCCGCCACGCACTTGCCGGGAGCGGGTCGTGCTTTTGCGGCAGTAACGGCTCAATATGACGCTTTGTGCGTTTTCGGCGGACTCGGAGCAGGCGAGACGACCGCAACCACGGTATCGAACGAAGCTTGGATGTTCCGCCTCACTCCGCCGGAAGCGTCCTTGCGTTCCGGTTGGACGCGGGTGGCCGACGTCCCACATCCCTCGGTAGGTGCCGTGGCGTTTCCCGTTGGACAGGCAGCTGTCGCACTTGTGGGAGGAAGCGAGATTCCGCCTGCCGCGTTGTTTCCAACACGTATGGAACTGACAGGCGGCCGCGCACCGAAACTTTTCCACACCATCACTGACGCTTGGTGTGATTTCGACCAGCCGCTCAGCAGGCAGTGCGTTCTAGCAGCGCAGCAAACCTCGAAGCTTGAAACCAAATTTCTGCTGCTAGGCAGGGTTCCGGGTTCCGATGAAATCCGCATGGATGAGTTCAAACTCGTGCGCACCGTCCGCAGCCTCTCGTGGGTCGATTACCTGGTCATCGCCTGCTATTTCCTGTTCATTGCGACAATCGGAATGATCGCGTCGCGGCGGCAGAAATCGAGCGCGGACTTCTCACTCGCAGGCCGCAATGTGCCGTGGTGGGTCGCAGGCATCAGCATGTTCGCCACGGGGGCGAGTGCCATCAGTTTCATGGCTATCCCGGCGCTGGCGTTTTCTACCAACCTGGTTTTCCTGTTCCCGATCATCATCTATGTCATGGCGTATTTCGTGCAGTCACGGTTGATTTTCCCGCTGTTGCGACGGATGGAAATCACCTCGACCTACGAATATCTTGAGCGCCGTTTCAACTGCACGCTGCGGCTTATTGCCAGCGCTCAATGCATCGTGTTCCAGACGTTCGGCCGCGCCAGCGTGGTGTTGGTCCTGCCGTCGCTTGCCATCTCGGCCACGACGGGTATCAGTGTTTATGTTAGCTTGGTGCTGATGTGGGCGATCACCACGGTTTATACAGCAGCGGGCGGCTTCCAGGCCGTGGTTTACACCGACGTTTTCCAAGGAATTTTGAAATTTGTCGCGCCGCTTTGCATGATCGGACTTTGCATTTTCACGATCCCTGGTGGAGCGAAAGAGTTCGTACACATCGGCATGTTGCATCACAAATTCGACTTCGCGCTGATGACTTGGGATGCCACCCTGCCAGCGGTGTGGATCTTGTTCATCGCCACCTTCATGGCTGGAACGATCGTGCAGGCGGGCGATCAACCGACGATCCAGCGTGTCTTTTCCTCGCCGGAAAAAGAAGTGCGCCGGGTGGCAGCGATGAGTGCCGCGTGTGGCATCTTGATTTCCATTGTTACGAATGTGCTCGGCATTGCGATTTTCTCCTACTTTCACGCGAATCCAGCAAAGCTCGATCCGCTCGCGCAAAACGACAAAATTGTCCCGCTTTTTGTCATCCAAGCGCTGCCACACGGCTTCGTCGGCATGGTCATCGCCGCAATTTTCGCATCGGCCATGACCACCGTGGCCAGCAGCATGAACAGCTCGGCCACGGTTTTCACCGAGGACTTCTACATGCGTTTCAAACCAGCCGCGACCGACAAACAGCGCGTGCGGGTTCTGCGGATCAGCTCCACGCTGGTGGGGCTGGTGGCACTCGGCATCGCGCTGCTGCTGGCCACGCTCAATCTCAAGTCGCTCATGGTGACATGGTCGATCATCAGTGCTTTGTTAGGCGGAGGAATTGTCGGCGTCTTCTCACTGGGCATGTTTACGCGTCGGGCTAACGGTTTCGGCGCGGTGTCCGGAGCAATCCTCAGCATCGTGATCACGGCCTGGGTGAAATTTTATACACCGCTCCACTGGCAGACTCTCATCCCGATCGCAATCATCTCCTGCATGGTCACGGGTTATTTCCTCAGCCTTTTCTCACCCCAAACAAACAACCTCGAAGGCCTGACGGTTTTCACACCCAAAAAACCTGCCGGTGAGGAACGGTAAATTCCGATCATGATTCCTTCTTGCATCACCGATGTGAACGAGTGGCTGGCCGGCCAGCGCTGCGTAGTCACAGCGCGGCTCGGTCAATATGCGCCGGAGCGATTCAACCTGCTGGTGAATGAAGCGAGGACTAAGCTAACCGAAAAGCCGTGTGAGGTGCATCTGTCCGGTTCTCGTTGGGTGGTAACAATGAAACGGACGCCAATCTTGGGAGATGTGCGGGCTTTGGATCTGGAGGTCGTCTTCACTTGTGAGTCGGGATTCTTACCGACGGCCAACGTTTCCGTGGAGTTGAATTTTTCCGATTGGTCTGATAAGAACTACGTGCTCATGCCCGCAGCCGCGTATGATGGAAATCGTTTCACTTCTCGCCGGTTGCCGTATTCCCCGAAGTTATGGTTTGTGGAGGATATCGGTCCTGACAAGCCAATCATCGTCACGGACATTCCGAAACTCAATGAACGTGGCGGTCCCTCACGCATTCAGGAACGCAGCGGCAGCATGTCGGTTCCATCCATCGGATTCCGATCCGCTGCGGATCGCAGGGGATTTTGGGTCAGGACTGGTCAGGGGAATTCACTTGGCGACTATGGCATCAGTATCGAGGAAAATCGCGATCGCACCAAGGCGACAATTTCCATCAACTCCCCCCTGGTCCGTGAATTATATAGTTACCGGATATGTGACATGCGGTCTCCTTCGATGGATGTGCCGATGGATTTTAAAACAGGCGACGAGGTGAGAATTTCGTTTCGCCTCTACGCCTTCGATGCTCCGTCAGCACAATCGCTGTTCGATGAGTATGTAAAGATAAGGAAACCTGCCGTCACGCAACTCATAAATCTCCTGCCATTTTCCGCATGTTTCGAGTTACAGGAAGAAAAATTCAATCGCGACAATTTCGTTCCTGAACACGGCTACTATTCCGTGGGACCACGCCAGAATTTTCTTCAGGACTGGCAGATCGGTTGGACCGGAGGCATGATCAGCACCTATCCGTTGCTCTTCGCGGGCGACGAACGCACGCGCGGCAATGTGTTGCGGAATTTCGACTGGCTCTTCCCTAACGGAATTAGTCCCTCGGGGTTTTTCTGGGACAGTGGAGCTCGCGGCACGGAATGGTATGGTGGTGACATCCGCAAGCCTCACACCGCGAACTGGCACCTCATCCGCAAAAGCGCCGACGCGGTTTTCTTCATCATCAAGCAATTCATGCTGATGGAGAAGCTTGGCATCGAGGTGAGACGATCCTGGAAGGAGGGCACGCGTTTGGTTTGCGACTCGTTGATGAGGCTGTGGAGGGACAACGGACAATTCGGGCAGTTCGTAGATTCGGTGTCAGGGGAGATTCGCGTTGGCGGCTCGACCAGCGCCGCGATTGCGCCCGCCGCGCTCGTGCTTGCGGCGGAATATTTTGAACAACCTGTCTATCTCGAAGTGGCGGTGGCCTCGGCCGAATATTTCTATCAAAACTACACCGTCGCCGGTTTGAGCTGCGGTGGGCCCGGAGATGCCTTGCAGAACCCCGATTCGGAATCCTGGTATGCGTTGATTGAATCCTACGTCGCGCTTCACGATGCCACAGGAGATCCGAAATGGATCGAGCGGGCAGGGGAAGCGGTCCGCCAGTTTTCGACATGGGTAGTGTCATATGATTTTAAATTTCCCCCGGAATCGATGTTTGGAAAAGCTGACATCCGCACGACGGGCTCGGTTTATGCAAATACCCAAAACAAACACTCCGCGCCGGGGCTGTGCACGTTTTCGGGGCTTGGCCTGTTCAAGTTGTTTCGGGCAACCGGTGATCAGTTCCCGCTGAATCTGTTGAGGGACATCGCCCATGGACTGCCGCAGTATCTGCCGCATCCATTAAATCCGCTTGGTGATGCCGTCATCGGCCACATGTGCGAGCGAGTGAACATGACCGACTGGGAAGGCCCAGAGCGCATCGGTGAGACGCTTCGCATGACGACTTGGGCAGAGACCTCGCTGATGCTCACGACGGTTGAAATACCGGGAATCTATGTTCAGGCGGATCGATCACTGGTTATCGCTTTCGATCATGTCATTGTGGATATCGTCTCGGATGATGAGGCGGAGTTTAGCGTGAAGATATATAATCCTACTGCGGCCACGGCCAGCGTTAGGATTTTTTCGGAAATTGCCGCCGGGTTGCTACTGCCTTTGCCTGAGAATTATCTTTTTGAGTGTCCTGCCGTAAACCTCATGCCCGGCGAATCAACCGAAATTGCGTTTTCGAAATCATGAACAAGCGCTATCTGTTTGCTGTTTTCTCATTTCTCCTTCTGCCAATCCATACCGGATGGTCTGGGGATGTTTCCGGCAATCTTGCATTTGAGACCAGTGCTCTAATGAAGGAATTCGCCCATGTGGAGAGGAAGAAGCCACCGGTGGATTGGCAGTCGCGATCCGGCGCATCCGGTATGAATTTACTGTGGGAGGCGGACCATTCCAAACCTTGGTATATCGAATACCAAAAGGAGGGGAGAAACTTCATCACGGCGGGTCTGGCTTATGATAACAAGGAATCGGTCCACTGGGGTCTGAAAATCCTTGCCTGGGGATTCTCTCGGATGGCCCCGGATGGACAGTTCAAGCATCCGGATTGTTATCATAGCGCATCGTTTTTAGTGGAAGCTGCCGCCCATTCCATACTTCTGCTAGAGTCATCTCCATGGCGCGATGAATTCGCCGATGAAACTGCAGCGATCAAGCCAATGTTACATGCTGCCGCCCGCTGGATGATCCGACCGGATATCGACGTACTCAATTGGCCCGACGACAACAACTATCCACGCATTTTCGGCGAGCGGCGCTATGCCCACCGCCGGTTCCTCGATGCTGCGGCGCTTGGCGAGGTCGGTATGATTTTTCAAGACAAGGAGTTGTTGGAAAAAGCGGTCTGGCTGGTCCGCAATGGCATCGCTTTCCAACAGTCGGATGGAGTCAATCCGGAAAAATATGGGCACGACACGTCCTATCAGGCACTCGGTCTGACTTACGCCTGCCGTTACTATCAGATCGTAGCCAGTGATGCCACGCGTATAGAAATGCAGCCGATGCTGGACAAGGGATTTGGCTGGTTACTTAATCGCATCCAGCCGGATGGAAGTGTGAATGCCACAGGCAACACGCGGACTGGACCCGCCGCAGAACCGGGCCGTGATGGCAAGCCTAAAGGACTCGACTATCAAACGACCGCTGTCTGCATCGCTTGGCACTCACAGCTCGTAGGTCGCCCGGACTTGGAAAAAACCGCGCGCCGGGTTTTTGAATTCGATCTGAAATCCAAAGGGAATTGAATTTTGTGGCTTACAAGAATCCCATTATCCCCGGCTTTTATCCCGATCCAAGTGTCTGCCGGGTTGGGGAGGATTTTTACTTGGTCAACAGCTCGTTCGAGTATTTTCCCGGAGTTCCGATCTGGCATAGCCGGGATCTGGTGAACTGGCGGCAGATTGGCAATGTGTTGTCCCGCGAGTCTCAATTGCCCCTTTACGGCTGCGCTTGTTCCGATGGGATTTATGCGGCCACGATCCGCTATAACGCAGGAGTATTTTATATGATCACGACGCTGGTGAAATCCGGCGAGTATCTAAACTTTTACGTGACCGCCACCAACCCAGCCGGTCCATGGTCGGAGCGGGTAATTTATGACCAGAGCGGCATTGATCCCTCGTTGTTTTTCGATGATGATGGAAGGGTCTATTTCCAGTCGAATCGGGGCATGACTTTCAAGATGGCGCGGGCCATCTATCAAAGCGAGATCGATGTCAATACCGGGCGACGGCTCTGCGAACCGAAGTTACTCTGGCCCGGAACAGGCGGATGTTATGTGGAGGCGCCGCACCTTTATAAAAAGAACGGCTGGTATTACCTGATGGCAGCGGAGGGCGGCACTGCATACGGACACATGGTGACTATAGCCCGTAGTCGCAGTGTCTGGGGGCCATTTGAGTCGTGTCCTCACAATCCGATTCTCTCGAACCGCCATGCCTACGAGGAACTTCACGGCACCGGCCATGGCGATCTAATCGAAGCCCCAGGCGGCTCATGGTGGATGGTGCACCTCGCGTTCCGCAAAACCGTGGGAGATGTCCATACGATAGGCCGGGAAACGTGTCTTGCTCCGGTCACATGGATGGACGACTGGCCGGTGGTGAATGGAGATGGAACTAACAAAGAGTTGGTGGATGTGCCGGTCTTGCCGCAACAACTTTGGCCGACGGTGGCTGATGACTTTGCCGGGGTGGAGTTACCATTCAACTGGATGTATCTCCGAAACCCCAAGGCCTCTAATTACTCACTGAGCGAGCGCAAAGGATATCTCCGATTGCATGGCGCGGCGGAAACTCTAGGAGAGATCGCTTCACCTACTCTCGTCGCACGGCGTCAGCAACATTTTGACTTCCAAGCTGAAACCCGGTTGGAGTTTGATCCGCTGAACGAAAACGAAGAGGCTGGGTTGACCCTGCTGATGACGAACGAGCATCATTATGATTTCCATATCACTCGCAAGAACGGCCAGCGGATGTTGCTGGTCAAATATACTTTGGAGACCATCCGACAAACTGCAGCGGAGATTCCGCTTATGGAAGGGGCGGTCGATCTTCGGATTTCAGGCACCAGGGCATACTATCATTTTTCATTCGCACAACGCGATGGGATCTTCGGGGAAATCGCCAAGGTTAATACCCGCTATTTAGCGACGGAAGTCACTGGCGGCTACAATGGCGTCGTCATCGGGCTTTATGCGACGGGGAATGGTGAAGCCTGTGCTGCCAACGCGGACTTTTGCGGATTCAAATATCTACCGGGCAATCATTAATCGATTCCACAGCATTATATGTCCGCATTCATTCTTGATATGGTCCACCACAATCCGGGCGAACCGCCGTTCCAGTCGCGGTTTCTTGATCCCGCGCATCTGGTGGACTACGGGTTCAATGGCCAGGTTTTCAAACACATCAATTGCATCGCCACGTTTGAAAAGCTGGGTGTGGATGTGTTTCCCGCGGGCACGCCAGAGCGGAAGTGGCTGGATGAGTTCACGCCGGGGATTGAGCAGCAGATCGCGGCGGCCAAAGCAAAGGGGCTGACGGTTTTCTATCATATTGATCTTTTCGTTCTGCCGAAGCGGTTGGTAGATCATTTCCGGGAAGAGATATGTGATCCGGTATCCGGGCGAATCCTGTTGGAGCGGCCCATGACTTTGGAAATCCATCGTGCTTTGTTCGCGGAGCTTGTAGAGCGCTTTCCGGAGGTGGATGGTTATATCATCCGTGTGGGTGAAACATATCTATTTGATACGCCCCACCATGTCGGAAATGGCCCGATTCCAAGAATAGGAGATGCGTGGTCGCCCACCTATCTTTATGAAGAAACTCTGGCGAAAACCCAGGGCGGGCAGGTTTGGACATCCGCGCAGGTGGAGGCCTATGTCGAACTGATCGGCTTCCTGAGGGATGAAATTTGTGTGATCCATGACCGGATGCTTTTTTTCCGCACATGGGATATCTTTCCGGATAAATTCCATGCGCGGCTTGATCACTATCTGGAAGTGACGGATCAGATCGAGCCTCATGCAAATTTGGTTTTTTCCGTCAAACACACGGCTCTCGATTTCTGGCGGCATGTGAAATTCAACGAGTGCCTGACGAGGGGAAGGCATCGCCAAATCATCGAGGTCCAATGCCAACGCGAGTATGAAGGCAAGGGGGCCTATCCGAACTATGTGATGGATGGCGTGATCAACGGCTTCGAGGAGAATGCCATAAAAAAGGGTCTGGGTGAGGTGCTGGACGATCCTTTGATTGTCGGAGTCTATGCTTGGTCGCGAGGCGGCGGATGGTATGGTCCTTACATTTCAAATGAACTGTGGCCCGATTTGAATGCCTTCGTGTTGGCCCGGTTCGTCAAAGATCCGTCGCGGTCGGAGGAGGAGATATTCCACGAGTATGCAGTCGGTAAAATCGGACTCACGGCGGCAGACGCGAGGCGCTTCCGGCAACTTTGCCTGCTCTCGGCGACGGCAATTCTCAAAGGACGGCACTGCGAGGTGTTCGACCGTGAGTTGGATGAAGCAGTGCTTCCGACCGCTTGCTGGATGCGTGATGATCGGCTCGGCGGACGCGAACAGTTAGGGCTCGTCCTCGACTACCTATCAAAAAACGATCTGCTCGTTCATGCGCTTACTGAGAAAGCCGAAGCGGTTGCGATCTGGCGGCAAATCGCGGATCTCGCGAATACCATCGACTGGCCGGAGGGGCCTGCGGGCGGATTCGCAAGAATTTCTGCTGAATATGGGCGGTTGCTGTTTGAAATCATCCATCACGGCTGGCGGGTGCTGATCGCCGGACAGCGCGGAGAGAATGCGGGGGATTATGACTCCAAGGAACTCGCGGATGCGATTTTCTGCTACTTGGAAAGCTGGCAGGATTACCGTTTGCTGGCAGCCCATCATGGTTGCCCGTCGCTTTATCGGGGAGATTACTTCAGTTTGCCGGGTGCTCCGGCTGCTCCCGGATTGAATGAATCGGTCTCGCATTACAAGAGACTTTCACTGTTAGGAAAAACGTCTTTGAACCAATTACCGAAATGAAACTCATCTTAGCTCTCATCTTCGCTTCTGCGACTATCAAACCGTGCGCTTTCGCACAGGATGTAGTGCAGCGCAAACTTTCGACTGAATCGAGTGCGGACGAGGTTCTCGATGGCAAGTATCCTTTCCCTCCTTCGCCCGAAGTGAAAACCGGGAGTGATCTTGCGGGATTTGCTGAGGACCGGATTTCCAAGGTTCCCGCGCCCGGAATCCATCCGAGGATCTTGCTCAGTCCGCAAGATTTGCCGGACCTCCGCCGCCGGCTGAAGGACACAGAAACCGGACGCGCGCTTTATGCCACGTTGAAATTCCGCACCGCCGGCGCGCTCCGCAACCCGAAAGAATGGAGCAGCCAACTGTATGCCAAGCTCGCTGCGGGGGATGAAGCCGGGGTGTTGGCGTTGGTGGAAGAGCACAAGGGTTTTCCTCCCGGCATCGGGCACTATCAGCCTTGGTTGTATGCCATCGTCATGGAGTCGTTCGACGCGATGATTTCCGGCGACGAGGCGCAGGGAAAACAGGCCGCCACCGCCATCGCCACCTATGCGAAACTGATTCAGCCAAATTTGGAGCGCGTTCTCAACGGGCCGATGAATGACGACGTCTGGCGAGCGAAAACCTCCGGTCCCACCACAGGCTATGGCTCATCCGATCAGGGGATGCGCGAGGGAGTGGGCGGGCATTTGTTAGGATATGCCTATGATTTCAGCTATAACTTCATGTCGGACTCACAGCGCGCCACGGTGCGTGGTGTGATTTCAACGGCCACCAAAGGCCGCTTGTGGATGGGGGCGCGGCTGCCGCATCATTTCAGGAATTGGAACTGGATCGCGGTGGGTCTCCAACAGCCGTTGTTGGCGCTGGCAATCGAAGGTGAGGAGGGTTCCGATCCGCGGGTTTATAAAATGGGGGTGGAGATTGCCCGGGACTATCTAACTTACGCCATTTCTCCTAGTGGTGAGTCAACGGAAGCGGTGGGCTACACCCAATTCGGCTTGGTCTGGGGAAATCCGTTTTTTGTCGCTGCCACCCGGCGCGGAGACAATCTGCTAGGCCACAGCCATCATCGGGCGATGCTCGACTGGTATATCCAGAGCATGGAGCCAAGCCTGGACCATTTCACCAGCCATGGCGATGGCGGCGATGGCCCGCCGACGATCTGGACGCTCTCAATGTGGCATTACTTTTTCCCTAAAGACCGGCGGGCGGACTTTCTTTGGCATTGTTTCCTAACGAAATCCGAAGGCACACCGCTGGCGGCAAACGCGCTCGATGTGCAGAACGATCCCGCCACGCGACACCTCCCGGTGCCAGAGAGTTTCAGTCCGCTGAAGGGGAATTTCCACATCATCGAGCCGATGCTGTGGGCCAGCGACGACCGCATGGATCTGTCGGTCAAACCCGGCGATTTTAAATTTCCGACGATGAGATTCGACCCCGTTCGCGGATCGCTGAATGCCCGCAGTGGTTGGGATGCGGATGCGACGGCGGTGCAGTTCGAGTGTCGTGTGGATTCCGTCGGTGGAAGCCATGAACATGCCGACCGCACGAATTTCACCTTATTCGCGCTCGGGCGCGCCTGGGCATCAGATTAATTTCGCTCGGTCGAGACGCGTCATCATAACAACATTTTGATCGACGGTCTGGGGCAGGGGTTCTGGCCAGGACCGGGCGAGTGGCTGGGCTATCAGGAGAAGGGCGGCGTGATCATCGCAGCGGCGGATGCAAAGGACGCCTATAACTGGGTGTGGCCCAAGCAGATCGCCAGTGAGCCAGCGGAGTTCGAACGTTTCAAGTTTCCGCGCTGGGAGAGTTATGCCCAAGAGTCCGAGATTTTCCGAGAGAAGTATGCCAATGTGCCGGTCGAGCGTGACACGCGGCCCGGGGTGGTTGCATTTTGGAAAGGCTATGAAATGACCGATCCGAGGTTGTGGGATGAAGACGCCTGGCCGGTGCGGCTGCCCCATAATCCGGTGCAGCGTGCATTTCGAAGCATTGCATTTAACCGGAATGAAAAGCCATGGCTGCTCGTCGTCGATGACATTCAAAAGGGAGATACGGAACACCTCTACGAATGGCTGATGCAGACCGGCTTCAACACCGAAACGATTTCCATCAATGGCAACGACATCATTCTGGGTGATGCCACGGTAAAGCGCGATGCAAGGGGCATGCCCGCTCCGCAGAAGGGTGATCGGCAGCTTCTGGTCCGTGTGCTGGACTTGAAGGATCCCGCTGATCCGCGTTTTTTCTGCACTAAGCCGTCTTTCCGGTTAGAGGCGTTCGAGCGCAAGGACACGCTGGTTCCTGAGAATAAAACGGGGGCACTCAGCGGTGCGCGTTCTTTCGGGATGGACAAGCGGCTCGTCATTGCAAGCCGTGCGGTAGCTCCGGATTTTAAAATCCTGTTGTTTCCCCATCGTAAGGGCGACGCATTGCCGGTCACGAGCTGGAGTGAGGATTCTACGCGGCTTACGATTGAGACAGGTAGCGAAAAACACACGCTTACCCTGAAAAAAGAAGGCGGGCGGACGCTACTGTCGTCAGAATAAAAGCATGGAGCTGACGCAAAAAAGCCCCACTGCGACGCAACAATGCCCCTCAACAAGTGCTGGATACTGCGGCAGAATTTCAGGCGATCCATTGAACGCAACCCTGCACAACCCCGTGTTCCGTCTGGGAATCCGCGCCCACGACATCGGTCAGTTTCCCGCCAAGGTCTTGGCACGCATGGTTTCGGACAAGGGATTGGACTGTGTCCAACTTGCCTTGGGAAAGGCCATTGAGGGATTGGACCTTAAACCAGGGCTGATCACTACAGCCTTGGCTGCCGAGATAGGTGGAGCCTTTGCAACACATGACGTGCGGATCGAGGTTCTGGGTTGTTATATCAATCCAATCCATCCCGATTTGACAGTTAGAAAATCACTGCTGGGACTGTTTAAGGAGCATTTGAGGCACGCGCGGGAGTTCGGTTGCAACATCGTGGCACTCGAAAGCGGATCTTTAAACGCTGATTATTCGCCTCATCCGGGCAACTCGGGCGAAGCCGCGTTTCTTGAGCTATTGGAAAGTGTCCGCGAACTGGTAGCTGAGGCGGAATGCTGCGGAGTCTGCGTCGGAATTGAGGCGGTGACCCACCATGTGCTTTCGACACCCGAGCGGATGCGGCGCTTATTGGATGAGATTCCTTCGCCCCACCTGCAGGTGGTTTTCGATCCAGTGAACCTTCTCTCGCTGGAGAATTGGGTGGCGCAGCGTGAGATTTTGCAGCGTTCGTTCGATCTGTTTGGGGATCGAATCGGCGTGGTCCACGCGAAAGATTTCCGGATCGGGCAGGGCCGTCTGCTGGTCTGTCCAGCGGGCACCGGGCTGTTGGATTTCAGACTGATCCTTTCCTGGCTGGCACGCCACAAGCCTGGGATAGCAATGTTGTTAGAAGAGGTCGCTCCAGAACACATCGCCTCGTGCGCCAGTCATCTTGAATATTCCAAATATCTATCCATTTCATGAAAAGTCCGTTGAAAACCGTCAGCAGGATCGGAGACAAGCTCATCCGTGACACGCCATTTGAATACCGCCTGGAAGTCGCCAAGGTGACACATCTGTTGGACAGGATGCATTGTGTGGATTTCGGCCGGACATTCGGACTCGGTCGTGCGGCGGTGGCCTATGCTTGGACCTGTCTCACCTGTGTGGAGGAGACGGTTTTATCCCTCCAGGTGGAGCACAACGACGGCTGCAGCATCTGGTTGAACGGCGAGTTAGTTTACAAACAATTCGGTGACCGTGTCATCCAATTGCATTTCGAGGAGCGCAGCCTGGTGATGTCAAACGAAGTCGTACTGCAGTTGCGCCGAGGCACGAACTCCCTGCTGGTAAAGTCCGAAACCCGTGGTGAGGAATGGAAGGTTTTTGTCCAGCCACCCGCCACGAAGGGTGCGGTTCTCGCCGAAGATCCATGCCATCCGGAAATCGGTCTGCACGGGGTGAGGAACATCGATCCGAAAGTCGCGGGGTTGTCGAACTGGCTGGTGGTAGGGCCGTTTGCGAATCCCTCCGATGGCTCCCGTCGCACGGGTCTTGAAGAAGTGATGGCACCTGAAGCTGAGTTTCGCTTCGGTAGGATGTACGCCGGAATCGACGGTCCCGTGACATGGACGATTCCCAAGGTGGAAGTCCTCGGCGGATTAATCGATCCATTGCCCTGGGGGACCAACTATAACTGGAACTATCACAACGGCGGTGTGGCGTGGGCGATGCAGGAGCTGGCGGATCTTTCAGGGGATTCACAATACAGCGCCTATGCGTCCCGTTTCTGCGACTTCCATCTCGATGGCATCCCCTTCGTCAGCTATCAGGTGAAAAAACTGAATGCCGTGGACTCGGCGAACCATTTCATCATCGACACTCCGTTGCTGGATTTCACGCTGGCACCGTCGTTGCCGTTTATCAGCCGCCTGCGGAGGGAGGCCTGGTTTCCCAAGCGGGAGAGATATGTCAATTGGATCGCACAAATGATCCGATATGCGCGCGACACGCAGGTCCGCCTGCCAGCCCACAACATTTTCACACGCACCACTCCAGTAGAATTCACGACGTGGGTGGATGACATGTTTATGGGTATCCCTTTCCTGGTGCAGGCGGCGCTTTATTGCGATGGCGAAGACGCGCGCGCCGCGTTCATGGACGATGCCGCCCATCAGGTGTTAGAATTCAACACCCAGGTTTGGGACGATGAGGCAGCGCTATACATGCATGCCCGTTACCATGGAAATCCGGTGAAACTGCCCCATTGGTCGCGCTGCAACGGCTGGGCGATCTGGGCGATGAGCGAGGTGCTCATACATCTGCCTCCGTCACATAAAGACTATCAGAAAATTCTCGCCCATTACAGAACCCACTGCACATCACTACTCCGATATCAGCACGCAAGCGGACTTTGGCCGAATGTGCTCGATCACCCGGAATCGGCATTGGAAGTCTCGGGATCTGCGATTTTCGTGATGGCGATGGCACGCGGTGTGATGCACGGCTGGCTGGACGCGGCGGTCTATCAGGCGGCGGTCATCAAGGGCTGGAATGGTCTGGCATCCCGCATCGAGGACGACGGCACGGTTCACGGGATTTGTGTGGGGACGATGTGTACCGAGGATGTGAATTACTACGTGAACCGCCCGTTTTATGACAACGATACGCACGGATTGTTCGCAGTCTTGTTCGCGGGAATAGAAGTGGAGCGGATGCTGGGAGCGCCTGCTAGTCGCGATGAAATGGAGGCGGATCATTTGGCAATGCGAGCGCCGGTGACGGCCTGACATCGTCGAATCCCCTTGTATTTCCGGGCGTCCGGGATTGTCCTTAACCTCCGACAAGCTGTGAAATCCAAAAAGAAACGCATTGCCCTGATCGGACTGCCGGTCCTGCAGTCGGTGAACAACCTTTCCAACGCCGCGATAGCCCGGCACGCGGAAGAGGGAGGCAACTGGAGCTTCGTATTCAGCGCTGAGGCTTCGGTGGATGCTTTCAAATTCCTTAGAACCTTGAATTGTGACGGTGCCATCGTCCGCATCATGAATACGGCGATGCTGCGCGAGGCTAAAAAAGTCCAGTTTCCGCTGGTGAATGTGTCGTCGTGGTTAGAAAAACCAGGAGTGCCCACCGTGCGGCACGACTACGCTGCGGTAGGCCGGATGGCTGCGGAACACCTGTTAGAAAAAGGCTTCCGCCGCTTCGGCTGTGTGGTGGTGCCGGGAGGCTGGTTTCTGGAACAGCGACACAATGCTCTCGTCCGCTCGATCCGTGAGCACGGAGGCTCCTTGAAGTCGTTTCATCTGGAAACCACGATGCCGGGCCTTATCCAACCCGTTACTCAAGCCGAGCGGCGTCGCTTCGTGGAGTGGGTGCGGACGCTGCAACGCCCGGCGGCACTGGTTCTGATGGACGATTGGGATGCCCCACTTCTGATGGAACTTTGTCGCGAGGCGGGCTACGAGGTTCCGCGGGATCTGGTGATGATCACCACCGGCTGCCACAGCGAGGTGCTGCCTCTCTGCCGGGTGCCTCTGAGCGCCGTCCAGGAGGATCAGGAGCTCCAAGCAAGACTCGCCGTCGGATGCCTTGATGTTCTCATGACCGACAAGCAACCGCGCGAGACGATGATCAGCGTGCCGCCTCTTGGAATCGTGGAGCGGGCTTCAACCGCCACCATGGCCATTGAGGATCTCGAGGTTGCTCATGCCGTCGAGTTCATCCGTGGCCATGGGTTTGAACCGATCAACGTGACTGATGTCAGTAGCCGGGTGCAAGTCGCGCGGGTGACGCTCGAGCGGCGTTTCCGACAGTTGATGGGCAAGACCATGCACGAGTACCTCACCGAGCTGCGGGTGCGCCGGGCGAAAGAATTGTTAGGCGGCGAATCACCTCTCAGTCTTCAAGCCATCGCCCAGCAATGTGGTCTGGCGGACCGCAGGCGTCTCAACCAAGTGTTCATCAGCGTTACCGGGAAAACACCTGCGGCGTGGCAGCAGGAGCAATCGGAGTAATCACGGTCGGCGACGTAAAATTCCACGCTCGCGCCGCATTTTCGCCCCTGTCTCCGGGTGCGATACCTGCTGTTATTGTTTCAACCCATTCTTGGTTTCGAGTCCATGACCATAGTTCGCTTTTTTTTC
This sequence comes from Akkermansiaceae bacterium, assembly GCA_025362955.1. GTDB lineage: Bacteria > Verrucomicrobiota > Verrucomicrobiia > Verrucomicrobiales > Akkermansiaceae > Luteolibacter. Next base: position 20,256 of record JANYFB010000308.1, read on the forward strand.
AGTCTAGCAGTTTTATCCTGCTTTTTACTGCTCGGCTCCCCGGCCTTGCTTGCTGGCCCTGACGATCCCGCCTTGCGTGCGAAGGTAATTCCTGCAGGCCAGCCCCTCACCGCGGCCCACCAACCGATTCTTGCGCTGCCACTCTTTGGCCCTGCCTCCGCCACACTGGTCGCGGAGGCGTTTCAGTTTGCTCCGACAAATTATGTTTGGTCGCAGGTTCTGCCCGTGTCCTCGCATCTCCATGCTGCCAAAGCAGCGGTCACTTTCGGAGCCACCTCAACCTCCGTCCCGCAGACCAGCGTTTCGTTTCCCGAGCGTGGCATTTATGAACTGCAGGTGGTCGCTACCGACGGTACCACCAACGCATCCCACTCCATCTGGATTCAAGTTTGGGACCGTCTCTCGGGATTGAATCCGCTCCAGCAGATCGGCCGCAGTCCGGGCATCGCGCCGCCTACTTCCGTCCGCCAACTCTCGCCCGATCCCGGTCCCTATCAGCACCCGCGACTGCTATTCTCTGATGCTGACTGGCCCGAATTCAATGCCAAGAGCACCGCATCTACCGATGTCGCCAGTTCGCTGGCGTCCCTGCAAACCTCACTGAATAGCAATTTCGACAAAACCACCGGAAGCCTCCGTCTTTATGCCAATGCCCTCGTCACATGGTCAAATGGAGGCTTTGGTTCAAGTGCATTTACCTCCAGCGTCCTACCTGTTTATAATTATTCCGCTAGCAGCATTCTATGCCGTGATCCCGGCGGTCAAATGCCCGATGCCCTGCTTGCCGCCGCTTATCTGGCATGGGTTCGCACCAATCCCGCGCTGGCACAAAGCGCTGTGCCTGTCTCTGATCAGGCGCGTTTCCGCTACCTTGCTCAGGTCGCCGCTGCCGCCGCCCGCGCGGAACTCACCCGTGCCGAAATTGGAGCGTCAGCCAGCCCGCCAGTTACTCCCGTTCCAGCGCATGATATGGCGGTCGTTTACGATTTACTTTATGATTGGATGACCGAGGCCCAGCGCACCGATTTCCGCGATTATCTCTACGCCATCGGCTACGGTTACTACAATACCGGTGGTGGTGGCATCGCCCGCAACGTGCAACCTACTTATTCCGCCAATGGCGATTTTCCGAATCTAGCGGATGCCGTCACCTTATCCGCACTGGCCATCGAGGGTGAGGAAGCGAGCGTATCTCCCGCCATCATAGCCATCCATGGTCCGACCGCACCCGTCGCCACCGGACCGGATGCTTGGCCGCATGCCTCGCCCGCCTCGGTGTGGAACACCTACCGCATGGCCCGTTGGTATTCTGAATATTTCATCACTCCATGGGGCTCCCCGCTCAACCACCACGCCTATCTGGAATTAAGCACCGGATCATCCGCCGGTGCCATGCTCGCGATTGCCCGCCGCGGACAAAATATTTTCGTCACCGGCAATCTCTATCAGGCGTCGCTCCATGCCTTCAATAACCTTAACCCGCGCCCGTCCGATGGTAATATGGTCCTATGGGATCACCACGATAGCATGGGCTTCGGAAATGGCCCCAATGCGTACGCCGGACGCTATATCCTGCGCTATATGTTCCCCGACGATCCACTGATGGACTACGTTTACGCGTCGTTCCGTCGCGAAAACAACAATTCGTTTCTCACTGCTGTCTTCCATGTGGACCGGGCAACACCGTCGCTTTCGACCGTCGCGACCGCCAAGCAAGCTTCGCTCACCCGCTTCGATCCCTTTCGCGGAGCCGCAGTCACCCGCAATTCGTGGGCGGAAAACGACCTCTCTCTCTACTTCGAGTGCCGCCCTGACGTTCAGGGCCACATGCACGCCGAGGCTAACAATTTCTCGCTCTACGCACTGGGCCGTGCTTGGGCCTCGCCTTCTGGCTATCACATCACGGTCAATGACGCCGCCTCCACCGTCCTCATTCAAGATCCTACCCTTGCCGCTGATCCTGCTACCCAAGGTTACATCGGGCAAAGCGGCAGCTCCGCCACTACCACCACCAGCCGCAGCCAGTTTCCCACACCACCGGCCAAGTTTCTCGAAGCCACTGAAGATCCCGGTGGTCATTGGGCGCTATTCGCCGGTGATGCCACTTCCGCGTATCAATATGCCTTCGAGCGAAACGGCACCAATGTGAACACCGGTCGGCGCACTGCATCCTATTACTACGGCGAATCGCGTGCCCAGCTCTATGCCGGCTATGATGCTGCGGCCGATAATGCCACTCTATCTGCTAGTAATCTTGCCTACAATCCCGTCCAGTATGCCCTGCGCTCCACTCTAACAGTGCGTGGTCCCCGCCCCTACGTGCTGGTCATGGACGACATTACTACCGATGGCGTTACTCCACGAAATTTCCGCTGGAACATGTCCGCCGCAGTGAGTTTCGGCGGCAGCGGCGGCCGTTACGTCAATGCCCTTGGCCAGGAAGTTTATTCGTCCATGCGGATTCAACCCGGCTCCACCGCCACCGATGCCGTCCTCTATCACGAGGCCGATGCGGTCTCCGGCCCGCGCCTGCTAGTGCGCGATCTCACGGAGCAATCCACCTCAGGCCAGCCATCCATTTTCCTCGATACCCGCCCGTCCAACCATCCGGGCGGAGCACTCACCTATGGTTATGATAACAACTCGGGCACGTTTACTAACTTCTCCAGCAATCGCTTGCTCATCCCCCGCCTGAACGTTGTGAGTCCGAAATTCAAGATTCTGCTTTTCCCCCATCAGTCTGGCGAACTTACCCCGCTGACTTCGTGGAATGCCGCGCAAACCATCGCCACCATCGATCTGCGCAACGGCTTCACCGACCATCTAACACTTGACTCCACCCGCGCCGACAAACGCACCCGCGTCACCGCCTTCACCCGCACCAAGTCTGGTCGCGCCGCGCCTGTCCTCACCCTTCCGGGCAATATCACGATTGCCGCTGTTGCCGCCACTCCCGCCTTTACCGGCCAGCCAGGTGCTGTCGTCACCTTCAGCGTTGCCGCGACTTCCGATACCGCCGCAAGCCTCACCCCGTCGGTTAGCTCGCCCTCCGGCACCATTTTTCCCGCCGGGGCGAATACCGTTTTCGTTACCGCCACCGATAGCGAAGGTCAGGTCAGCTCCGGCCAATTCACCGTCACCGTCGTTCCCGCCGGACCCGTTGTCACCGTCACTTCGGCCACCAATTTCCCCGGCGCGACTGATGGCGTGAACCTCCGCTGGACGCCTGTCACCCGCGCCACCTCCTACTCGGTCAAGCATGCCACCACTTCCGGTGGCCCCTACACCGTCGTTTCGGAGCGCCAGACCGGCCTCACATTCGGGGAAATCGGTCTGCCGGATGCCGTCTATCGCTACGTCGTTACGGCATGGTTCGATGACTTGGAAGGTGCCCCAAGTGCGGAAATATCGCTGGCGCCGCCTGTTAGCGGACCCTTTCTTGGCACTCAGATCGGCACTGCGGTCAGCGATACCGGCGTCTATCGGGATGGCAATAACTACCTTCTAACCGCCCGGTCGGGAAATAGCGGCGGCTCGGGTGACAATGTCGCATACGCCTACACGCCGTGGACCGGCGATGGCTCCTTCATCGTCCGCGCCACTTCGCTAACAGGCTTCGGGGCGAATGTTAGCGAGTTCCTCAATCTCGGGATCAGCCTTCGCGCCAGCCTCGCCAGCAACGCCATTTCGGCGCTCTCCGGCTACACCAGCCATCCCGCCGGCCCGTGGTTGTTTTCCTATCGCACTGCCACCGGCGGCGGTTCGACCTCGGCGGGACCGGGCATTTCCGGCTACCAGCCACTGCCACTATGGTTCCGCGCCACCCGCGTAGGTAATTTCGTCACGGCGTTCTATTCTTATGAGGGCAACACCTGGACCCCTATGACTGCTGGCACCACGCTGAACCTCCCGCCCACCTGCTTCGTCGGTTTCGCGTTAGGGGCGCAAAACACCACTCTCACCAGCGCGGTTTTCGATAACATCGTCTTCCTCGGTAAGCCCGCCGTCACCACGACCGCCACCTCGGCCACGCTCGATTGGTCCGGTGCCACCGCCCGTTCTTTCTCAGTCCAGCGCGGTTCATCACCCGCCGGCCCATTCACAACCATTGCCGAGGGACTGGAAACGACAACCTACACCGATCTAGCAGTCTCCCCCGGTCAGGTCTTTTATTACACCGTCACCGGCATCAGTGAGAACGGAAGCTCGACTGTTAGCCCGGCCGTGAAGGGCGCGATCACCAAGATTAACTTCAATCTGCCCGCACCGATCAGCGCGACTACCGACAACGCGGCGGGTGCCCCCGTGACGTTCAGCGTCACTGCCAGCGACACAATCGACGGCAGTCTAACACCCTCCGTCGCGCCGGTATCCGGTAGCATCTTCGCCCCTGGGACCACTCAAGTCATGGTCACCGCCACCAATTCCAATGGGATCATTGCCACGGCATCGTTTCCGGTCACAGTCACGTTACTTGCCCCGCAAAGTCCGACCAATTTTACCGTCACCTCCGGCTTCACCACGAATGCCCTCACTTGGTCTGCCGCCACCGGCGCGGTCAACTATTTGGTGAGACGCGCCACCTCCGTTGGTGGCCCCTACACCCTGATAGCCACTGTTCCAAGCGGCACCACGGCTTATACCGACACCGGCCTCGTCACCGGGGTCACTTATTTCTATAAGGTCTCATCCATCAACCCCACCGCTGAATCTGCCGCTACTGCCACGACCGGAGGCACGCCGATCCCCGGCACTGCCACCAAGGCGAACAACACCACCGCGCTCGATCTCGGCGCGAGTTGGAGCACGGGCACCGTGCCCACTCCCGCGGACGCCGCGCTGTGGAATGGAACTTATGCAAATGGCAGCGTCGCCATCGGCAGCGGACTCGCGGTGAGCCGACTTCAGCTAACAAGTCCGTCGCAGGGCATCACGATCAACTCCGGCACGGGTCCGCTGGCACTGGGTTCGGGCGGCCTCGACATGAGCGCCGCCACCCAGAATCTAACGATCAATGCACCCGTCTCGCTGGCCACCAGCCAAAGCTGGAACATTTCCAGTGGCCGCACGCTCACCGTCAACGCCGGGGTGGGGGAAAGCGTCGCGAATCAGGGAATCAACCTCGACGGTTTCGGGACAATCGTTCTATCAGGGGTAAATGCCTTTTCCGGCTCACTGCTGATGGCTCCGCCTGCGGGTGGACTTACGGTCTATAAATACGGCGGGAACAATCCTTCTTCCTATCTCAAGCTCACCGGCGGCAGTTCGCCAGGGCCGATCACCGCGCAGGGCCGGCTCGATATCACCGGCGGTCTTTCCAATATCGGGACGCTGTCGGGAAGCGGAGCGATCGGCTTGATCTATAACTCGAGCACGGTGGGCAACATCATCCGGTTCTCGGCGGGCAGCAGTTTCTCGATGTTCCAGATCGGGGCGAACAATGCCAGCGCCACCCTGCGGCAGACCGGCGTGGGCGGCGTATCGTTTGCTTACTTCGGTTACAATTCCGCCTCGCCCGGTGCTGTGCACACTTTCGACGGCGGAACCTGGGTGATCAACCAGATCGGCCAGAACAACACCGGCGCCCAAACCAGCGGCACCTGCACCATCACTAACGGCGCGAATTTAACAGTTACGAACGGTGGCTTCGCGCATGGAACCTGGAACGTTACTAACGGACAGATGCAGTTCGGCAGTGCCGTTAGCGAGGGTAACGGGAGCAGCACCGCCAATGCCACCTCACTCGTCTTCAATGTAAATAATTCGGGCGGCGCTCCGGGCTTCTTGAAATTCGCTAACACCCTGACTCTGGCTGACGGCGGCAGCGCTACTAACACCAACTCGCTGGTCATCGGAAACGGCGGCACGGTGCAAATCCTGCCGAGCGGGCAATTGACTCTCGGCAGCACCACTGCACGCACGGCGGAAAACGATACCGTCACATTGCAAAGCGGCGGCAAACTCATTCTTAACGGAACGCTCGCCGCCGCTGCTACCGCCGCCGGACAAACGCGCGTGTTCGAGTGGACCGGCGGACAGTTGACTGCATCCGTCATCACCGCTGGCGCAGGCTTCACGTCTCCCGCCTCCGGCGGCGGATTGACGGCAACCACTCTGGCGCAAAATTCCGGCACCCTCGCCCCCGGTGACGTGGGAATCGCTGGCAAGACCTCGATCACCGGAGCCTACAGCCTTGGCGCCTCGGGCACACTTGCGATCGACCTTGGCGGCACTACTCAGGCCACCGCATTCCAGACCGGCCAATACGATTACCTAACCGTGTCCGGCACCACGGTGCTGGCAGGAAAACTTTCGGTGAATTTGGTTAGCGGCTTTACACCATCCAATGCGACCCCCTTTACTGTGGTGAACTCCACTGGCGCACTCACCGGCGGGTTCTCCAATGTCGCCGCCGGGCAGCGGGTAGGCACCTCCGGCGGGGAAGGAAGTTTCCTCGTCAGCACTGCCAGCAACAAGGTCACCCTCAGCGGCTACACGGCACTCACTCCACTTCAATCCTGGCGATTTGCATATCTCGGCGATATCAATTCTCCTGACACTGCCGATCCGGATGGTGACGGCATGGCCAACCTGATGGAGTATGCTCTCGGCACCCTGCCGAACTCCGCCGCGTCCATGGTGGCGCCTGTTCTAGCCACAGTGGCAGACCGGCTCACGTTAAATTTCACCCGCGTCCGTAGCGACGTGACCTACATCGTCGAGGCGGGCTCCAATCTCGCAACATGGACGTCGCTCGCCATTAACCCCGGCATAGTCGGCCAAAACGTCACCGTGACGGACAGCGTCCGTATTTCCACTGCCAATCCGCCGCGCCGTTTTCTCCGCCTCAGGGTCAGCAATCCATGAATAAATTTCTAGCAAATCATTCCCAAGGAACGTTAGGGCTGCTCCTTGCAGCGGGAAAGATCATGGGCGGCTCAATCTGCAGTTGGCTGTTTTTGATTACCGCACCGGCCGACGCGGCCACGAAATCTTGGGATGGGGGAGGGGCGGTGGATAACTGGAGCGATAGCCTGAATTGGAATGCCGACGGCGTGCCGAGTTCGAGTGATGTGGTGGTGCTCGATAACAGCGTGGTCAGCCCGTTGTCGACGATCAATGCCCTGTCCGGCGCCAATTGCGGGACGTTGAGGTTCGATGGCACTGTGACTGGTAATTTTCTCAGCTATGCCGGGGCCACGCCTTATGTCCTGAATATTTATGGCGCAACGGTCAATGCCGTGAACACCGGCCCGCTCATTACAGTCACTGCGAACGCCCAGTCTTCCTGCGCCGTCAACAAGCTGAATTTTCAGCTTCGCACGAACGGCGAGTTCTATGTCGAGACCGGGAAAAAGCTCACTCTAACCAACAGTTTTATTTCCGAATCCGGCTCGCGTGTTCTAACGAAATCAGGCGCCGGCACGCTCGACTTTTCGGGTAGTGGACCAAAAGTGACCTTCACGGGCGGCCTCAACATCGCGGCGGGCATATTCAACCCTTCGGCTCACACGTTATGCCTGCCCACATCAGGAACGATCACCTTTACGAATCCAGTTGGCACTCCAGCGGAAATCCAGTCCAGCCAAAGTCACACGATTGCCGCTCTCGCCGGTGGAAATGTGGACAGCACCCTTATTGTCACAGGCACCAGCGGACTGACGGTGAATGGCTCGGCTAACACCACGTTCGGAGGTGTCATTTTGGACAACGATACCGGAACTAGCCTCACAGCTCTAACTTACTCAGGCAGCGGCTCGCTCACGCTTACGGGTGCGAACACCTACTCAGGCGCAACGACCATCACCTCCGGCAAGCTCGCCCTTGGTTCCACGGGTTCCCTCGACAGCCTTATTTTTGCAATCTCAGGTGGCGCGAAGTTCGATGTCAGCGCGCTGGCGTCCGGCTTCACCCTTGGCAGCGGCGGCACGCTCACCGGAGGCTCCGGCGTAAACGCAGGCCTCGTGAGTGGCTCCTTCATCGCAGGGAGCAACTCCACCATCTCGCCGGGTGGCACGGGGACGGGGACACTCTCTTTTTCTAACGGTTTCACTCTCGTTTCGGGTGGCCACTTGCCTTTCCACCTCAATAGCACGACGCCGGGTACGGGCTACGATCAACTCCTCGTCACGGGTGGTAACGTCGCTCTCGCTGGCGACCTGGGTGGTTCCCTGTTGGGCTACGCTCCGGCGATCGGCGATACCTTTTACCTTATCCGCAATACGGGGTCCGGCAGCACGAGCGGAACCCTCAATGGAATCGCAAATGGCGGCAAGCTGGACTTTGGCGGCCAGTGGTTTCGCGTCAGTTTCACCTCCGTTCAAGGCGGCGCGGGTTTCCAGACTGCAGGGACCGGAAAAGATGTCGCCATCCAGCGAATCAATGATCCGACTCCCAGTGCATTCAAGGCCTCCATCGTCGGCCCCACCGACCAGAGCGTGGTCCAACTTCAAATAACTTGGCAGGACAACGCCTCGACTGAAACGGGCTTCCATATTTACCGAGTCGGGGATGGCGGCACTTTGCAACTCGTCTCTACGCTCGCCGCCAATGCGACATCGTATTCGGAAACGATCTCTGGTTCCTCGATTTTTACTTACGCGATTCAGGCTTTCAATGCCTCTGGCCCAGTCGGCGATCTCAATTACGTAACTTCCCCCAACTTGGGGAATACTCTCGCCGACCGCCAGAACTTGATCCTCAACTACCTCAACACTAACACGCCCAATCTCGGCCAGACCGGCGCCGGCCCGCACCGCGTCGGCCGCACCGGATTCTGGTTCGGCGAGGGCCGCCTGCAACGTGGCGACACCGTTACGGGCCTGAACTACATCGCCACCGCCGTGGAGGATGCCGATGCCGAAAGCTCCAACGCGGGCTTCTCACTGTGGCCGGGTATGGACGCCTACTTCCGCTGGGGTTCCATGTTCTCTCCCGCGCTAAAAAGCCGCTATCAGACGATCTACACTTCCGCTTCCCGCTACAACGCGGGCTCGACGCCGAATCAGCGCTTCATGATCTGCGCGGCCTCTTATCTGGCCAACACAGTCTGGGGGACCGCTACTAACACGGTCTCCAACGCCGGTTACCAGACCATCAACCTCCTCGGGCAAGTGGATAACACCACGGCCACCGATCACACCGGCCTGACCTACCTAAAAAAGGAAACCGAGCGCACTCCGCGCCGAGGCTTCGAGGAGGATGACTCCGTCCATTATCTGCACTTCACCCTCGCCCCGACCCGGACACTGGCCCTGTTTGCAGCCGATCCAGACCTACGGAACAAGGCTCGGATGGTGTTCGACTACGGCATGGCCGTAGGGGCATCGGGTTGGTCAAACGGCCGGAGCGCGATTTCCTCCTCCCGCGGTGGTGTCACCGGTCAGCAGAACGCCTACGACATCACGACGCGGACGTATTGGCTCGGATTCGGAGGCGTGACACCCGGCAGTTTCACCGAAGCCGAAAACACGGCCATTTTCGCCCAGCCTGACTTCACCGGGGTGCTGCCCGAGATCGCCGCTGCCGCCACCGACCGCACGCAGTCCTACACGCGCAGGTCCATCGCCCAACGCCAGATCGGCCCCGAAGTCATCTACTTCAAGCAAACCTGGATGACGCCGCACTACGCGTTGTGGAGTCAGGCCGAAGGCGAAGTCGGGTTCAATCCCGGAGACGCTAGCTTTACCCTCAAAAATCTCAACGTCCAGGCGATCCACGATGGCTGGCAGGCTCAACGCTGGGCGCTGGTGTGGGACGATCCGACCAGTTCCGATTCCCTCATCAGACTAACCGCCCCGACCAACTACAGCACTGCGACGAACGCGGGGATGTCCATCTACGAAGACACCCTTCAGAAGGAGGACACGATGGTCGCCGTTTACAACATCCCGACCAACGATTTCACCAGCGGCAACAACGGCGTGTCACCCTGCCACCTGCTCAACGGTCACATCTCTCTCAACTACCTCGCGATCACTGACGAAGCGGCCACCAGCGGTCGGATCTTCCTGCATTATAACAACGTCCTGGTTGCCCTCTACCTCAGCGCGCCTTTTTCCTGGTCTAACGATTTTCAAATCAGCCCATGGAGCAAGGGCTCGCTCGCCGTGGAAACGGCTCCCCTCAGTGACTACCCACAGGCTACTGCGGCTGCGCGACTAGCCGCATTTCGAAGCGATGTGCTCACTAATGGAAGTGTCAACATCAGCTCAATCAACGCTACAGCCCCGCGTTTTATCTATAAAACACGAAAAGGCCGTATCCTCGACCTGACCTATGGCCAAGCCGGCATCGTGGACAGCGATCCCGTGGATTACCTCCAGTGGCCCATGCTGGAGAGTCCGACGATGTACCAACCGCAAATGGGAAATCTAACCATCACCGGGCCCAACCGCACCATTCTTTATAACTATAACGATTGGACAACGACTATCAACAACCGTCCGACCCTTTCCTCCACGCCGCTTTTCACGCTTTCCGCTCCTATGGACATTGACCTCGCCACACGGGCAAGTGACGTGGAAACGACTTCCAGTAAATTGGCCTTCGCCGTAAGCGGTGCGAGCAACGGCACGGTGCAACTCCTGCCGGATGGTCATACGGCGCGCTTTACCCCAACCGCGGGCTACCTCGGTGCTGCGGCCTACAACATCGCGGTGAATGACCGTGGGATCGATCCGAGGCTTGTGCTGGACTATGACTTCGAATCGCCCTCCACGCTTTCCGGCGGGATAATCGACGTTTCCCGCAATGCCCGCGACGCTACCGCACAAGCCGTGGCCAGCGGCACCGCGAGCCTTGATGCGGATGTTCCTTCGCCACTCGGTGCTAACAGCGCCCAATCCCTGCGGCTCAATGAAAACGGCACGTCGGGCTACCGGCTGTCCCGCACCGTTACGCCGAGCAACCTGCAGATGAGCAATGGGAGCTGGACCTTTGCGACCTGGTTCAAGCGGGCAAGTCGCACCACGGACGATTTCATCTTCTACGCTGGAAATGGCGATGGTTTGGGCGGCAGCGGCGATGAACTCCAACTCTGTTGCGCGGCTAACACAGATACCCTGTCCTTGAAGCATTATAACGCAGCGAATGTAATGGACATTAATCTCTCCTCCGCTGTCACCGTTGGCGTCAATGAATGGCATCATGTCGCACTCACATTTACCCGTACCTCCGCGAATACCGGCACTGTGCGGTTATATCGGGATGGTGTGCTTTCCGCCACCTCCACTCCTATCACTTGGGCGCTGCATCAGGATGTGCCTCTCATCTTCGGTGGCCACGCTTCGACGAGTGCTTCGATCAATCGTTACTTCAACGGTTGGCTCGATGACCTCGCGCTTTTCCGCGGAGCGTTAGATGCTGGCGAACTTGCCAATCTCGCTCGGCAGAGTGTGGCTACCTTTGGGGGGCTCAGTGCAGGCGGTACGGTGAACGTCATGGTTCTCACGCCATTGCAGGCATGGCGTCGGCAATATTTCGGCACCACCGCGAATACAGGCGCAGCAGCCGATACGTCTGATCCCGACGGCGACGGCGCGGCCAACTTGCTCGAGTATGCGCTCGGAACCGCCCCGGATTCCGCAGCCTCCACTGTGAAGCCCGTACTGGGAAAATCTGGGAATTTTCTGACCTTGAGCTTTTCCCGATTGCGCGGCGACCTCACCTACGTGGTCGAGGGAAGCTCCAATCTTACCACATGGTTGCCCGTTGCCAGTAACCCCGGCATGGTCGGGGGGGCTGTTACGGTGACTGACAGCTTCAATATTTCTAACTCGAATCCGCCTCGCCGCTTCCTGCGCCTGCGGGCAATGTCCACTCCATGATCCAGCATTCCCTTACTCTATGATATCACACCGTTACTCGATCCTGTTAAATCTGGCGGTTTTTGGCCTCGCCGGTTTCGCTATGGCGAAAGACAAAAGCCTTACCCTCTACGTTTCCCCCAGCGGTGACAACGCCCGCGACGGGCACACGGAAGCAGGAGCGTTCCAGTCAATCAATCGCGCCCGAGATGAAATTCGCAAACTTAAATCCGGCGGGACGATGCCTGACAATGGGGTCACCGTCGAAATTCTGGGGGGTAAGTATGTGTTGAAGGATTCCCTCGATTTCAATGAATCGGATTCGGGCACCGCCCCGGCACCGGTGATCTATCGCGCCTTCAGAAATCAGACTGTGGAGCTAATCGGCGGGCGGGTGTTGCAGACCTCAGACCTGCGCCCTGTTGCCGACGCAGCGATGTTGAAACGCCTCGATCCTGCGGCGAAGGGCAAGGTGCTTTGCGCATCAATCGCGGCGCTTGGCTTGAGCCACGCAGATCCATATCCCCCAAAATTCGATGATAACGGCGGGATTTTCGAATTGTTTTGGAACGGCAAACGCCTGCCCATTTCGCGCTGGCCTAACGAAGGCTGGACGACCATGAAAGCGGCCATCGTCAACGGGGATAACAAGACGCCCGGCGTGTTCGAGTATCGCGATGACCGCCCCGAACGTTGGGTGAACAATCCCAACGTCTGGCTCAAAGGACAGTGGCGGGTGGCCTGGGAGGAACCGGCGATCAAGGTCGCAAAGATTGACGCTGTCGCACGCAAGATCACCTTTGCCGAAGGGATCGCCCAAGGCATCGGCAATAAATACACGCGCCCAGCCGGTAACGGCAAGGAACCTTGGTGCGCGCTGAATCTTCTGGAGGAAATCGACACGCCGGGCGAGTGGGCAATCGATTTCGCCACCCGGACATTGTATTTCTGGCCACCGGATGGCTCGGGTGAACTGAGTATTTCGCAACTCGAAAAGCCGATGATCACGGTGAACGGAGCGGCTCATTTGCAATTCATCGGCCTGACTCTCGAATGTTCGCTCGGTGATGGTATAGTCATCCAAAAAGCGGAGTCGAACCTGATCGCCGGGTGCACCTTTCGCAACCTGGCTAAGAGTGGGGTGGTGATAGACGGTTACCGCAGCGGTGTGCGAAGTTGTGACATGTATGATCTCGGCGCGGGATGCATCCAGATTTCCGGCGGCGATCACAAACAGCTCACCCGATCGGAGAACTTCGTGATCAACAACCATCTGCATGACTACGGGAAATTGAAGGCAATGTATTCCGCAGCGGTGGATGTTGGCTTCGGTGGTGCTTCGAATGCGGTAAATCACAAGATCGCAGTGGGCGTGCGGGTGGCTAACAACCTGATCCACGATGCTCCGCGTGACGCCGTGCTGGTGTCCGGTCAGGACAATCTCTTCGAGTTGAATGAAATCTATCGCTGCGGTTTCGCCTCGGCGGATGTAGGCGCATTCTACTCATGGCTCGACTGGACAATCCGCGGAGTGGTCATCCGCCACAACTACATTCATGACACTGTCGGCGGAGTGAATCCAGATGATGGTGCGTCAGGTAGCCTTATTGAGGGCAATATCTTCGCCGGTCCGCGCACCGGTGTTTGGATTGCCTCCGGCTCGGATCACATCACGACTAACAACATTTTTATAAAAAACGAAGGGCCGGTGTTCGGCATGGACGATCGTGGTGTAAGCCGGGGCTACGCAAAGAATCCAAAACTGCTAGATGGTGTCAATGGGATCAAGCCACAGGAAAAACCGTGGTCCAAGCATTTCCCGGAGATGGCCACTTTGCTTGAAAGCCATCCCGAACTTCCTTTGCGGACAAAGTTCACCAAAAACCTCGTCGTGATCCAGAGCGGAGATCCTCTAAATTTGAAGTTAAACAAGGAGAACAAGGCAAATCCCGCCCTGTTTGAAAGCAGCGGAAATTTTGTTACAGCTACCGATCCCGGTTTCATGGATGTGGCTAACGGAAATCTTGGGCTAAAATCGGACTCCGAAGTTTTCAGTAAAATCCCCGGCTTCAAGCCGATCCCATTCGAGAAGATCGGACTCTTAAAAGATGAGTATCGTCGCAAATTGCCAGACAGCAGTGTCACCCGCCGTCCCAAGGGTAATCCGATGTTTAAGAAAGAGGACGAGAAAAATTTCGGCACATGATCTAAACTGTTATGAAGATAATTTCGCTACATGTAGTCTTCGGAGTTTTATGGTGGAACCTTGCATCCGCAGAAGTCCGACCCAACTCGCTTTTCAGTGACCATGCGGTCCTGCAACAATCAGCCGAGGTGCCTGTGTGGGGCACTGCGAGAGATGGGGAATCGGTCACGGTTGAGTTCCAGAATCAGAAAGTCACGACCATCGCTGCCAACGGAACGTGGATGGTGCGATTCAAAAACCTGAAGCCCGGCGGCCCCTTCATCATGTCATTACAGGGGGACAATCAGATTGTTCTCAAGGATCTGCTGGTGGGCGAGGTCTGGCTATGCACTGGGCAATCTAACATGGAATGGGCGCTGGCAAAATCTGATGGCGGCGCGGAGGCAGTGGCCAGTGCTAACAACTCCATGCTAAGAATGTGCCGCGTGCCACACAATCCGCAGCTGACTCCGCAGAGCGAAATGAAGGTCAAATGGGAGGAAACCAATCCTACCACCGCGAAATATTTTTCCGCGATTCCTTACTGGTTTGGTGAAAAAATACAAAAGGAAATCGGTGTTCCGGTCGGCATCATCAACAGCGCGTATGGTGGCACTGGGATTGAAGCGTGGCTGTCGGCGGAAACTCTCAAAAGGGGACCGTGGCCACAGAATAAATGGACCGATCCCACCCTGGCGAAAGCCGAATACGATCAGAGAGCGGAATCTGCCCGTCCTCTCAAAGAAAAATACGAAGCCGACAAAGCCTCCGCTCGCGATCAAAAACTTCCATCACCGCCCATGCCATCGGGATTAGTTGGTGAATTCAAGGGCGTCACCACAGTTTGGAACAGTGAGGTCGCTCCCATGTTGAATTATCGGATTCGCGCTGTGGCGTGGTATCAGGGGGAGAGCAATGCCTATGTCGGTGTCGCGAGTACATACAAAGATTTGCTTCCCGCACTGATTAAAGAATGGCGTGCTGGCTTTAATCAACCCGACCTGCCATTCTTGATTTTTCAAATTGCCCGTAACCGCAAATGGCAGACCGATCCCAATGAAAAAAGTGGGAATGCCGAGCTGCAGGAAGCGCAGCTGAAAACCGCTCTAACCACTCCCCACACGGCTCTGGTTGTCACCAACGATATGGGAGGACCCGATGTCCATTACACAGGAAAAGAACCCGTGGCAGTTCGTGCTACGAAAGCAGCTCTTAGCTTGGTTTATGGTCGCGAAATTTCCAGCTCCAGCCCGATCTATCAGTCCGTTGAATTTCTTGCTAACCAAGCCATCGTTCACTTCACTCATATCGACGGAGGCTTGGATGCGAGGGAAGGGGCACTCACCGGATTTGTGATTGCGGGCAAAGATCAGAAATTCGTTTTCGCGGAGGCCAAGATCGAAGGCGACACGGTGATTGTCAGTAGCTCAGATGTGCCAGAACCCACTGCCGTGCGTTACGGTTGGGCCGATTTGCCAAAAGTAAATCTATTTAATAAATCAGGCTTCCCCGCGTCTCCGTTCCGTACCGACTCCTGGTCAATTAATCAAACCAGTCCCCCAAAATAGTATTTATGAATTTCCACATTGTAGCCTTAACGATTCTGATCTTGCCCACTCTTCAGTCAGGGCTTTCTGCTGATACGATTGCAACTGAGGATGTCTCAAATTTAGCCGTCCCATGGCCTCCGCCGCATGACCCGAAAGATTCGCCTTTCGCAAAAATGCCCTGTATTTCTTATGCCGGATACAAAAGCAACAACACCCTCGTCAATCCCATCTGGGGAGATATAGAACCGGAAGATTTCGGCCCGCGGCCAGTTGCTTTTGACCAAACCGGGGTGCGTCAATTAAATCAAATCCCAGCTCCTGGCATCCACCCCAGAATCTTTTGCACTCCTGCCGATCATGACAATATCCAGCGCCGGTTAAAGGAAACGCTCTGCGGCCAGGAGGCTTGGAAGAATCTGCTTTGTTATGTGAACTTTATTCACGGTACCTATGATCCAAAGGCGGACTATGCAAGAGCTCCTGAAATTGCTGGTTCCCCGGAAGGTAAGCCAAGGGGTGTCTTAGGTGATCTGCAGGGCCCCAAAACTGCGGATGCCGCAAAGCAATATCAGGCTCTCATCGCCGGAGATATGAGCCAGAAGACAGATAGACTATGGCATGTGTTCCCTCTGGAAGCCTTTCGATGCTGGATTGAAAATGACGGAACTTCTGCTAAAGCTCTGGCCTCTGCGGTGGCTACCGCGTTGAAAATCGACCAAGCTCGAAGGAGCGCGGATCCGAGTCGAAAGCCTGGGCCGCTTGAACAACCCATTGCAGGCATTCACCTAGCATACACCTATGATTTTCTCTACAACTGGCTGAATGCCGATCAGAAAAAGGCGATCCACGATGAATTGGCCAACGCTACCTGGAATCATGACAACTATGGCACCTTCAATGATGCGAGCCTTACCCGGAGCAACTGGGACTTTTTCCTATTGGTTGATCGAAACGCTCGCCATCGAAGGTGAACCCGGCTTCAACGATCTGAAGATTCGCGGAATTTATAAAGGGTGGCGCAATCTCATGACCTACGGCTGGTTCCCATCGGGAGCCAACTACGAAGGCGAAGCCAAAAACCAACTGGGAGGCGATGGAATCCTGGCGCTGGCGATCCGGTGCAAGGCCTATGGATTTGATAATCTGGCAGGCCACCCCAATGTGTGCGCTAACATTCAGAATTTCACTCCAAAAAGCATCATCCCCACTCGCGATGGATTTGTAAAATATGATCTGCTAGGAGGAGTCCACCTCAAGCCGTTCCCGGCCGATCTTCTTGCCCTTAAATACCTAATGCCGGACAATAAAACCATCGACTTTGCTTACCGATGCTCCATCGGCGAACATTATGAAAATGTCCCCAGCCGTTCCAAAGCCGGAAGCTACGATGCGATCAAGTGGGGCGGCTACACCCATCCGATGATTCCTTTCCTCGTTTTTGCATCGGACTTCGATCCCGCAAACAACGATCCCGCAAAACTCGGCATCGAGAAAACGTTTTTCTGCGGCGACCGTGCGCTCATGATGACCCGCAGCAGTTGGGACACGGATGCACTCATGGTCAATCTTCATGTCCGGCAAGCCAATGGCGGCCACCCTTTTGCCGACCGCAATTCGATCATGATCGCGGGCGCAGGTCGGGTCTGGGCTCCCATCTACGGCTGGGGATGCGAGGCATGGAAGAATAACAACAATGCGCAGGTGGTGATTGACGATCAGCCTCAGGCCGACCACACGCCCGCAAGAATGGTCGATTTTGTGGACGCGCCACTAGCAACTTTTGCAGTGGGCGATGCCAAGTATACATGGGATTGGAACTGGAAATTTAACGAGACATGGGGTCCGCGCGGCCATTACACCAAGGAAGATTACGATCAGGGCACCATCAAATTGGATAAGGGTTGGGAGTATGAGACCCATACCGTCAACGATTTCAGTTTCACCAAACATAACGAACCATTCCTGAATGAACCACTGGCTTTGCAACCCGAGTGGCTGCGCATGAAAGGCTCCATCACTCCCATCGTGAAAGAGATTAACTACCCCGTGCAATACGCATTCCGCACTGCGGGATTGGTGCGTGGACCGCATCCTTACGCTCTCGTCATTGATGATATCAGGAAAGACGATGCGGCGCACAACTATGCCTGGTATTTCACTCTCGAATACGATGTGCAGATCGCCCAAGTCAAAAGGCCCAACGATCATGAAATGGATATCATACTTACAGGAAATGATCCTCGGCAGACCAATGTGCCCAGCAAGGACGCAAAGACAATCAGCCCAGCCCTTCCTGCCGTTCGCAACCCCGATCAGCCCATCCCAGCCGGCCAACCGATGTTGCTGGTTCGGTTCCTGAATATTAAGAATGCTCCTAACGGCAGCGCGTCCAAGGATGGCGAGACGCCAACGATTCTGGAGGATAATCCGCCGGCAAACTTCAAGGGTAGCTATTTACAGCGGGTCCGCCGGTTGGCCGTTCGCGCACAAGCCATCAGTCCTGAGTTCAAGGTTCTGCTTTTTCCATACCACCAAGGTGACGCGCTGCCGAAAACTGAATGGATCGATAGAAAAGCTGTAGCTATATCATGGTCGGAACAGAAAGATTTCTTGAGATTCTCCTCAGCTCCTTCCGGGAAAACCGATCTGATTGTGACTCGTGGTAACGTGGCGCTTCTCTCCATCGACAAGCCTATCGCGCCAATTAGATGAATCTATAGATGCGACTGGATTCATTATTCTAACAAGAAAACGGACTTTTTCTTTTATATCTAAAAACTACCCCGATGCCCCAAATCCAGAATCCCGTTCTGACAGGCTTCAATCCCGATCCCTCCATTTGCCGGGTCGGCGCTGATTACTATATTGCGACTTCCACATTCGAATGGTTTCCCGGCGTGCAAATCCATCACTCGCGCGATCTCGCGAATTGGCGGTTGCTAGGACGTGCGCTGGACCGGGTGTCCCAGCTCGACATGCGCGGTTGCCAGAACTCCGGCGGCATCTGGGCTCCATGTCTAACCCACGCGAACGGGAAATTCTGGCTGCTCTATACGAATGTCCATCATCACATGGGAGGTGTTGTCATGGATACGCCGAACTATCTCGTTACAGCTGACAGGATTGAAGGTCCGTGGAGCGAGCCGGTTTTCCTCAATGCAAGTGGCTTCGATCCGAGTTTGTTTCATGATGATGACGGCAGGAAATACGTTGTCCAAATGCAAATGGGTGAAGCTCTAACACCAATCCGGTTCGATGGCATCTGGTTGCGCGAATACGATGCCGGGAAAGAAGCGTTTGTCGGCAAGCCGTCGAAGATCTGGGAGGGCAGTTCCATCGGCATCACCGAAGGGCCACACCTGTTAAAAAAGGACGGCTGGTATTATCTCATCACGGCCGAGGGCGGCACCTCGATGCGCCACGCTGTCAGCGTTTGCCGCAGCCGGGAACTTTGGGGGCCGTATGAAATCCACCCGGATAACCCAATGCTCACCTCGTTTGAAAAGGACCACCTCGTCCTAAAGTCCGCCGGGCACGGGTGTTTTGTGGAAACGCAAAATAGTGAGTGGTTCACCGTGCATCTTTGCCAGCGGCCATTGCAACGTCCGGGACGGCAGGTTGGTGCTCGCGAGGAAAACAAGTCCGTTCCGCTTGGCCGGGAAACTTCGATTCAAAAACTGCGCTGGGATGCCGATGGCTGGCCGCGTCTCGCACAAGGAGACAACTCGCCGCTCGAAATTGTGGAGGTGGATCTAATTTCCCATCTATGGGCAACGGATGTCTTGCGAGATGATTTCGACGGACCGGCGCTTAATCTTCATTTTCAAACCCTGCGCGAGCCAGTTGATGATTCATGGTTCTCTCTCACACGCCGCAAGGGTTGGCTCAGCCTGCGTGGCCGCGATTCGTTGGCTTCGACCTTCGAGCAAAGTCTAATCGCCCGGCGGCTCCAACATTTTGCAGCACGCGCGGAAACCTGTCTCGCTTTCCAGCCATGGAATTTCAAACAGTCCGCCGGACTCATCGCTTATTATGATCGGTTTCACTATCATTACTTCCGAGTCACCTCTGCGGGTGATGGGACAATAAAACTCGGTGTGATTTCATCGGAAAATACCAAGTTGGATTATGTCCATGTAGTCGAGCTTCCCCTTGCCGCAGGGAATCAGCTTTTCCTACGGATGGAGAATGATTGGGCGGAACTCCGCTTCTCGTGGTCCACGGATGGAGTTGAATGGCAGGTCGTCGATTGTGTCTTCGATGCCACCATGCTGGGTGACTGGGTTTCCCCGCACAGCAATTTTACAGGCACTTTCTGGGGCGTCTGTTGTCAGGATCTATCAGACCGCACGGCCTGGGCGGACTTCGATTACTTCGACTATCAGCCAATCGGCGAGTTATAGAGTCGCAGCATCCGTGATGCGTTGGACTTCGGTGGTGCCGTTCACCGGATAGATGATGACCATGGTGCGCTGGCCGGGGCGGATGACCCAGTTGTTCGAGTAAAGCCGCCGGTCGTCCGCTAGGGATACGGTAGCGAAGCGGGTCTCGGGTTTTTCTCCGATCCCGGTTTTAAAAAGTTCCACGCTTGCGGGGGTGATGGTGGCTGCGGAATCTCCAAGCGTGGCAGCGAGGCGGGCGGCGGTGAGGTTGATGAACCGACAGGTGGTGTCGGGGAACGACTTTGGATCATCCGCTAACACGAGAGTCATGAGGATTTCCGGGCGATCCGGATGGGGCAGAAACAGAACGAGAGGCAGGCTGCCACCTTTGGACAAATCTGCCTCTGCTACGACCTTGCGGATGGGTTTACCATCGGCACCGACGGCCTTGCGAAAGAACACCACTTTACCGGGACCGAGGCGGTCGTAGTAATTGGAGCGGCTGCTGTCGAAAATGCCGATGGTTCCTTCCTTGCCCAATTCCTTCTGGGGCGTGCCAGCCTCAGGCATCGCGGCGTAGGAGAGTTCCTCCACAGTCACCCGGCAGCCGAGAGTACGGAACGTTCCCTTGCGATTTTGGTCGGACTCCTGGGCCGTTAGGGGCAGGAGGGCGCTGAATAGAGCGATGATGCTGCAGGGAATTTTTAGTTTAGATCTCATTGGGTGAAAGCCAGCGGAAGGAGGTGATTGTGAAACTACGACCAAAAATCTTGTTCTTTTCGGATTTCAGGTCGGCCAGGGAAGCTTCTGCGGGATCGGTGGAGCCGTCGAGAAATTCGGGCAGGCGCTGGACCACCGCCTCGGCGATCACTTGGGCGATGACTCGCCCACTAGCGTCTATCGCCTGTCCGCAGGCTCTGACGGTGAAGGTATCGGAGCGCACCGTCATCGCTGGGGAAAACGCCTGCACGATATCCTGCTGCATGAGATATCCCGGCATGCCGGTGGCGGTGTTGAGGGTGTTTCCTTTCGCGTCCTTCAGATTACCGGGGATCATGGCGGGTGTGCCACCGGTGACGGTGGTGGGCACGCCTGCCGCCTTGGCGGTGGCATTGACATCGGGCGAAGTATTGTCGATGGCCGCCTGGAGCGCCCCGGCGCGAGTGAGCGGGCCGTCGGGGCCGAGGCGGCGATTGAGAAAATCCGCCATGCTGAGAAACGGCCCGCGGAGCTTTACCTGCTCGACGATCCGTGCCGCGAGTTCATCCAGCTCCGCGTCATTGAGCACGCGTAATCCGTCCCATGCGGAGTTTGGGTTGCAATTGGCGGAAGCAGACCAGAAGCGTGGGATGGGATTTTTGTTAGGACCGGTGCCGAGATCGAGAGTGGTCGCATTGCCTGAGGTGGCGTTGAAAAGGCGCAGCTTGTTGCCGGACAGGCTTCCGAGGAGCGCCTTCCAAGCACCGGTGGAGGTGGAGTTGACGTTGAAGGCACCGTCGAGAATCAAATTGGCTGCGGCTTTTTCCACCGACCGCAACTCATCCATGCGGAGGGGTTTGCTGGCTGGCGAGCGCGGCTTGATGCGTCCGTTGAGCAGCGGTTTATTAAAGTCAATGAGGACGCTGCCTGCATTGGCGTCATTGAAATCATTCCAATAAGCAGGCAAGGTGGTACCCGACGAAGCAGCGGCGGGGGGCACGGTGGAGAGGAAAAATCGGTCGAACAAGGCCTGGTTGGCCAAGAACGAATCATCCAGGAAAAGGGTGTCGCTGGTGACACTTCCGGCGACGGTGGGTGAGGTCAATGCGTTATTGTCCAACGGGATGACTGGCGAAGGGAGCGAACCACCAACAAACATCGAACCCATTCCCAAATAGGCAAAGTTTCCAATTGTTAGGAAATTCATCGCTGGCATGTGCATGAATTGTCCCAGCGAAACCAACGGCTGGCGCGGCACGTCGCGCAAGATGTATCGATTGCTGGGCATTCCGGATCCAGCACTGGCATCGCCGAACGAAGTCTGCCAGACATTCGGGTTGCCAGCCGGGTGGACGATCTGAACATCTGTCTGCCCATTGGTATAAATCCCGCCGAAGGGGCTTAGATAGACTTCCTTCCAAGGGTATGAGGCGGAGTCCTCCAACGGAGTGAACTGGCTGAAATTGCCATGAAACAACGGGATCTGGTTGGCGGCGTTGGAATAGGTAAATGTAGAGGCAGAGGGCTTCAGGCCTTTCTGGCGGATGTAAAAGCCAATGATCCTGCGGGGTTGGCTATTCATCTGGCTGATGGAAAGTTTCTGCCAGCTTCCCGCCGATGCCGGTTGCTGATAGGAGCCGCCCGCCTGGGCGCGGGCGGAACCATCGTTGTCAGGCCATTTGTAGTTGGGAGGATTGCAGAAAGTGTCCACGGCCTGGCATCTCAGTGAGGGTGCGCTGAGCTGGATGCTGATCTCGGCGTTCGGATCGGTAGTGGAGAAGGGAGTTCCCGAGCTTTTACCGGTGGTGGCATCAGCGGTGGCGGGCAGGTCACAATATTGCGAGTAGTCTGCGGACATTCCGGGGTTGGAAACCAAGTCGCTGAAGGTGATCGCCGCTTTCGGGTCGCTTTTCAACTCATCCGCATCGAGCGCAAAAACACGCGTCTCGCCAGGTTCAAGCGTGGCGCAGGCACCGGCTTTTGTTTTGAGGGTAAGGCGTCCGGCGTCTGCTTGGTTGATGAGAGAGTAGGGAACCGTAATCGTGGTGTTTCCGCTTTTGGCAGAAACCTTGATGCAGGTCACGGTGGGTGATGCCGCATTGTAGGATCCGGCAGTGGCGAAGGCTCCGAAGTTTCTCTGGAACTGATAGTCGCTGGCTTGAATTCTAGCGGAATAGGGATTGTAGAGAACGAGCTGTGGGTAGTAATGAAGCCTGAGCCTCCAAGCCGGCGTGGTTGCGTTACCGGCATTATAGCTGGAGATCGCGACATCGACGCGGAATGCGATTGGCATCGGTGCGATACCGGCCTGCTTGGTGCTGGAGCCTGCGAGTTTGACTCCATAATAGCGTGGAGAAAGGACATTGGGCAGGGTTTCCGGTGTTCCTGAACTCGTCGGTGCGGTGGAAGGCTTGCCACTGGACGCTATCGGGGAACTCATTAGACTTTTATAAGTGTTGTAATGGAAATAGAGCGAATGCCACGGCAGGCCATCAGTGATTTCCGGATTGGCGGGCTGCACTCCTGAAGGAATCGTGGGATCGGTGTTGGCGCTGTTGGTGGAATAGCGGTAGAGCATTGCCGCACCGTTGCCGTAGTTGTTGAGCAAGCTTTCGAATGCCGAAGGGGTTTCAAATGCCGCAGTCAGGTCTTTTTTTAAACCGCCGTGACGAACGTCAGCGATTACCCCCTGGCTGTTCACGGTAAAATCGGGAGAATAACGGGCGATCGGGTTTTTCATCGAAACCTCGGGCAGCAATTTAACCGTTTCGAGAGTCAGGAATTTCGCCATGGTTTCCGGCGGTGATTTTCGCAAATCCAGTCCTGTGGAAGCCATTGGCAGCACCTTCTGCATGGCATTCGCCTGAGGTGCGAGATGATGGAGTTGATCGATGGCTGCCAGACCGCTGGAGAACGTGAAATCTACCAGATTGGCCTTCGCCTTCAATCCCTCATCGCAAACCCAATATCCGTAGCGACCGCCGGGCGTCGAGATGGTGGAGCCTGGCACCTTCACCAGCGGCACCGTCACCTCCGCCAGATCAGCCCCAAGATTTTTTGCAATGACGACACCATCCGCATCGGTGTTGTTAGATATCGCAGTGTACCCAATAGGATCGAGCGGATTCTGGCTGCCCGGCTGGGGATTCGACACAAGCCAACGGGCGGCTAGCGTACGGCTGGTGCCTATGCTGTCGGTCCTTTGCGCTTCAGTCGGCTTGCTCCCGGTTTTCCAGACACCGGTCCAATACTTCTGGTTCACACCCTCCACTGCAGGTGTGTCAGGCTTGGAGTCCAGAATTTCCGCCCTCGCGGTGATGCGCTGATCGGGCCCGGCTTCTTTTTGAAGCTCACCGATGGCCAGCATCAGACCCATGCGGGCATTGGCACGCGCGGTCGCCATGGCCTCTTCCTGTGTGGAACTGCGCAGCGAGATACTGGAAAGCGAGAGCAATCCGATGGCGATGACCGTGAGCAGAATCATCAGGCTTAACGTGACAACAAGCGCGAAGCCCCTGTTAGTTTGCGGGGAGCTGTCATGGCAGCGGGGAGATCGAAAAAAGGCAAAGGTCTCCCCTGTTGCCAAATCCTCCCCAGGGTCTAACGAACTATTCACGCTGTAACCATCATGTTGATTCATGTTTGAAAACAGGGTTGTTTTGCGTCGGTATAGTGTCATTTTACGTCAGAATCAGCGGGATGAGTGCAATCCGGAGTGAGTGCGGTCTTGACGTAAAATTGCACGCCATTGACGCAAAATCGCCCCTCTTGCGGTGAATGATGCTTGAAACAAACTTTCGTATGAAAGCCCCGCCATGATTCCGATGGTGACCATATCCAGATCAATCGGCCGGAGCGCTAATTTTTAAAAAGCAGGCCAAAGTAATCACATGATAAATTTCCAACGTTTCCTTTTCAGCGTGATCTGTCCGCATCTTGCGGCGTTGCCGCTGGCGTTTTCCCAAAGCGTGCCAGCTCCCCTTGCTCCCCCCCAGCAGGATCGCGGACTACCCTATACCCGAACGGCTATTCCGGCTGCACTCGAAAAGATCCGAGGCGGGATCGCCGTTTTTCCGGGTAGCCGCTATGGTTACGTGAAGGGCTTGCGGGTGCGGTTAGACGAGAAGGATTTGCTGCGGGCGGAAGCCGTTTCGAAAGACGGCGTGGTGTACGTGCCGGGTTCATTTGCCGCTCTGGTCGGAATAGCGGAAATCAATCCCGCGCCTGTGCCGGAGGATCTTGCCGCCATCGCGGATCGTTGGGTTTACACCCCTGGCGAGTTGGTTGGGAAAAGTCGCGGGGCATACACTCCCGCTGGAAATGTCCGAACGCTGAAAGTTCGTGATGCGACCTACTACGCGATTGATGATGTGGCAGCGGCAACGGGTCTGAAAGTCACGAGCCATCCGCGTGGTCTGGTCTATCTGGGAGAAAGCGCTCTCACCTTCGGAGCAGACGAGGACGCAGTGCTGGATTCCGTCATCACTCTTTTTGACACGCCGGATAAATTCGCCGATCCGGACATCGCGACGAGATCAATCCCGAATCTAACACGCCAAGGTAAATGGACGGACCATGTCAAGGTCACTCCCGAGCAAATGGCCATTTTACACGGACCGGAAACCGAATGGCCGACGGTGCCGAAGAATCAATATAATTTCAAAGGTTTCGACAAGACGTTGCTGGGTTCGGAAATGCCAGCGCCGGGAATCTATCCGCGTCTGCTCTTCAGTGCCAAGGACGTGCCAATGCTGGCCGCCAGAGTCAAGGCCACGACGGTCGGACAGATGTCGCTCATCGAAATGGAGCATCTATTCAAAAAAACTTTCTGGGATCCGCAAACGAGCGATGGAGAGGTTTTTCAAAAACTCGCGTCGGGAAATCTCACCGGTCTGGAGTGGCCGGACGATGTTCGCCCGGAGCAGATCGCTACCGTCAACACCGCGCAGCAGTTCAAAGGACAGAAACAGGGGATCTACAATTCACACGTTGCCTATATGCCGGAATGCCTGACCTCAATGGCGCTCTATTGCTTGATCGCCAACGACGACGATCATGGTCGCCAAGTGGCTGCGGCGGTCGCCAACTACTATAAACTGCGCGAGCCGTTGATCGACGAGTGGCTCAAAATCAGCGATTCAGAGTTCGGCTCATCACTGCGCAAACCGGATGGAACTCTCGTCTCGCTCAACGCATCGGGTGCCCGCACGCACTGGCGGAACATCCACGGCTTGGTCGCCCACATGAATCTCGGACTCTCTCTCGACCTCGCCGGAAAATGGATGAATGCGGTACAAAAAGACGTGATGCGCCGCGTCATCGCGAAGGCGACCTATGGCAGACGGTCCTATGGCCAGGATGCACCGGTTAGATTCCGCGATGTGAACTGGATGGCCTGGGATCTTCCCCATTTCATTGCGTTGGCGGCGATTGAAGGGCTGCCGGGATTCGACGCGGAAGCCTACGCCTCGGGGGCGGAAAGCGTGCGTGCGTTTTGTGATTGGGGAATCGACGAAGCCGGCGTGATTTTTGAAAGCACTGGGAAAAACCCCGGTGCGCTGGAGTTTGAACTCCTCTCGATGGTGATCATGGCGCGGCACGGTGAAAACCTTTTTGGCCATCCGCACTGGCGAAATCTAATGGAGGCCTCGGTCCAGATGAGCTCGCCGACAGGCCGGGTCATGGTGAACAGCGGGACGCAATATTCTCCTTTCAGCCGTCAGAAGCTGTCGCGCTTCCTCGTTCCTGAATTGAAGTGTTTCTATCCGGAAAGCCGCCTGCCGGACTATTGGCTGACATCGATGTTCAACGACGCCGGAGCCGACCCTAACGACCCCACCTGCCTTCTGCCACCCGATAAGTTTTCCGCCGATGATTACCGCGCGAAAGTCCCTACCCTCCCGCGCCTGCGACTGCCTAGCGTGACCTATCCGGGGATGGCACGGAATGTGTTATACGACGCCGATATTCAGCCGACGAAGCGCTCCGACCTAAAACTGCCGCTGGATTTTAACGCGCCATGGCAGGGTGCCTTTTCCAGCTACAGTGATCGGACGGTGGAGGCGGCATGGATGCATCTTTACGTGCGTCCCCATCATTATCTCGGTGCCGGCCATCATCATGCCGATGCGGGCATGTTCCACTTCTCCGCGCTGGGAGTGGACTGGTTCACCCAATCGCCTTTCTCCCAAACCTACGACGGAAAGTACTATAACCTCGTCCAAGTGGACGGCGAATCCGAGCCGACCGCAATTTCAGGCGGGCCGTTAGGCTACAACGGTGCAGCCACCTATCTTGGAGCGGTGATCGGAAATGATGCCTCGGTCGGTAGCGCGGATCTAACTTACGCCTATTCATGGAGATGGAACACGCAGCCGCCGCAAGTCTGGTCGGACGAACTCGGTGCCATGGGCTGGGAACTCGATCCGTCTCCGGAAAATCTCCGTATCTGGGCGGGCACGGCCCGATACAAAATGCGGCCGTGGTGGTCTAACTACAATTATTCCAACTACATCCCGACCAGCCGTGCGCCGTTTAATCCAATGCAATATGTCTTTCGGAGCACTGCGCTCATTCGTGGAGTCCAACCCTATGGTATAGTTATAGATGATTTGAAAAAGGACGAGTCACCGCATCTCTATCAGTGGGCAGGAATGCTGAATGGTGGAGTATGGAAAGCCGAGGTTCCGGGGCTCGCGTCCAACCAAATCGCTTTGGCCACAAATGGTCTTGATCCGGATTTGAATGCGAGTGAAACCCGGAAGACGCTGGAGCCGAAAGCGGGTGATCCGCTGTTGATCGTCACGGCGCTTGGCATGGATTCGAGTGGTGATTCCAAGCTGCATCTCCTTCAGGTGGAAACGGCCCCGGGACCGTCGGATCGAAACGGCAAGCCGATGTTTCATGATCGCCTGCTGATCAACCGGCGTGCGGTCTCGGCGAACTTCCGCGTGCTTCTCCTGCCAGTGCGGGCCGGCAGCCCGATACCTGTCGTTTCGTGGGACGCCACCCGCCAAACCGCCACCGTCAATTTCCCCGGACAGCCCGACACCTTGCACTTCAACATCGCCGACGATCAACGCACCCGCCTCGGGGCAAGCCGCGGTGACAAGGTGATGATTCATTAGAAAATCCATTCATGAAACGATTCCTGCTGATCTTCCCGACGATGCTTTTGTTCGGCGGTGCCGTTGCCGGTGAGTCCTTGGATACTTTCGAGCAAAGAAGGCAGACCGTTCTCAAGACTTTCGCCGGGGAAGGATCGGATATATTTATGCGGGCGGAATGCCTGTTCACTCTAGGTCGCGACAAGGAGGCATTGATCGAAGTAAACAAGGGCCTGGACCCGCTGGTGCCAGGTAACAAGATCAATCGCTGGATGCACGGTGGAAACACCGGTTTCATCGCTTGGCCGGGTATCGATTGTTATATTAGATTTGAAAAACTCCTCGATGCGGCGACCAAGGA
>JANYFB010000350.1 GCA_025362955.1 Akkermansiaceae bacterium
CCGCGTCCGATAGAAATCATACTCACCGCTCCAGAAAACCTGCGTTTTATTTTGCAATCGCCGGAACGTCGGCGTGTGCAGCACCCGATCACGGTCGATCTGGAATGGCGTCCGATAGTCTGTCCCGTCGCTGACACCCGAGCGCCGCTCCGTGTCAAAAGCCCCGTAAAAGCGGTTCAACATTTGCCGGATCATTGGTTCTCAAATCGTCGCCTGCAAACATTTCCTAAGGGGGATGTTGAAGTCCCGTGCGGGTGTCGGCAAAGATTTCGATTTTCACATCGGCGGATTTGCGAAGAGCCTCGCGGAAGTTGTCGATAGCTTTCCGCCGCATGTCGGCATGCAGGCTGGAAAAAATTTCCGGTTTCCCCTGCCTCCACGTTATCGAACTCCGCGACTTTTAACGAAATGAAACGCGACTAGGACCAACGAAACCGGCAAGAGGGCGACCGGATGGCTCTATTGGGATGCCACATGGAAACACGGACAGATCGGGTCAGTGAACCTAGGCACCATCGCCCCCGATCCCACCTAGGTTACTCCTGCCCCGCACCGAACCTTGGCTTCAGGGTATTTCGTTCCGCTCACGCCACAAGCCGAATCGAAAACTCGTCATACCAGTCCGCCAAGCGAAAGGGGCGAGCGCCGTTCTGTAAAAAGGTCGGCAACCAGTGACTGCCAGCACCCGCCACCTCTCCACCATCCGTCGCGCAAGGTCCAGAACCAGCGCGACCAAATCGAAGCTCCGGACCTAGTAATATAAGCCTCCTCATGCCAAAATCCAGCCTTTAAAAAAATCAGAAAACCGCCTTGATTCTATCTGATACGACTGATCCCGAAGCAAGTGATCTGGACAGAATTATTAGAGAGCGCCATTCACCCACGCTGTTGGGTGATCTTTGATCGCAGGCGCAGGTTGTTCTGTTCGAGCGTGATAATCCTGCCTGCGAGAATGGCCAAGATTTCGGATGATACGGCGACCACGTCTTCTGCGCTCAATCCGTCCTCAGCCAGCGGGTCCATGTCATTCACCGTTTCATCAAAAAAGGCGTCCCCATTGCCAAATCGCTTCGCAAGTGCGGCGTTGGAGTCTTTTAACATTTCAAGAATGAATCGAGCATCCGTAGCGCTAATTTTCGGCCGGTCCGCACATGGTTTGAGGAATCCGAAGGTAGAGGCGAGCGGGCGATATAATGGGTTTAAATCACCACCGGCAAATCGGGGTACTTTTTCGTTTAATTTCTCGATGTATGTCGCCAGCACTCTATCCAACCCGACATTCGCGGCGATTCCGGTCTCGATTCCGCTCATGTCTAGTCGTGCATAGACCAAGAAATCCTTGCAGACGTCACCATCGACTATTTTCCTGGAATCGAAGGGCCTCACGATCAATTCATCCTGTCCAAACACATTCGCCCATGCATCAAGCCTCTCCGCATATCGCAGCCAATGATGTCTCGATAGGGAAACAGGCGGCAGGAAAACCGAGCTCCCTCCCACACGGGCCGAGTGAATTTGGGAACTGAACATCGCCTGATCCTGCCTCCTGAAATATCCGATCACCGTGATTTCTTCGGCAAATTCCAAGAGGAGCCGCCGCAGTTGCGACAAACTCCTCCTGCTGGAAAGGTGCTGATAGAAATGTTCGCTAGAAAGAATTACAGTGTCTGGATTCGCATTGGAAAAGGACCGACGCAACATGGCCAATACTGCTAACCGATGGCGAAGCCTGCGTTGGAGATAACCGATCTTGTAATCGCGGTGCAGCGAGGTTTTGTGATACCATGGCATGAAGATCGGAACCAATGGGCTGGCGACCACACCCGTTCCCAAGTCAGGCATCAGAACACGTTGTTCCGCGAGCAATTTACGATTCCGACCGAGCATGACTTGGATCGCAGTGCTGCCGGATTTTGGCGCGCCTATGTGCAGGATCACTCGACGAGCCTTTCTGGATACGGGTGCGGACAGCCACATGCGGAAAGCCTATTATTCGGAGGCCGAATACAAAGAAAATTTGGTAAATTCACAAGCCCATTTAAAATCCCCATTCAAAAAAAGTAATTATTCAGGAAGGTGAGGTCACAGGCTCGTGTGAAGGCCGCTTTGATAATTTCCTTTCTAAATCCCAATTTCCTTTCTAAATCCCAGACAAAATGTAAAGTTTTGCATTGCTAGGTTGGTTGGAGATGGTATAAGAAGCCATGAGCAGCAAACGATGGTTGGCCCCTTGGAAGGATTCAGCGGAGAAACCAGCGATCTATCACTGTGTCAGCCGTGTGGTGGATCGGCGTTTTGTTTTTGGGGACGCGGAGCGGGAGCATTTCCGTATGTTCATGCGGATGCAGGAGAATTTTACGGGCTGCCGGGTTTTGTCTTACTGTGTCATGTCCAATCACTTCCACATCCTGCTGGAGGTACCGCCGATGCCGGTGGGTGGACTCACTGACCAAGAATTTTTTAAGCGTCTTTCCGCGACGAATTCCGAGGCTTTTGTTGCGGGGGTGGCCAAGGAGCTTGAGGAAGCCAAAAGTCAGGGAAGGGATGAATGGGTGCGGGAGATTCATGTTCGTTTCACCTATCGGATGCACAACCTTTCGGAGTTCATGAAGACTTTACTGCAACGCTTCACCCGATGGTTCAACCGGACGCACCAGCGCAGCGGCACGCTGTGGGAGGAGCGTTACAAGAGTGTGATCGTGGAATGCGGGGTTGCGGCACGGACAATGGCGGCATATATCGATCTGAATCCCGTGCGGGCCGGAATGGCTTCTGATCCGGCGAAGTATCGTTGGAGTAGCTACGGGGAAGCTTTGGGCGGTGGACCGAAGGGCAATGGGAAAAAGGCTCGTGAGGGACTCGCCCGAGCGTGTATGAGCCATTGCGATGTAGGTTTCGAGGCAGAGAAATGGCAGGAGGTTTCGCGGATCTATCGGCGGGCGCTGGGGCTGGCATTGGGAAGGAAGAGCGGCAAGGCGGTGGTGGAGAAGGACGTAGTTTGTCCGCAGATGACTTCGGCGGAGGTGTTGGAGGTCGAGGACAACGGGACGGTTTTGGCGGATTTACAACTGGCGGCGATGCTGCGCTGCCGGGTGAGGTATTTTACGGATGGTGCGGTGATTGGGAGCAAGGCGTTCGTCAACGAGGCTTTCGCTGCAGCGCGGGAACGGTTCACTGAGCGCCGCATAGACGGAGCCCGGCGGATGAAGGGGAATGGAAAGGCGGCGGCCGGGATGTTGTGGAGTGTTAGGGATCTGAGGGTGCGGGTGTGAGCGAAAGTGCTTGTAGTTAGCATTCAGGATGACTCATGCTATAATTCCATTCGTTTTGGATTATAACCAATCCTCTTCATCTGCGTTCATCCCGTTCATCTGCCGTTTACAAATGGCGGATTCAAACTGTTAGCGAATATCTAGAAGAGGAACCGGTCCGTCTGGGTGGTTGTATGGTTTAGTTAGTTCTTCGCGGAATTGCGGGATGGAACG
>JANYFB010000005.1 GCA_025362955.1 Akkermansiaceae bacterium
AGGACGAAGCCAAACACGGCTCCTACCGCACCAAAGAAACCATCCTCCAAATCTACGACGCCCTCGCCGAGGCGATCAGGACAGGGACGCCGTATCAAACGCCTCTCTATCCATCCCCCGCGACTTTCGCCGCCGCCCACCCGTGGTCGTGGCGTGGCATGTCGATGGTGCTGCCCGAAGAACATAGGGCACCATTGCCGCAGGCCTATCAGTATGTCGTGAGTGTGATGATCGAGATGGTCATGCAGGCCGGAGGCGCACTTTCATGGGCGACACTCAGGGCCGCGACCGATCTTCTTGGCGACCGGGAAAAACTGGCCAACCTCTTGAAACCACTCGCCGGGGAGGTAGCCGATGAATGGCTGAAACTCACCGGTGATCGATTCGATGCCACTCTGCGTTTCGATCAATTGTCCGGCCTCTGTTATGCCGACCGCTTCGCCGTGACCGGACAGGACCCGGAACATGTCGTCGAGCTGCTCACATTGGAAAAGCATGTGTATTTCCCCCACGTCCGCTTTGACGCCCGCATCGCACTCGCCGTCGCCGAAGAGCTGGCTTTGGCGCAGCCGGTCAACATTCCGGCGGAAGAACGCAAGAAAGTCGCAGCCCTCGTTTCCCACTGATCCATGAAAGCCACACAGTCCACTTTCTTTGCAAAGCTCGGTCGGGAGATTTCTCCCAATGCTAGCCGCTGTGAACCGATGCTGTGGTTTCGCGAACTTCGCATTCTTCGAAAGCTTGTTCCGGGTGGATTTCCTAACGAAGTCCGCAAGGTAACGCTCCGCCGTGGCTTGAACATTGTCTGGGCTCCGCCGGAAGAAGGAGAGATACCGGAACTCTATGGGGACGGTCTTTCCGGTCACGCCTCGGGCAAAACCCTCTTCTGTCGCGTCCTGAGGTATCTGCTAGGTGAGTCCAACTATGGCCCGAAGACTTTGAAAGATGCCGTTGAGGTAGCCTTCGAACGCGAACTGTGGGCGGTCGCCGAAGTCTTCGTCGATCAACAGCTTTGGCTCGTTGCCCGTCCACTCGCAGGCACATCGCGGCGCTTTGCCTGCAAAAATGTCACCATCGATGATTTTCTATCAGGCGATGTCACCCATGGCGACTATGCCGATTTCATCACCGCCGTGGAAGCAGCCGCCTGTGGCGCGGTGTTGGAAGAGGCTGAAGGAGGAGAGCAGTTCGGTTGGCGCTACCTCTTGCCGTGGATCACCCGTGACCAGGAAAGCCGGTTTGCCGGACTAACCGAATGGCGCAGTTCGATGGCGGAGTCCGAAAAACCCCAGACCAGCGCCTCCGAGCAACAAGACCTGATGAAGGCGGTGCTTGGCCTCCTCAAAGCCGAAGAGATGCGCTTGCGATCCGAGCTCCATGAAGCGGAAGAGACTATCAGGAAGAGCAACGACGAATTGCCCGCACTGACCCGCGCCGAGAACCGCGATTACACCAAGCTCGTCGATTCCCTGAAACGCGCCGGGATGAAAGACTTCACTGGCGCGGAAACCGTGGCGGATTTGGGCGAACGCCGCCGTCTGCGATCTGAAGGCATCAAGATGGCTTTGGATGAGGCTGACCTGGACGAGAAATATGTTGCGGCTAAAAACGCTTGGGAGGATGCCGTCAGCCAAGGCACGAAGATCGACGGGCGGGTCACTCAAGCAAATGAGACACTAACGGGCACGGCTCAAGCGATTGCCGATCGGACAAGCCGACGCCAAGCGCTTCAAGCCCAAGGCATCGAAAACCCCGCCCGGATGGAGGATGGCATGTGCCCTAACACCTTGGCTTGTGCCCTGAAGAATGTCTGCGTCGATCCTCTACCCGGAGCGTCCTTGGAAACCGAGATCAATCTCGGCGAGCTCCTCGCGCAAGTGGACGATCTGGAGCGCTTGAAGAAGAACCAAGAACGACAGTTGGCCGAATTGCAAACGGAACAAAGGCGCCTCGTAAAGCTCGTCACTTCAACATTCACGACTTACAGCACCGAAAAGACACGAATCGAGAATGAAACATCGGACCTGCGCGGATGGCAGCGCCGCTTGGATGGCGCATCGGCTCTCGTTGAATCCGC
Source organism: Akkermansiaceae bacterium (assembly GCA_025362955.1). Taxonomy (GTDB): domain Bacteria; phylum Verrucomicrobiota; class Verrucomicrobiia; order Verrucomicrobiales; family Akkermansiaceae; genus Luteolibacter. The sequence continues at coordinate 2,078 of JANYFB010000005.1, forward strand.
CGAAGAGTCGGAGCAATCCGCCTCGACCGTCCGCAAGGATTTGAATGCCGCGATTGGCGTGAGGGATGAGATCAAAGGAACCGTCGAGGCCATGCGGCGCGATCACGCGACGACCGAGCAGAGCTTTTCCTACGCCTTCGCCGATACCGTCCGCGCAGCGATGGGCGGCAAGGTGGAGCCATCGATCAAGACCACGGACAAAGGTTTCACGCTCAGCGTTAGACGGAATGCCGAACTCTCTGGTGCCGCGCTCGAAACCATCAAAGTGATCGCCTTCGACCTCGCCGCGATGGTGCTCAGCATCGAAGGCGTCGGCCACCATCCCCGCTTCCTCATCCACGACGGTCCCCGCGAGGCCGACCTCGCCCGCCTCATTTACGAACGGTTCTTCCTCTATGCCCGAAAGCTGGAAGAAAGCTTCGATGACCCGGAACTCGTCAGCTTCCAATACATCATCACCACCACCACCGCGCCACCGAAGGACATGCAGAAGGAAGATCGCTGGCTCAGGATGGTCCTTGATACGGCGCAAACATCGGAACGTTTCTTGAGGGAGGATTTATGACCCGCGTGGAAACGTCAAAATCCCTTATCGCATTAGTTGTCGCAGCCTCCTAAGCTCCCGCCACCGCCATTCCAATGATTTCCGAGATCCAGATTGAGAACTTCAAATCGATTGCCAAGCTTTCGTTCAAGCCGGGCGCGGTGACCGTGCTCATCGGTGAGAACGGTAGCGGCAAGTCAAACATCCTCGAAGCGATCGCCTTCGCCGCCGCCGCGTCAGCGGAC